>DASQKY010000042.1:0-300000 GCA_035630295.1 Acidimicrobiales bacterium | reverse complement strand
AGCCACCGGGCGCCACCCCCTCGGCGTCGTCGGTGGTGCCCAGGTAGGCCTCGATCACCTTCGGGTCGTGGCGCACCACCTCGGGCGGGCCCTCGGCGATGCGGCGGCCGAAGTCGAGCACCACGATGTGGTCGGAGATGGCCATGACCATGGCCATGTGGTGCTCGACCAGGAGGACGGTGAGGTCGCGCTCGTCGCGCAGCTCCCGGATGGTCTCGGCCAGGTCGTCGACCTCGGCGTGGGTCAGGCCGTTGGCCGGCTCGTCCAGCATGAGGAGCCGGGGCCGGGCGGCCAGGGCCCGGGCCAGCTCGATGCGCTTCAGGGTGCCGAAGGGCAGGCCGGCGGCCGGGCGGTGGGCCAGGTGGGCCAGCTCCAGGCGCTCCAGCAGCTCCATGGCCTCGGCGGCCAGGCGCCGGTCCTCGGCCCGGCCCAGGCCCAGCAGGCCCCGCACGAAGCCCACGGTGCCCTCGGTGTGGGCGCCGACCCGCACGTTGTCGAGGACGGAGAGCCCGGGGAACAGGGCCACGTTCTGGAACGTGCGGGCGATGCCGGCCCGGGCGATGCCGTGGGGGGGCACCCGCAGGAGGTCCCGCCCGGCGAAGGTGACCTGGCCGGTGGTGGCGTCGTAGAGGCGGCTGATGACGTTGAACAGCGTGGTCTTGCCGGCCCCGTTGGGCCCGATGAGGGCGCAGATGGCCCCCTCGCCGATGGTGAAGCTGAGGCCGTCGAGGGCCACCACGCCGCCGAAGCGCACCCCGACGTCCACCACGTCCAGGAGCGGTGCCCCCGGCCGCGCCGGGCCCGCGCCGCCCGTCGGCCTGGCGTCCCCGGGGATGGCGGTGTCCTCGGTCATGTGGTCGGCTGCGTCTCCTGGGTGGGCCCCGGCGACGGGCTCGTCGCGCCCTGCTGTGGCGCCGGTCACCCGAGGGGCCGGCGGGGGTCATCTAACCACGTGCCGGCCGGCGACGCCGCGGACGGGCCGGCGCCTCACCCCCCGGTGGGGGGCGCTACATGCGCGCCCCCATGAACATGACCTTGAGCTGGTCGTAGGCCTCGATGCAGCGCCCGGCGCCGAGCACCACGCACTCCAGCGGGGCGTCCACCAGGTACACCGGGATCTCGGTCTCGTTCGCGATGCGCTGGCCCAGGCCGGCGAGCATGCCGCCCCCGCCCACCAGGTGCATGCCCCGCACGATCAGGTCGTGGGCCAGCTCGGGAGGGGCCTCGCCCAGGCAGGCGATCACCGAGTCGACGATGGCGGTCACCGGCTCGTCGATGGCCAGGCGGACCTCGCCCGGCGAGAGGATCACCGTCTTGGGCAGGCCGGTCATGAGGTCCCGGCCCCGCACCTCGGCCTTGACGTCGTCGCGCACCGGGAAGGCCGAGCCGATCGAGACCTTGATGTCCTCGGCCGTCCGCTCCCCGATGGCGATGCCGTACTCGCGGCGGACGAAGCCCTGGATGGCGGCGTCGATGTCGAAGGACCCGACCCGCACGGCTTGGAGGGCCACCACCCCGCCCAGGGAGATGAGCGCCGTCTCCGACGTGCCGCCCCCCACGTCGACCACCATGTTGGCCACCGGCTCGTTGATGGTGAGCCCGGCCCCGAGGGCGGCGGCCATGGGCTGCTCCAGGAGCTGGGCCTCGGCCGCCCCGGCCCGGCGGGCCGCCTCGGTGACGGCCCGGCGCTCGACCTCGGTGATGGCCGAGGGCACGCAGATCACCACCCGGGGGCGGTTGAAGCGGCTCACCCCGGCCCGGTGGAGGAGCAGGCGGATCATCCGCTGGGTGATGTCGAAGTCGGTGATGGCGCCCTGGCGGAGGGGGCGCACGGCCACGATCGACCCGGGGGTGCGGCCGATCATCTGCCAGGCCTCGTGGCCCATGGCCAGGACGTCGCCGGTGTTCTGGTTCAGGGCGATGACCGACGGCTCGTTGAGCACGATGCCCTGGCCCCGGGCGTAGACGAGGGTGTTGGCGGTCCCGAGGTCGATGGCCAGGTCGCGGGCCACGGGTCAGGCGTCCCGACCGGGCCCGGGAGCGGGGCTGGGGGCGTCGGGGGCGTCGGGCCCGCCCTCGGCGTCGAAGCGCCGGGGCCTGGGGCTGGCCGCCCCGGGGGACAGGGCGTCCATCTCCCGGCGGAAGCCGTGGATGCCGGAGTTGAGGGTCTGGGGCTGGCGGCCCCGGAGCCACATGACCAGCGACGCCAGCACCACGATGACCACGGGGATGAGGAGGAACACGAACGGGCTCATGAGGTGGCGGACGCCTCCGGTGCGGGGGTGGTGTGGTCGATGGGGGTGGCGTCGGTGCCCCAGTCCTCGCCGCCGGTCCACGCCTCCCGCTTCCACAGCGGGACGGTGGCCTTCAGGGTGTCGATGCAGTGGGCGGCGGCGGCGAAGGCCGGGCCCCGGTGGGGGGCGGAGACGGCGACCACGACGGCCACGTCGCCCACCACCAGCCGGCCGGTGCGGTGCAGGGCGGCCACCCGCCGGACCTGGGGCCAACGCCGACGGGTGTCCGCCACCACCTCGGCCATCCGGGCCCGGGCCGCGGTGGCGTAGGCCTCGTAGGTGAGCGACGTGACCCCGTCCCGGCCCTCCGCGTGGTCGCGGGCGGTGCCGCTGAAGGTCACCACCGCGCCCACCTCGGGCGTGCCGGCCCAGGCCGCCACCGGGCCCACGGACAGGGGGGCGGTGCTGAGGTCGACCCAGGTGTCGGCGGCGGGGGGGACGGGCAGGGCCGTGGCCCCGGGCGCGGCCGGGCCGCCCCCGGACGGGGCGGCGGTGGGCGCGGAGGCAGGGGTGGCGGGGATGGGTGACCCGGGGGGCACCCGCCCATCGTATTGGTCCCCGCCCCCGGGGTCCCGGGTCGCCTCGCCCTCGGGACCCCGCGGCACCCTCGGCGCCCGGCCTCGGTAGCCTGCGCCCCCGTGCGCGACGAAGCCGACGACCGGTCCGGTCCCCGAGCGCCCCTACCCCCCGAGGACCGGCTCTGGCGCCACCCCTCGGAGCTGGTCACCCCGGCTCCGGCGGTGCCGGTCGGCGCCGGGACCGGGGGCCGGAAGCGGGCCCTGGTCGCGGTGGCCGTGCTGTCCGGCCTCACCGGGGCCGCGGCCACGGTGGCCACCCTGGTGGCCATGGGCACGTTCTCGCCCCGGGTGGTGGAGCGGGTCGAGAACCGGCCCGTCACCGACGTCACCGCCACCACCGCGGTCCGCACCGCCCGGGCCGTGGCCGCCACGGTGGGCCCGGCCGTGGTCGAGATCACGGTGACCGTGGGCGACCAGCACCGCCGGGGCTCGGGTGTCGTGGTCCGGGAGGACGGCCTGGTCGTGACCAGCGCCCGCCTGGTGTCGGGGGCCACCGCGGTGGCCGTCACCTGGCCCTCAGGCCGGTCGGCCCCGGCCACCGTGGCCGGCCGCGACGACGTCACCGGCCTGGCCGCCCTCGACGTGGCCGGGACGGGCTACCCCACCGCCGACCTCGACACGACGGCGCCGCAGCCCGGCGAGCGGGCCATCACCGTGGCGGCCTGGTCGGGTCCGGGCGGCCCCACCCTGACCCAGGGGGTGGTGAGCGCCACCGGCACCCACGCCGATGCCGACGGGGGGCGCCTGGTGGGCCTGATCGAGGTGGACAGCGCCATGCCGGCGTGGGCCGACGGCGGGGCCCTGGTCGACGAGCAGGGCCTGGTGCGGGGCGTGTGCCTGTGGGTGGCCGAGGGCCTGGCCACCGGCTTCGCGGTGCCGGCCGACGTCGCCCTGCGGGTGGCCTCCGACCTCGACCGCGTCGGCCGGGTCGACCGGGGGTGGCTGGGCATCCGGGGCTCGGGCCGCGACCCGGCCCCCTCGGTGCCGGCCGGCGTCGTGGTCGAGGAGGTGACAGCGGGATCGCCGGCCGCCGAGGCCGGGATCGCCGCCGGCGACGTGATCGTGGCCGTGGGAGCCGACCGGGTCCGCGCCCTGGCCGACGTGCAGGCTGCCCTCACCCTCACCCGCCCGGGCCAGCAGGTCGACGTCGAGCGGGCCCGCGGCGGGCGCACCGCCTCGGTGGCGGTCACCCTCACCTCGCCGCCGACCGGGCCCTGACCCCGACCGGCGGCGCGCCGACCTCAGCGGCCGGCGCGGCGGTCAGCGACGGGCGGCGCGGGCCCGGCGGGCGACGGCCACCGCAGCACCGGCCAGGCCCAGGCCCAGCACCCCCCCGGTGACGCCCAGGGCGATCTCCTGGCGGCGACGGGGGCTGAGGGTGGCCAGGGCGGTGGCCGGGGTGCCGTCGACGAAGGCCTCGTCGTTGGCGTGGGCCGGAACCCAGCCGTCGGCCCGGAGGGCGTCGTTGGCCACCACCCAGGGGTGCCGGGCGTAGGGCTGCAGCCCCGGCGGGGTGGGGGCCAGGCGCAGCCACCACCGCAGGCGGGTCACCCGGTCACCCACCGGCCGGGGCAGCCGCACCTTGGGGGTGCCGGCGTCGAGGGCGGTGTACTCCGAGCCCCGCAGCCACCCGTCGGGGGCCACGTTGCGGGCCCCGTCGATGCGGGCGGTGACGGCCAGGGCCACCGCCGAGGCCAGGTCGTCGACGTGGAGGAACTGGGCCGGCGGATCGCCGTCGGGGTCGGCCACCCGGCGGGCCTCGTGCAGGGCCCGGGCCAGCCACCCCCCGGGGCCGTCGTCGCCCACCAGCGGGGCCGGGCGCAGGACCGCGGTGGTGGCCGCCGGGTGGTCGTGGCGCCACTCGGCCAGGCGGCGCTCGATCTCGGCCCGCTGCACGGCGAAGGCCATGTCGGGGGCGGGCCGGAGGGTGGCGTCCTCGGTGAGGGGCATGGCGTTGTTGGCCCACGCCCCGTAGACCGTGGCCGAGGAGAGCAGCACCACGTGGCTCACGCCCACGTCGCCGGCCGCGTCGAGCAGGCGCTGGGCCGTGGTGACGTCGTCGGCCCGCTCCACCGCCGGGTCGTCGTCCAGGGCCGGGCCGAACACCGAGGCCAGGTGGACCAGGGTGCCCACCCCCTCCAGGCGGGGCTTCAGGTCGTCGGCCAGCAGGTCGACCCCCTCGTCGAGGGCCACCACCCGGGCCACGGCCGGGTCGTCGGCCAGCAGGGCCACCACCGCCCGGCTCAGGGCGCCGCTGGCGCCGGTGACGGCCACCGCCCCCGCCACGGGACCACCGGCCGGGCCGCGGAGGGAGTCAGCTGCCATCCGCATACGATGCCGTCGTGCGCCCCCCCTCGCCACATCGCGGCTCGCCCCGCCCGCCGGAGCCCCCCGGGCCGGGGGCCCGATGAGCGGCGGCGGGGATCCCTTCGGGGGCGTGCCCTTCTTCGGCGACCTGGCCCGGATGCTGAGCCGCCAGGGCCCGGTGGCGTGGGACGCGGCCCGCCAGATCGCCCACAGCATCGCCACCGACGGCCAGGCCGAGCCCAACGTCGACCCCATGGCCCGCATCCAGCTCGAGCAGCTGGCCCGGGTGGCCGAGCTGCAGGTGGCCGGGGCCGGCGGGCTGGAGCCCTCGCACCGCGGCACCGGCGTGTCCATCGTGCCCGTCACCCGCACCCAGTGGGTGGCCCGCACCCTGGATGACCACCGCTCCCTGTTCGAGCGCCTGGCCCGGTCCCTGGGCTCCACCGGCGGCGAGACGGGGCCCGGCGCCCACCCGGCCACGTCCGGCCCGGAGCCCGCCGACCCCGACGACGACGACGACGCCTCGGCCTGGATCGGCCAGCTCATGGGGATGCTCCAGCCCATGACCCTGGGCATGGCCGCCGGGTCCATGGTGGGCCACCTGGCCACCCGGTCCTTCGGGCAGTACGACCTGCCCGTGCCCCGTCCGCCCGGGGACGAGATCATGGTGGTGCTGCCCGCGGTGGACGCCTTCGCGGCCGAGTGGAGCCTGGGCCTCGACGACGTCCGCCTGTGGGTCTGCCTCCACGAGGTGGCCCACCACGCCGTGCTGGGCGTGCCCCACGTGCGGGACGAGCTGCAGGGCCTGATCGAGCGCTACGTGGCCGGCTTCCGGCCCGACCCGGAGGGCTTCGAGCGGGCCCTGGCCGACATCGAGACCGGCGAGGGGGGCGGGCTGGAGTCGGTCCAGCGCCTCTTCACCGACCCCGAGGTGCTGCTGGGCGCCTCCACGTCCCCGGCCCAGGAGGAGATCCGCCCCCGGCTGGACTCGCTGGTGGCCGCCATCGTGGGCTGGGTCGACCACGTCATGGACAGCGTGGGCGGGGCCCTGGTCGGCAACTACGGGCAGGTCACCGAGGCCATGCGTCGCCGCCGGGTCGAGACCAGCCCGGCCGACCGCTTCGTCGAGCGGCTCTTCGGCCTCAACCTCACCCCGTCCCGGGTGGCCCGGGGCGAGACCTTCGTCGAGGGCGTGGTCGAGCGGGCCGGGGCCGAGGGCCTGGCCCGGCTGTGGGAGCGGCCCGAGCACCTCCCCACCCCGGCCGAGCTGGCCGCCCCCGGCCTCTGGCTGGCCCGCATCGACATCGACGCCGACCAGCCCTGATCCCGGGCCGCGGCCCGGGTCAGCGGACGCGGTGGGTGGGGTCGTCCTCGCCGGGCCAGGGCCGGGTGGCGTCGGGGGGCGGGGTCGAGGCCGGGGCGAACACGGTCGGGTCCTGGCCCGGGTCCGGGCGGGGCGGGGCCGGAGCGGGGGCGAAGACGGTGGGGTCGTCGGGGACCGGCGGGGCCGGGGCCGTCGCGGGCGGGCCGGGGGCCGGTGAGGGGGGGACGGCCGCCGTCGGGGCGGCATCGGCCGGGGTCGCCGTGCGGGCCGGCAGCGCCCCGCCCACACCCGGCCCGGCCCGCACGGGGGCGACCGGTGGGCGAGCCGGCCTCGGCGCCGCTCCCTCGCCCCGGGTGCGCACCCGGCGGACCAGGGCCCGGGACGAATCCCGCACCCGGCGCTTGGCCTTGTCCTGGGCCTCGGTCATGGCCTGGTCGATGAGCACGGCCTGGCGGCCGAAGGACGAGCTGGTGGCCCCGGTGCGGTGCCGCCAGGCGGCCAACCCCACCACGTAGGTGAAGGTGGCGAAGCCGGCCACCAGGGCCACCGCCCCGAACGGCACCCGCAGGGCACCGAAGGGCAGCAGGCCGAGCATGGCCCCCACCACCCAGATGAGCTGGAACCGGGTCTCGAACTTGGCGAACAACCGGCCCCGGTTGGCATCGGGGGCGTCGCGCTGGACGATGGAGTCGAAGGCCAGCTTGCCGGCGGTGGAGGACACGCCGACCACCGCGCCCAGCAGGGCGGCGCCGGGCACGCCCCCGACGGCCAGGGCCAGGACCCCCGCCGTGAACGTGAAGACCAGGACCGAGATGAGCATGCGCTCCTCGGGCCACACCTGGCGCAGGCGGGGTGCCGCCACGGAGCCCAGCAGGGTGCCCAGGAGGCTGACCGCGGCCACCACGGCGAAGGCGGCGAGCTGGTCGGCCTCGCGGAAGTGGAAGGCGTAGTAGACGGTGAGGAACCCGACGATGCCCCGCAGCAGGCCCATGGAGGCGGCGGCCAGCAGGACCCCGACGGTGCGCAGCTCGGCCTTCTCCTCCGGCCCGGCCGGGGTGGGCGCCACCGCCACCTTGGGCAGCAGCACGGCCAGGCCGGCGGTGCCGGCGAAGGTCAGGACGGCCAGGCCCAGGGCCGGGCCGGGGTCGTCGTCGAACAGCTTGAACAGCAGGGCGGCGGGGGCGACCCCCACGAAGCCCATGATCCCGGACAGGAGCTGGAGCTTGGAGTTGGCCTCCACCAGCTCGGCGTCGCTCTCGACCACGGCCGGGACCAGCGACGACCGGGCGATGCCGTAGCCCTTCTGGATGACCAGGATGGCGAAGGCGGCCGGGTAGAGCAGCAGGCTGTCGGTGCGCCCGATGAGGACGAGGCACAGCAGGGCCCGCAGGACGGCCGAGCCGATGACGATCCACCGCCGGCCGCTGCGGGCCCGGTCGAGGGCGGGGCCGATGAGGGGGGCGACCACCGCGAACGGCGCCATGGTGAGGGCCAGGTAGAGGAACGTCTTGTCCCGGGCGTCGGAGGCCGCGGCGCTGAAGAAGATGGTTCCGGCCAGGGCGGCGGCGACCATGGCATCACCGGCGGCGGAGCCGGCGTGGACCCGGGCCAGGCGCATGAACGGGGGCACCTGGAAGGCGGCGTTGGGCTCCCGCCCGCGCCGGGCCGAGGTCACGGACCTCCGGTCCCGGGTCGTCTCCACTCCTCCCATGCTACGAGCCCCCACCGACATCCCTCCGACCGTGCCCCGCCAGGCCGGCGCTCAACCAGACCCAGGGCCGGCGACCGACCGGCGGAGCCAGGCCCAGCGTCGACCCGGAGACCTCGGGGACGATCAGGCGGCGTACTTGTAGCCCAGGCCCCGGATGGTGGTGATGTGGACGGGGTGGGCGGGGTCGGGCTCGACCTTGGCCCGGAGGCGCTTGATGTGGACGTCCAGGGTCTTGGTGTCGCCCACGTAGTCGTGGCCCCAGATCCGGTCGATCAAGGTGTCGCGGGTCAGCACCCGGCCGGCGTGCTCCAGCAACAGGGCCAGCAGCTCGAACTCCTTGAGGGGCAGGCTCACGTCCTGGCCCCGGATGGTGACCTCGTGGCGCTCGGGGTCCAGGCGCACCTCGCCCACCTGGAGGACCTGGTCGCCCCCGGCCGGGGGCGGCTCCTGGCCCGGGGCCCGGCGCAGCACGGCCCGCATCCGGGCCACCAGCTCCCGGAGCCGGTAGGGCTTGGTCACGTAGTCGTCGGCCCCCACCTCCAGCCCGACCACGGTGTCGATCTCGGCCCCCTTGGCCGTGACCATGATGATGGGCACCTTGGAGCGGCTCCGCAGCTCCCGGCACACGTCGATGCCCGAGACCTTGGGCAGCATGACGTCCAGCAGCACCAGGTCCGGCTTGACCACGTCGAACAGGTCGAGGGCCTGGGCCCCGTCCCGGGCCACCTGGACCCGGAAGCCCTCGCGGGCCAGGCCCACGGTCAGCGCCTCGACGAAGCTCTCCTCGTCCTCGACCACGAGGACGGTGGTGGGGGCGCTCACGCGGACCTCCGGGGGACGTCGGGCGCGGGACGGGCCCCGGCCTCGGCCTGGGTGTCGGCCAGGGCCACGGGGCCGGGGCCGGCGGGCAGGTGGAGCGTGAAGGTCGAGCCCTGCCCCTCGACCGAGCGGACGGTGACCTCGCCCTCGTGGTTGGCCACCACGTGGCGGACGATGGCCAGGCCCAGGCCGGTGCCCCCGGTGTCGCGGCTGCGGGCCCGGTCGACCCGGTAGAAGCGCTCGAAGACGCGCTCCAGGTCCCGAGCGGGGATGCCCAGGCCGTGGTCGGTGACGTCCACGGTGACGGTGGTGCCGTCGGAGGCGGCCCGGACCTCCACCGCCGAGCCCGGGTGCGAGTACTTCACCGCGTTGTCGAGCAGGTTGGCCACCGCCGAGACCAGCTGGCGGCGGTCACCGGCGGCGCTGACCCGGGGGGCCACGTCGCCCACGTCGATGGTGATGTCGCGCTGCTCGGCCGCGGGGCGCATCCGGTCGGCGGCCTCGGCCAGCACCAGGTGGAGGGCCACCGGCTGGCGCACCACCTCGCCCCGGGCCTCGATGCGGCTCAGCTCCAGCAGGTCGTCGATGGTGCGGCTGACCCGGAACGACTCGCTCACGATGCGCTCCACCAGCCGGTCGGCCACGGCCCGGTCGGCCTCCCCCAGCAACGTCTCGGCCAGGAGGCCGATGGCCCCCACCGGGGTCTTGAGCTCGTGGCTGAGGTTGGCCACGAAGTCGCGGCGCACGGCCTCCAGCCGGCGGGCCTCGGTGACGTCGTCGGTGACGACCAGGGCCCCCCCGGGGAGGGGGCGGGCTGTCACCACCACCACCCGGTGGGGCGGGCCGAACAGCTCCAGGGTCCGCTCCCCGGGCGTGCCCCGCAGGGCGGCGGCCAGCAGCTCGTCGACGGCCCCGCCCACCAGGGCCTCGCCGTGGCGGGCCTCCTCCAGCTCGGTGGCCGCCGCGTTGCGGGCCACCACCCGCTCCTGCACGTCGGCCACGATCACCCCCTGGGGCACGGCGTCGAGCGCCTCCCGCAGGCGGGTGGCCACGTCGTCGGCCGCCGCGGCCCGGGACCGGGCCGTGGCCGCGGCCCGCTCGGCCTCGGCCCGCCGGGCGGCCTCGCCGGCCAGGACCCGCACCCGGTGGGCCAGCACCACCACGGCGACCCCGAGGGCCACGGCCAGGACGGCCAGCACGACCATGGTCAGGCCGTCTCCCCGGCCGGGGGGCGGTGGCGGCGGGCGGCGGGGCCGGCGGCCAGGCGGCGCTCGACCTCGGCGGCCACCGGCTCCCACTCGGCCGCCCGGATGGGGCTGAGGGTGGTGACGGCCACGTAGCCGGCGTTGACCAGGGCGGTGTCGGAGTCGGCGGGGAGCTCGACGGCCGTCTCCGCCAGGCCGAACTCCAACCGGTCGTCGCCCACGGGGTCGAGGGTGGCCCGCACCGTGCCGAACGGGGCCAGCTCGGCCCAGCGCACGCCCCGCACGTCGTCCAGGCCGGCGTGGGGGGCGTTGACGTTGAGGATGGTGCGGGCCGGGGCGGTGACCACCCAGCCCACGGCGGCCACGGCCACGGTGGCCGCCGCCGCGAAGTGGGGCTCGGGGTCCTCGGCCACGCTGACCGCCACCCCCGACACGCCCAGGTTGGCCCCGGTGAGCACCGCGCCCACGGTGCCGGAGTGGAGCACGGCCCGGCCCGTGTTGTTGCCGGGGTTGACCCCGGCCACCACCAGGTCGGGCGGGGCGCCGAAGCCGCCCAGGCGGGCCGCCATGACGCACAGGGCGGGGGGGCCAACCAGGCCCCAGGCCGGCAGGTGCTCGGCCCCGGGGACGGTGGCGGGGGCCAGCTCGAGCGCCGACCCCCCGGACCCCAGGTCGCCGATGGCGGCCCCGTAGCCGCTGTGGTTGCGGTCGGGCGCCACCACCAGGATGTCGTAGCCGGCCTCGTCCAGGGCCAGGGCCAGGGCGTGGAGGCCCGGGGCGTCGATGCCGTCGTCGTTGGTGACCAGGACGCGCATCACCGCGCTCCGGGGAGGCGGGCCCCGGCGGTCACGCCCCACCCCGGCCGTCGGCCCCGTCGGCAGCCGGCGCGTCGGGGTCCAGCTGCGACCGGCGGACGGCCTCCCGGGCCGCGCCGGTCTGCTCCGGGAGCCAGCCCGTGACCATGTAGCGGACCCGCTCGCCGATGTTGACGGCGTGGTCGCCGATGCGTTCGTAGTACCGGCCGATGAGGGCCAGCTGCACCGCGGCCTGGACCTCGAAGGCGCCCTCGCTGCTGGCCTCGAAGATCTCGGCGATGTAGTCCTGGTGCAGGTCGTCGAGACGGTCGTCGAGGTCGTCGAGGGCGGCGGCCATGGCCGCGTCGCCATCGGCGTAGGAGTCGATGGCCAGCCGGAACAGGCGGGCGGCCTCCTCGCCCATCTTGGTGATCAGGCCCCGCAGGCGGGGCGTGTACGTGGTGCCGTAGATGCGGCGGGCGCCCTTGGCGATGTTGACCACCAGGTCACCGCTGCGCTCGATCTCCGACACCATGCGCACCGCGGTGATGAGGCCCCGGAGGTCGCCGGCCATGGGCTGCTGGAGGGCGAACACGGCGTAGCAGTGCTCCTCGGTCTCCAGGGCCAGGGCGTCGAGCGGGTCGTCGCCGTCGATGATCTCCTGGGCCCCGCTGAGGTCGTGGTCCAGGAGCACCTGGGTGGCCCGGGGGATGCCCTCGGTGACCAGGGCGGCCATGCGGACGATGTCGGCCCGGATGCTGTCGAGCTGCTGGTGGTACGTGCGGCGGGTCTCCACCTGGGGCTCCTGGTCGTGGGCCATCACCGGATCTCGGCGGTCAGGGGGGCGGCGTCGCCGGTGGGCAGGTCCCGGAGCCGGGCCCCGATGATGGCGGCGTGGTCGGCGATGCGGTCGAACGACCGCCCGGCCACCAGCGTACGCACCGCGCCGCGCACCCTCAGCCGAACCGGCCGGTGACGTAGTTCTCGGTGCGCTCGTCGCCGGGGTTGGAGAACATGGTCTCGGTGGCGTCGTACTCGACCAGCACGCCGGTGCGGGTGTCGCTGGTCTCGTTCACCTCGGTGGTGAAGAAGGCGCAGCGGTCGCTGACCCGGGCCGCCTGCTGCATGTTGTGGGTCACGATGATGATCGTGTACTGGGCCTTGATCTCCTCCATGAGGTCCTCGATGCGCCCCGTGGCGATGGGGTCGAGGGCCGAGCAGGGCTCGTCCATGAGGATGACCTCGGGGTTGGTGGCCAGGGCCCGGGCGATGCACAGCCGCTGCTGCTGGCCCCCGGAGAGGCCCAGGCCCGAGGCCTTGAGCCGGTCCTTCACCTCGTCCCACAGGGCGGCCTGGCGCAGGCTGCGCTCCACGATCTCGTCCAGCGCCGCCCCCTTCCTGGCCATGCCGGCGGTGCGGGGGCCGTAGGCCACGTTGTCGTAGATCGACTTGGGGAACGGGTTGGGCTTCTGGAACACCATGCCGATGCGGCGGCGCACCTCGACCGGGTTGACCTGGCGGTCGTAGAGGTCGACGCCGTGGTAGGAGAGCCGGCCCTCCACCCGGGCCACGTCGATGAGGTCGTTCATGCGGTTGAAGCACCGCAGCACCGTCGTCTTGCCGCACCCCGACGGCCCGATGAAGGCGGTCACCTCGTGCTCGCGGACGTCGAGGTCCACGTTCCGCACGGCCCGGAACTGGCCGTAGTACACCGACAGGTCGTCGACCTCGAAGACCGGGGCCGCGGCCGGGCCGGGGGCCCGCTCGGCCGACGTGGGCGTGGGCGTGGGTGCGGGCACGGTGAGGTCCAGGGCGGGTCGGTCGGACATGGCGGTGGTCCCGAGGGAGGGGGCGGAGGGGGACAACGGGGTCACCTCGACTTCTCGTAGCGGTGGCGGAGGCCGATGCCGATGGCGTTGATGCCGAGGATGACGACCAGGGTGACGACGATGGCGGCCTGGAGGTCGTCGTCCCACTGGCCCGACGGGAGCTTGGCCCAGGCCGAGATCTGGAAGGGCAGGGACGTGAAGTTGCCCCGCAGGTCGCCGAACTCGCCGCCCCCGAAGGAGCTCTTCACGCCCAGGAGGAGGAGGGGCGCGGCCTCGCCCAGGCCCCGGGCCAGGGCCAGGATGGTGCCGGTGAGGATGCCGGGGAAGGCGTTGGGCAGCACCAGGGTGCGCACCACCTCCCACCGGGTCGCCCCGGCGCCGAAGCCCCCCTCGCGCAACGAGGCGGGCACGGCCCGGATGGCCTCGGCGGCGGTGATGACGACGATGGGCAGCACCAGCACGGCCAGGGTCAGGCCGGCGGCCAGCAGCGACTCCCGGCCCAGCACCCCCGACAGGCCGCCCCGGGCGAAGACGGCGGCGCCCAGGAGCCCGTAGACGATGGCGGGCACGCCGGCCAGGTTGCGGATGACCACGGCCACGGTCCGGGTGAAGATCGTGTCGGAGGCGTACTCCTCCAGGTACACGGCGGTGGCCACCCCGAGGGGGAAGGCCACGGCGGCGATGATGATCGCCATCTGGATGGTGCCGGCCAGCGGCTGGTACACGCCGGCGATCTCGGGACGGACCGAGTTGTAGCGGGTGAGGAAGTCGACCAGGCCCCGGTCGAGGAGGTACGGGACGCCCACGCTGGAGGTGGTCCAGAGCAGGGTGACCAGGACGGCCAGGACGAGGCCCAGGCAGCCGAGCAGGACGAAGCGGAAGGCGGAGCCGGAGACGTCGGCCTTCTCGCCCCGGAGCCGGGCGGCGACCACGTCCCTGGTGATCTGGGTGGGGATGGCGCTCACGGGCGACCTCAGTAGGTGGTGCGGACCCGCCGCACGAAGCGATCGGCGATCAGGTTGAGGGCCAGGGTCAGCAGGAAGAGCAGCAGGCCCAGGAAGAAGACGGACTGGTAGGCCTTGCCCCCGACGGACTGGTCGCTCCCCACCAGCACCCCGGTCATGGCCGAGGTGATGGTGATGCCGGGGTCCAGGGCGCTGTCGGGCCGGCCGGCCGAGCCGCCGGCGACCAGGAACACCACCATGGTCTCGCCGATGGCCCGGGACACGGTGAGGATCAGGCCCGCCACCAGGCCGGAGACGGCGGCCGGCACCACCACCCGCACCACGGTGGTGATCTTCTTGGCGCCGATGCCGTAGGAGGCCTCCCGCATGGCCCCGGGCACGGCCCGCAGGGCGTCCTCGGACACCGAGGTCATGAGCGGGATGCACAGCAGGCCCACACCGAGGCCGGCCACCAGCAGGTTCCGCTGCGGGCTGTCGGTGAAGATGCGCTGGGTCACCTCGGGGGCGATGAAGCGGAAGGCGAACACGCCGACCACCACCGACGGGATGCTGGCCAGGATCTCGATCACCGGCTTCACCGTCCGCCGGACGCGGGGGCTGGCGTACTCCGAGAGGTAGACGGCCGCTCCGAGCCCCACCGGCCCGGCCACCACCACCGCGATCAGGGTCACCCACAGCGTGCCCAGGACGGGGGCGAGGATGCCGTACTGCTCGGCTCGGGGCCGCCAGACGTCCGCCCCCAGCTCGGCCCAGCTGGTGTGGGCCAGGAAGCCGAGGGCGTCACGCAACAGCACGCCGATGATGAGCAGGCTGATGACGATGGCCAGCAGGCCGGCCCCGCCGAGGGCCCGTCCGACCATGGCGTCGACGGCGGTGCGGCCGTCCCGGCGGGCGAGGTCGTCCAGCGTCACGGGCGGTGCGTCGGGCACGAACCGCAACCTACGGAGCGCAGGTGTCGGCCCGCCCCGACGACGGTGAACCGCAGGTGAACGAGGGGCCAACGTTCGCCCGCCGGAACGGCCGGGCGGGACGGCCGGGCCGTCCCGTCAGCCGGCCTCGACCCGGGTGCCGGCGGTGCGGTCCTCCCAGGCGGCGTCGGTCGGGGCCTGGTCGTCGAGGGCCACGTAGTCGGCGCCCTCCACGAAGCCGGCCAGGCCGTCGAGGTAGAAGTCGACGAAGGCGGCCACGGCCTCGTCCTCCTCGGCCCGGGCCTTGTTGACGTAGATGTAGAGGCTGCGGGACAGCGGGTAGCTGCCGTCCTGGATGGTCTCCAGGGAGGGCTCGACGCACTCCTGGCCCGGCTCGGCGGCGATCGGCATGAGCCTCACGCCCTCGGCCCGGTCGGCGAAGGCGAAGCCGACCCAGCCCAGGCCGCCGGGCTCGGCGGCCACGCCCTCGACGATGGCGTTGTCGTTGGCGTTGGCCGAGTAGTCGGCGCGGGTGGCCTCGGCCTGGTCCTCGGTGATGTCACCGGAGGTGACCCGGGCCTCGGCCGGGCCGGCCAGGGCGATCTCGATGAAGCTGTCGTAGGTGCCGGACTCCTCGCCCGGAGCGGTGATCGTCAGGCTCTCCTCGGGCAGCTCGGTCTCCGAGCCCAGTGCGGTGGCCACCTCCTGGGCGCCGGCCCAGGTGTCGACGCCCTCGGCCTCCGGGCCGGCCAAGGCGTAGAGGTCGGCGAAGGTGAGGCACTCGACGGGGTTGTCCTCGGCGGCGATGACGGCGATGCCGTCCAGGCCGATCTCCAGCTCGACGAACTCCACGCCCTCGGCCTCGCAGGCCGCGACCTCCTCCTCGTCGATGGGGCGGGAGGCGTCGGAGATGTCGGTCTCGCCCCCGCAGAACTTCTCGAACCCGTCCCCGGTGCCCGGGCCCTCGACGGTGATGTCGACGGCGTCGTTCTGGGCCACGAACGCCTCGCGCACGGCGGCCGAGATGGGCTCGACGGTCGACGAGCCCGAGATGGACACCGAACCCTCGATGCCCTCGGGGACGGTGGCGTCGGTCCCGCTCTCCTCGCCGGAGTTGTCGTTGCCGCAGGCGGCGGTGAAGAGCAGGGCGGAAGCCACGGCGGCCAGTCCGGCCTTGCGGGCTCTGTGGTGCATGTGCGTCGGTCTCCTCGGAGGGTCCAGGAGAGCCCCGGGGTGGGGCCCGGCGCGCACGGTACGGAACGCAGGTGGACGGCTCCCCGGCCTGGCGTGACGCCACGGTGAACGACCTCCGAACGTTCAGCCCTCCGCCGGCTCGCCCTCCCGGGAGCCGACGACGCGGCCCTCCCAGACCTCCACGGTGGCCTCGGGGTCGGCCAGGGGCACGTAGTCGGACATGGCCACGAAGTCGTCGAGGCCGGCCAGGTAGAAGTCGACGAAGGCGGCCACGGCCGGGTCGTCGGCCCGACCCCTGGCCACGTAGAGGTACAGGGCCCGGGCGATGGGGTACCGGCCGCTCTGGATGGCCTCCCGGGTGGGGGCCACGCACCCCTCGGAGGGCATGCGGGCGACGGGCATCTCCCGCACGCCCTCGGCCTGCTCGGCGTAGGCGAAGCTGACCCACCCCAGCCCCCCGGGTTCGGCGGCCACCCCCTCGACGATGGTGTTGTCGTCGGCGCTGGCCGCGTAGTCGGCCCGGGCCGTCCCCGGGTCCAGGCCGGTCACCCCCTCGGCGATGCGCCGGGTGGTGACGGGGTCGAGGACCTGCTCGACGAAGCTGTCGTAGGTGCCGGACTCCTCGCCCGGCCCGGTGACGACCAGGCGGTCGTCCGGGAACCGGAGCTCGGAGCGGAGGTCGAAGGCCAGGTCGCCGGCGTCCCGCCACCGGTCGAACCCGCTGGACTCCGGGCCGACCAGGGCGTACAGGTCGACGAAGGACAGGCACGGGACCTGGTTCTCGGTGGAGACGATGACGGTGATGCCGTCCCGCCCGATGGGCAGCTCGATCACCTCGATCCCGGCCGCCTCGCACGCCGCCAGCTCCTCGGGCTGGATGGGGCGGGAGGCCCCGGCGATGTCGGCGCCGCCCTCGCAGAAGCGCTCGAGGCCGTCACCGGTGCCCGGGCCCTCGACCGAGATGTCCACGGCGTCGTTCTGGCCCCGGAAGGCCTCGGCGGCCACCGCGGAGACGGGCTGGACGGTCGACGAGCCGGTGACGGTGACCCGGCCCTCCACGGTGGTGTCGGCCCGGGCGTCGGTGAGCCCCGCAGCCCGGTCGGAGTTGTCGTTGCCGCACCCGGCGCTGGCCACCAGGAGCACCAGGGTGGCCATGACGGCGGCCCCTCCACGACGGGTGCGCGGCATCCTGCGGGTCCTCTCCGGTCGGCGGCGTCCGCCCGCAACCTATGGGATCGGCCCGGATCGACGCGCCCGTCGGCGGGCGGCGGCCGTCAGTCCGGGGCGAAGGTCGACATGCGCACCGGCCGCAGCCGGGTGGCCAGGGCACTGGCCGACCAGGCCATGAAGCCGGCCACCAGCGGCACCGCCCCCACCAGCAGGGCCAGGGCCACCCAGGGCACCGCCTCGGGCCGGTCGGGCCGGCTCAGCACCACCAGGGCCGGGGCCAGGCCGGCCGGCACGGCCAGGACCGCCCCGGTGCCGGCCAGGACCACCGCCTTGGCCCCGGCCAGGCGGCGCAAGGTGCGGGGCCGGGCCCCCACCGCCACCAGCACGTCGCGCTCGTCGCGGCTCTCGGTGGCCGACAGCGAGAGCCCCATGGCCACCACCAGGAGGGTGAGCAGCAGGGCGCCGCCCACCACCGCCGCCTGGAGGGCGAGGGGCGGGACATCGGTCCCCCCCTGCCACTGCCAGGTCAGCTCGCCCCCCAGCGCGGCCCCGCCGGGGGCGGCGGGACCGCCGGCGGCGGGCAGGAACGTGCTGTCCTGGCCCAGGCTCCGCAGCTCGTCGAGCTCCTCGACCTGCCGGTCGGTGAGCGGGGCGGGGGCCACCACGTAGGTCCCCGCCTCGACCACCTCCAGCCCCAGCCGGCGGGCCGCCTCCTCGGTGACCAGGGCGTCGGCCCCACCGAAGAGGGACCGGAGGTCGTCCTGCGGGAACACGGCCTCGACCTGGGTGACCCCCGCCCCCAGGGGCAGGTCCACCGGCACCGGGCCCTGCGGCCAGTGGCGCTCGTCGAGCGGGCGCCCGGCCCCGTCGAAGGCCAGGCCCGACCCCGCCACCATCACCCCGACCCGGTCGAGGCGCTGCCGGTCACCGGCGGACAGCCCGAACAGGTCACGCACCGCGTCGTCGGCCATCAGCAAGCGGGACGCCGGGCCGTCCATCGGGGGCAGGGCCCCGTCGCCGGCCGGGGCCGGGGCCGGGGCGGGACCGGCCGGGTCGGCGAGGTCGGCGGGAGTGGGCGCCCCCGCCGGGACGGCGACGCGCCGGGGCTGGAACCGGCTGCCGGGCAGGACCTCCAGGAGGGCGGCCCGCAGGCCGGACGGCAGTGGCGAGGAGCGACCATCGGGGGCCGACCCCGTCACCTCGACCACCTCGGGGGGCAGGTGGTCGAGGTCGGTGGACGGGGCGGAGGTGCGGGCCACCTCGGTGGCCATCGTCGTGGTCACCAGCACGGCCACCGCCCCGACCACGGCGATGGCGGTGACCACCGCGGCGCTGCGGCCCCGGGCCCGGCCCACGCTCCGGGCCGCCAGCCGGGCCGTCCCGCCCAGGCGGCCCACCACCCGAGCCACGGCGTCGACGGCCAGGGGGCTGGCGCAGCACGTCCCGAACAGCACGCCCAGGCCCCCGGCCACGGCCACCAGGGCGACCGCGGTGGTGCTCCCCCCGGCGGCGTCGCCGTTGGGGGGGGTGGCCAGGGCCACGGCCAGGGCGATCAGCCCGGTCCCCCCGCCGAAGAGGACCACCCCGGCCGGGACCAGGCGCCGGGGCACCCGCCCCACCGGGCGGCGACCGTTGAGGGCGGTCAGCACCGGGACCCGGGCCGCCGAGCGGGCCGGGACCAGGGCGGCGACGGTGCCGGCCAGCGCCCCGGTGAGGACGATGACGGCGATGTCGCTGGGCCGGACCACGAACCCGTCGATCCACCGGCCCGACAGCGACTCGAGCAGCCCGCGCCCGGCCACCGGGGCCCCGATCCCCACCGCGGCGCCGAGGGCGGCGCCCAGGAGGCCGGTCCACCACCCCTGCAGGGCCAGCATGCGCCGGACCACGCCGGGGGGCGACCCCTGGGCCCCGAGCTGGCCCAGGGTCACGAGCTGGCGGCGGGCGCTGGTGGCGAAGGCGGCGGCCACCACGATGCCCACCACCACCAGGCCGAGCACGCCGGCCACCCACCCCCAGGCGATGGACCGGGCCGGGACCTCGCCCCTGGCACCGGTCTGGTCGAGGCCGTCCCAGGCGGCCGCCGACCCGCCGCCCAGGGAGGCCAGCAGGGGCTCGACGGCGGCCGGCCCGGGCCGGCCCGGCAGGTCGACCAGCACCGTCTCGGTCCGGGCATCGGGCCGTACGGTGTCCCAGTCGAAGGTGCCGAACACCAGCCGGGGGTCGCCCCCCGATCGGGTGGTGCCGACCCCCGACACCCGCCAGGATCCGGCCGGGCGGGCCAGCCGCAGGGTGTCCCCCACCCCCACGCCGGCCCGGTCGGCCAGGTCCCGGGTCACCAGCACCTCGCCCGGACGGGGGGCCTGACCCGAACGGACCTGCACCATGCCCCCCACCACCGGGTCGGCGACGGGCAGGTCGGTGACCACGGCGTAGGTCACGAAGCCGTCGGGCCCGGCCACGCGGACCTGCCCGCCGGCCGACCGGTACCGGGTCCACCGCGACCCCTCCGGTAGGACGGCGGCCAGCCTCGTGTCGTCGGGTGCGGTCTGGGCCCCGACCTGGAGGTCGGCGACCTCGCCGTGGTCGGCGACGAACGGCTCGGCCCGCTGGTGGGCGTCGGTGCGGGCCAGCACCACCCCCACCGTCATGGCCAGGGTGGGCACCATGACCAGGGCGACGACCAGGGCGGTCCGCCCCGGGCGCCGGCGGACCTCGCGCCAGGCCAGGCGGGCCGCGCATCGCCAGGCGGCCAACGACGAGGCCCCGGGGGAGCCCCCGAAGTGGAGCCGGAAGGCCGGGGCCGGGGCTGACGGCGGAGCCGCTTCGGTGGTCACGGACACGTCAGGCCCCGGTGGCCGCGGTGAGGGTCTCGTCCACCGTCCGGCCGTCGCGCAGGAAGACCACGCGGTCGGCCCAGGACGCGAACCGGGGCTCGTGGGTGACCAGGACCACGGCGGTGCCCTCCTCCGCGGCCAGGCCGGCGATGAGCTCGATGACCTGGTCGCTGCTCAGGGTGTCCAGGGCGCCGGTGGGCTCGTCGGCCAGGAGGAGGCGCCGCTCCCCCACGGTGGCCCGGGCGATGGCGATGCGCTGCTGCTGGCCGCCGCTGAAGTCGTCGGGGTAGCGCCGAGCCGGCGCCTCGATGCCCACCCGGGCCAGGGCGGCCCGGGCCCGGTCGCGGGCCTGCCGGGTGGGCACCCCGTCCAGCTCCAGGGGGAGCATGACGTTCTCCACCGCGGTGAGGGAGGGGATGAGGTTGAGCCGTTGGAACACGTAGCCGACGTGGCGGCGGCGCAGCTCCGAGCGCTCGGCCGCCCCCAGGCCGGCCAGGTCGCGGCCACCCACCAGGACCCGGCCGGCGCTGGGCTCCTCCAGGGCGCCGGCCAGGTGGAGGAGGGTCGACTTGCCGCACCCCGAGGGGCCCATGACGGCCACCATCTCGCCGGGGCCGACGCGCAGGGACACGTCGACGACGGCCCGGACCTCGGTCTCGCCCCGGCCGTAGCTCTTGGCCACGCGCACCAGCTCGAGGGCCGGCACGTCACCTCCGGACGGCGCTCCGTGCTCGGTCATGGGACGTCCTTCCTCGCCGCGCCGGCGGCGGTGATCCGGGCCTCGCACAGGTCGAGCCAGCGGAGGTCGGCCTCGGCCCGGACCAGCAGGGCGTCGCCCACCAGAGCGGAGGCCAGGGCCTCACCGGCCCCGTGCCCGGGGCCGGTGTCGGGTCGCCGGCTCCGCCGGCGGCTGCGGAGCAGCGTGTGGAGGGCGGTGCGCTGCTGGGTGACGACGGCCAGGGCCCGCGCCGGGCCGTCGCCCACCGCCATCAGCACCTTGAGCATGAGCTCGTCGCGGGGCGGGGGATCGTCGGTGGGGGTCGCCTCCCACCACGCTCCCAGCTCCTCGACCCCGGCCCGGGTCAGCTCGTAGACCTTCTGGCCGTCCTCGTCCTGGACCGACACCAGCCCGTCCCGCTCCAGGCGCTCGAGCGTGGTGTACACCTGCCCCACGTTGAGGGGCCACACCCCGCCCGTGGTGGCCTCGAACTGGCGCTTGAGCTGGTAGCCGGGCCGGGCCCCACTCCGCAGGAGCGCCAGCAATCCCTCGCGTACGGCCATACCCAGTATGCATACTCGGTAAGGCGTCGGGTCGTCAACCTCCCGGGCGCGGGGCGGAGGTGACCAGGGCGACGTCGTGGTCGTAGGTGAGCAGGGCGGCAGCCTCCTCGGCCGCCACCCACCGGACCTCGTCGACCTCGTCGTTGGGGGTGAAGGCGCCGCCCTCCACCGTCATCTCCCAGTACCGCACCCGCTTCGCCCGGCCCTTGCGGTCGACGTAGCGGACCGGCGGCAGCTCCGGGCCCAGGCGGCAGCACAGGCCGGTCTCCTCCTCCACCTCCCGGCGGGCGCAGGCCTCGTCGCTCTCCCCGGGGCGGGCCTTGCCCTTGGGCAGGCTCCAGTCGTCGTAGCGAGGACGGTGGACCAGCAGCACCTCCACCCCGGCCCCGGACGGGCGGAGCACCAGGCCCCCACCGGCCCGGACCTCGACCGGTCCCTCGCCCGCCACCGTGCGCTCAGCCCAGCCAGGCCCACCGGTCGGCGGCCGAGGCCTTGGCCCACAGCTCCGGCCACCGGGCCCGGCACTCGGATCGGACGATCCGCTCGCCGGCCACCAGGCCCCCCAGGGTGAACACCGCTCCGGGCTCCAGGTCCCCGGCCACGGCCAGGTCGCGCATCCAGGCCTCGGCCACCACCGCGTCCTGGTGGTCGCCCAACAGGGTCTGGAGGCCCTTGGCCCCCCGGGCCGCCCGTCGGGCCCGCTTGCCCACCACCGGCGCCACGGCCTCGGCCGCGTAGCGGACCTGCTTGGCCCGCTTGCGCACCTCGTGGAGATCGGTGTCGGCGGGCTCCCGGCCCAGGGCCGCCACCTGCTTGCGCAGGCGGGCCCAGGGGTCGCGCACCAGGCCGGGCAGCACCCGGTCCGCGGGCCCGTCGGCTGCCGGGCGCAGGGGCGGGCCCTCGCCCAGCTCGACCAGGTCGTCCAGCAGCTCCAGGTAGCGGTCCGAGCCCAGCGCCCGGTGGAGGCGCTCGACCCCCGCGGCACGGTCGGTGTCCAGCCAGGCCAGCACGGCCGCCCCCGCCTCCCGGTCGGCCTCGTCGAGCCGGTCGAGGCCGGCGCGGACCCGGTCCCGGAGGACGTCGGGGTCCCGCACCGCGCCCAGGGCCCGGCCCAGCCAGCGCAGCTCCTCGCGCAGGCGGTCGGTGACGTCGCCGTCCAGCAGGGGGCCGAAGGTCCGCAGGTCCGAGCGCAGGCGCCGAGCCCCGACCCGCATCTGGTGCACGCCCTCGGGATCGGTGCCCAGGACGGCCGGGGCGTGGTGGTCGAGGATGCGACCCACCGAGCCGCGGATGGCCGCGGTGACCACGTCCGAGGCGGTGGGATCGTCGGGCAGGGGGGCGACGGCCGACTCGGGCGGGTCGAGGAAGCGGGGGCCGACGGCCCGGGCCACCTTGGGCAGGGTCCCGGCCGGGTCGGCCCCGTTGCGACGCAGGCGCTCGACCACGGCCCGGGCCACGGCCGGGGGGGCGTCGGGGGCGATCTCGACCTCCAGCTCGCGGAAGCGGGCCGCCACCCGGCCGCCGTCCATGACCGACACCTCGTCGTCGTCCACCTCGGCCAGGGGCAGGCCGTCGGGCCCGTCGACCACCGTGCGCCGTCGCACCGTCATGAGCCGGGCCACCCGCACCAGCGGGGCGGTGCGGACGTGGGCCGCCACCAGAAGGGCCAGCTCGGCCGGGACCTCGCCGATGGTGGCCGTGACCTCGATCTCGTCGCGGGAGGTCCCGCCGGCCACGGGCGTGTCGCCGGTCGGCAGCTTCACCGTCCAGGTCCCCCGGGCGCCCCGCTGCCGGTGGCGCAGGGTGATGCCCCGGCGGCCGAGGCGCAGGTCCGGCGTGTCGAAGTAGGTGGCGTCGAGGTCGATGGTCTCGCGCCGGCGCGTCCTCGCCCCGTCCGTCACCCCGTCGAGGTCCGGCAGCGTGAAGCCGGGCCAGGCCGAGAGCTTCACCTCGTGCTCGATCACCGCGCGCTCCTCCACCGGGCCGGACACCGGAGGGTACCCCCCGTCGCCGGCGCCCCCGGGCACCTCAGGCGTCGTCGTGGCCGTGGCGGCGGGTGCGGGCCAGGGCCAGGGCCCGGAAGCGGCGCTGGGCGTGGACCTCGCCCTCGCCCTTGACCGGCTGCCAGGCCCCGTCGGGCCCCAGCGACCAGGCCAGCGAGTCGTCGGCCAGGTTCACGTCCAGCACCTCCCGCAGGCGGGCCTCGACGTGGGGGTCGGTCACCAGGGCCATGGCCTCGACCCGCCGGTCCAGGTTGCGGGGCATGAGGTCGGCCGAGCCGAAGGTCACCAGCGGGCCGCCGTCGTCGGCCCCGTTGGCGAACCAGTAGATGCGGGAGTGCTCCAGGTAGCGGCCCACGATCGAGCGCACCCGGATCCGCTCCGAGAGGCCGGGCACGCCGGGCCGGAGGCAGCAGGTGCCCCGGATGATCAGGTCGACCTCCACGCCGGCCTCCGACGCCTGGTACAGCAGGTCGATCACCTGGGGGTCGACCAGGCTGTTCATCTTCATGACGATGCGTCCCCGGTCCGGGCCGGCGGCGATCTCGCCCCGGATGAGGTCGCCGATGCCGGGCCGCAGGGAGTGGGGCGCCACCAGCAGGGTGCGGTAGCGCACGTTGCGCCCGTACCCGGTGAGGTAGTTGAAGAGCTGGGTCAGGTCGGCCCCCAGGTCGGGGTCGCAGCTCAGGATGCCCAGGTCCTCGTACCGGGTGGCCGTCTTGGAGTTGTAGTTGCCGGTGCCGACGTGGCAGTAGCGCCGGATGCCGTCGGGCTCGTCCCGCACCACCAGGACCGTCTTGGTGTGGGTCTTGAGCCCCATCAGCCCGTAGGTGACGTGGACCCCGGCCTCCTCCAGCACCTTGGCCCACTCGATGTTGTTGGCCTCGTCGAAGCGGGCCTTCAGCTCGACCAGGGCCGCCACCTGCTTGCCCCGCTCGGCCGCTCGCACCAGGGAGCGGACGATGGGGCTCTCACCCGAGGTGCGGTAGAGGGTGATCTTGATGGCCAGGACCTTGGGGTCGCGCGAGGCCCGGTGGATGAGCTCCTCGACCGAGGTCACGAACGAGTCGTAGGGGTGGTGGACCAGGATGTCGCCCTCGGTGATGGCGGTGAAGATGTCGAGGTCCTCGCCCTCGGGGGCCGACAGCCGGGCCTGGGTGACCGGGGGCCAGGGCTCGTCCAGCAGGTCGGGGCGGTCGAGGGCGTGGACGGCCCACAGGCCCCCCAGGTCGAGCGGGCCCACGTGCTCGTAGACGGCCTGCTCGTCCACGTCCAGCTCGCGCATGAGCAGCTCGCGCACCTCGGCCGAGGCCCGGGCCTCGATCTCCAGCCGGACGGAGCGGCCGAAGCGCCGGCGCCGCAGCTCCATCTCCACCGCGGCCAGCAGGTCGTCGGCCTCCTCCTCCTCCAGGGTCAGGTCCGCGTTGCGGGTGACCCGGAAGGGGACGTGCTCCTCCACGACCATGCCCGGGAACAACTGGTCGAGGTGGGCGGCGATGACCTGCTCCAGGGGCACGAACCGCTCGCCGTCGGGCATGACCACGAAGCGGGACAGCAGGGACGGCACCTTGACCCGGGCGAAGCGGCGCTCGTCGGTGACCGGGTCCCGGACGGTGACGGCCAGGTTGAGCGACAGGTTGGAGATGTAGGGGAACGGGTGGCCGGGGTCGACGGCCAGCGGGGTCAGCACCGGGAAGATGCGGTCCTCGAACACCCGGACCATGTGGGCGCGGTCGTCGTCGTCCAGCTCCTCCCACGACGACAGCACCACGCCCCGGGCGCCCAGCTCGGGGACCACCTTCTCCAGGAACAGCCGCTCCTCCCGGTCCACCAGGGTGCGGGTGCGGGCCGTCACCTCCCGCAGCTGCTCGGCCGGCGTGCGGCCGTCGTAGCCCCGCAGGCGGATGCCGGCTGCCACCTGGTCGAGCAGGCCGGCCACCCGCACCTGGAAGAACTCGTCGAGGTTCTGGCTGAAGATGGCCAGGAACTTGGCCCGCTCCAGGGCGGCGATGGACGGGTCGTCGGCCAGGGCCAGGACCCGCTCGTTGAAGTCCAGCCACGACAGCTCCCGGTTGAGGAAGCGGTCGGGGTCGTCGACGGCGTAGCCGTCCCCGGGGCCGGGGCCCGGGTCGTCCCCGTCCGGGGGCGGCGCGACCGGCAGCGACATGGCCCGATGCTACCGGGGGGGCCGGCGGCGCGGCCGAGCCCTACGACTCGCCGTCGGTCTCGCCCAGGTCCCAGTCGAGGAGCAGGCCCTCGCGCTCGGCGTCGCGGATCACCCGCTCGCGGTTGCGGCGGAACTGGGGGTCGTGGGGGGGCACCAGCTGCAGCCGGGCCTGGACCCGGTCGCGGAAGGCGTCGATGAGGGCCCGGTCGCCGTAGTCGGATCCGATCTCCCAGTGCGGCGCGACCGGCCCGAGGTAGATGACGCGCGCGTGGCCCCGGGGGGGCTCGTTGGGGTCGCGCTCGTACTCGGTGTAGGTCACGGGGGCTCCTTGGACGGCCGGTCGGCCCCGGGGTCCGGGGTGCAGCAGCCCGGCAGCCTACCGGTGGGCCCCGGCGGCGCGCCTGCCGGCGTCGGGCCGCTCAACCCCCGCGACGGGCCAGGGTGGCGCTCACGGTGTCCTCCTGGCCCTCCCGCTCGTAGGTGATCTCCACCTGGTCACCCGGGGCCCGGCTCCGCACCACCTCGGTGAGGACGTCGGCGTTCTCGGCCGTCTGGCCGCCGATCGAGGTGATGACGTCGCCCACCCGCAGGCCGGCCTCCTCCGCCGCCGAGCCGGGCACGACGTTGCTCACCAGCACCCCGAAGGGGGTGGTGATGGCGAACTCGTCCAGCACCTCGGGCGGCACCGACGGGTCGTTCACGGCCACGCCCGAGACGCCCAGGAAGGCCTGGTCGGGGTTGACCTCGCCGTCGCCGCTGCGCAGCTCCTCGATGAGGGGCCGGATGGCGTCGATGGCCAGGGCGAAGCCCACGTTGGAGGCCCCCTGGATGATGGCGGTGTTCATGCCCACCACCTCGCCCCGGGCGTTCAGCAGGGGCCCGCCCGAGTTGCCGGGGTTGATGGCCGCGTCGGTCTGCAGCAGGTGCTGCATGGGCCCGGCGTCGGACTCGATGGTGCGGTCCTTGGCCGAGATGATGCCCTGGGTCACGGTCGGCTCGCCCCCCAGGCCCAGGGCGTTGCCGATGGCCACCACGTCCTCGCCCACCTCGAGCTGGGCCGATGAGCCGAGGGCGGCGGCCCGCAGGTCGCCCTTGCCCTCCACCCGGACCATGGCCACGTCGTCGGCCGGGAACGAGCCCACCAGCTCGGCCTCCACCGTGGAGCCGTCGAAGAAGACCACCGAGATCTCGGCCGCCCCCTCGATGACGTGGGCGTTGGTGAGGATCAGCCCCTCCTCGGCGTCGTAGACGAACCCCGACCCGGCACCGGCCTGGCCGCCGGAGCTGACGTTGATCTCCACCACCGACGGGCGGGCCACGTCGACCAGCTGCTGGACGTCGAGCTCCGCCCCCGGCGGCCGGGGCACCAGGGCGGTGGTGCCGGGCCCGCCGGCGCCCACGGTGGTGCCGTCGTCGGTGGCCAGCACCAGGCCGGCCGCCACCAGGGCCGCCACCACGGCCCCGACGATGCCGCCCACCACGGCCGAGGTGAGCCGCCCGCCGCGGTCGGGGGCGGGCGGGACCGGCGGGCCTCCGACGGGCGCCGGTCCGGCCCCGGGACCGGGCCGGACGGCGCCGTAGCCGGGTGGGTGGGGCGGGTAGCCGCCTCCGGCGGCCGGCGGCGGGCCGGCCGGGACACCAGGGTCGGGGGCCCAGGGTCGGGGGCCGGAGGGCGCCGCCGGCCCCGACGGGGGCGAGACCCAGCCCCTGGGGGGCGGGCCGGGCGGCGCCGGCCCCCAGGACCCGGTGGCCGGGCCGGCGCCGGGACGCGGTGCCCAGGCCTCGGGGGCCGCGCCGGGGGACGGGGCCGGTCGGTCGCGGTCGGGCCGGGGCCCCCACGACCCGGGAGCGGGGCGCCCGTCGTCGGGGCCGCGAGGGGCCCACGGCGTCGGCGCGCCGCCCGGGCCGGGCGGGGGCGTGGGGCCTGACGGCGGCTGGGGCACGGTCTCTCCTTCGGCGTCCGGCGGGTCCCGTCGGCCTGGGTGCGCGGCGCAGCCACGCTAACCGGGGCCAGCGCCCCTCCGGCGGGCGGGCCACACCGCCCCGGCCCGCCGGGGTGGCCTCCCCCAACCGGCGACGCCCCTCGTCAGCGCCGCTCCGGGACCGGTCCGACCACGCCCTTTACGCCACCTTGATCGGCAGAGTGGGATGACCCGTCCGGACCGCGTGGCCCGGCCTTGGCCCGGCGCCCGACGGAGGACCGACGAGGGGACCCACCGTGAACGAGTACGAGATCGCCGAGTGGATGCAGAAGGGGAGCTGTGCCCACCAGCCGCCGGGCACCTTCTTCCCCAGCGACGGGGTGGGCGTCGAGGTGGCTCGCCGCATCTGCGCCACCTGCCCGGTGAAGGAGCCGTGCCTCGAGTACGCCCTGGCCCACCGCATCGAGCACGGCGTGTGGGGCGGGTGCTCCGAGCGGGAACGGCGCCGCATCCTGCGCCGTCGGCGCCAGGAGGCGATGGCCCACCAGCCCGGCTGAGCCACCCGGGGGCGGTCTAGACGGTGTCGTCCTCGCCGCGGACGGCGTCCTCGCGGCGGCGGAGGTCGGCCTCGCGCCGGGCCAGCTCGTCCTCGCGCCGCTCCTCGGGGGTGCGGGCGACGGGACGGCCGTCGGCGTCGGTGGCCGACTTGAACTCCTTCTGGGCCTCGCCCAGGGAGCGGGCCAGCTTGGGCAGCTTGGCCCCGCCGAAGAGCAGCAGGGCGATCAGGAGGACGATGATGAGCTCGGGGGCACCGATGCCGGCCATGGGTCCACCCTACCGCCGCCACCCCTGACATGACAGGCGGAGCCCGCCCGGCGGCCTGCCACACTCCCCGGGTGCTGGAGTGCGTGGTCAACGTGAGCGAGGGCCGGGACGCCGACGTGCTGGCCGGCCTGGACCGGGCCGCCGGGCCCGGCCTGCTCGATCGCCACACCGACCCCGACCACCACCGCAGCGTGTTCACCCTGGTCGGCGAAGAGGGGCCCCGCGGCCTGGCCCGGGCTGCGGTGGCCGCCCTCGACCTCACCTCGCACCGGGGCGCCCACCCCCGCATCGGCGTGGTGGACGTGGTGCCCTTCGTCCCGCTGGCCGGCGCCTCCCTGGCCGAGGCGCTGGGAGCCCGGGACCGGTTCTGCGCCTGGGCCGCGGCCGAGCTGGGCCTGCCCTCCTTCGCCTACGGGCCGGAACGGGCCCTCCCGGCCGTGCGCCGGGACGCCTTCACCGCCCTGGCTCCCACCGCCGGCCCGACCGCCCCCCACCCCACCGCCGGCGCGGTGGCCGTCGGGGCCCGCCCGGTGCTGGTGGCCTACAACCTGTGGCTGGCCCGACCCGACCTGGAGGCGGCCCGGGACATCGCCCGGCAGCTCCGCTCCCCGGCCGTGCGGGCCCTCGGCCTGCAGGTGGGGTCGGGCGTGCAGGTGTCGATGAACCTGGTGGCCCCCGACCAGGTGGGCCCGGCCGCGGTGTGGGACGCGGTGGCCGCCCGGGCGCCGATCGAGCGGGCCGAGCTGGTGGGGCTGGTGCCCGAGGCGGTGCTGCGAGCCGTGCCCCGGGAGCGCTGGGCCCAGCTCGACCTGGGGGCGGACCGCACCATCGAGACCCGGCTGGCGACGGCCGGGGTGTCGCCGCCTTGAGCGGCGGCGCCGGGGAGGTTCAGGCGCCGCCCTGAGCGGCGGCCGGCCCCTGCTCCTCGGCTGCCCGGCGGACCAGGGCCCGCTGGCGACGGAGGCGGCGGCGCTCGCGCTCGCTCATGCCGCCCCAGATGCCGAACTTCTCACCGTTGTCGAGGGCGTACTCGAGGCAGTCCTCGCGCACGACGCAGCCCCGGCACACCTCCTTGGCCTCCCGCGTGGACGCGCCACGCTCGGGGAAGAAGAGGTCCGGATCGACTCCCAGGCAGTTGGCGAAGTCTTGCCAGCCCGGCGGCCCTCCGGCGTCGTGGGGGATGTGCATGACGACCTCCTGACCCTGGCGTCGCCAACGGCCCAATAGCACATGCGTAATTACAGTGGTGTGATCTTGGCCCGTTCGGCCGGAGAACGCAAGGGCGCGGCCGATTCTTCTGGCCCGGACCAGCCCCTGCGGTACGTTCCGGCCCGCATGGACGATCTCGTCACCGGCGCCGACGGGCGCCACCGCTGCGGGTGGGCCGGGACCGACCCGCTCTACGTCGCCTACCACGACGAGGAGTGGGGCCGGCCGGTCACCGACGACACCCGACTGTTCGAGAAGCTGTGCCTGGAGGGCTTCCAGGCCGGCCTGAGCTGGATCACCATCCTGCGCAAGCGAGAGGCGTTCCGGGCCGCCTTCGCCGGCTTCGACATGGCCACCGTGGCCGCCTTCGACGACGCCGACGTGGAACGGCTGCTGGGCGACGCCGGCATCGTGCGCCACCGGGGCAAGATCACCGCCGCCATCGCCAACGCCACCCGAGCCCTGGAGCTGGTGGATGAGGCGGGCTCGCTGGCCGCCCACGTCCGCTCCTTCGCCCCCGACCCCGGCCACCGTCCCCGGCCGGTGGCCCTGGCCGACATCTCGGCCACCACGGCCGAGTCGATCGCCCTCAGCCGCGACCTCAAGCGCCGGGGCTGGCGCTTCGTGGGCCCCACCACCGTCTACGCCTTCATGCAGGCCATGGGCCTGGTCGACGACCACGTCGCCGGCTGTTGGGTGGCCGCCGAGCGGGGCTGATCGGCCGCGTCAGCCGGCCCGGCGGCGGGTCATGGCCCGGCGCTGCTCGATGAAGTCGACCAGCACGTAGTCGCCCAGCGTCTCGGGGGTGGTGAAGAAGGCCCGGCCCCGGTTGAGCTCGGTGAGGCGCTCGATGAAGCGCTGGAGGTAGGGGGTGGCATCGAGCATGAAGGTGTTGATGCGGATGCCCTCCCGGGTGGCCCGCAGCACCTCGGTGAGGGTGGCGTCGATGGTCTCCTGCACCGGCGGGTAGTGGAACACCGGGTCGCCCGCCGCGGTCAGGTGGGCGGTGGGCTCGCCGTCGGTGACCATGATGATCTGCTTGGTGCCGCCCCGGCCGGCCAGCATCTTGCGGGCCAGCATGAAGCCGTGCTGCATGTTGGTGCCGTACACGAAGTCCCACGACACCTCGGGCAGCTCGTGGGCGGCGATGGGGCGGGCCACCTCGCTGAAGCCCACCAGGCCCAGGAAGTCCCGGGGGTACTGGGTGGAGATGAGGTGGTGGAGGGCCATGGCCACCTTCTTGGCCGGCAGGAAGTTGTCGCGCATGGGCATGGACAGCGACAGGTCCACCATCAGCACCGTCGAGGCCCGCACCGTGTGCTCGGTCCGCTCCACCTCGAAGTCCTCCGGGGTGAGCGATACCGGCGTGCCCCCGCCCTGGCGGCCCAGGGCGTTGCGGATGGTGCGCTCGATGTGGAGGTGGAACGGGTCGCCGAACTCATACGCCTTGGTCTCGTCGGAGCGCTCGTGGCCGTGGCCGGTGCGGTCGATCTGGTGGCGACCGAGCTGGTGGGGGTCGAGGCGCCGGAAGATGTCCCGCAGGGCGTTGCGGCCGATGCGGCGCAGGCCGTGGGGCGTCAGCTCCAGGCGGCCCTCCCGCTGCTCGATGAGGCCGGCCTCGGTCAGCATCTCCACCAGGTCGCCCATGCGCTCCAGGCTCTCGGCCGCCTGGTCGCCCAGGAGATGGCGGGCCCGGTCCAGGTCGACGTCGCCCAGCGCCCCGGGCGACGAGGCCCGGGTCAGGAGCTGCTCGAGCTGGTCCAGGTCGCCGAGCTCGTCCATGAGCCCGGCCGCCTCGGCGAAGCTCAGGGGATCGGTGCCGCTGAAGTCGTAGCGGCGGCCCCACCCGGCCTCGGGGAACAGCGAGCGCAGGTTGGCCCCGAGCTGGTCCATCTGCCAGCGCAGGTCCAGGTCGTCGAGCAGCGAGTCCGACAGGGACTGGAGCTGGGCCCGCTGCTCGGGGCTCATGGAGGCCAGCATCGACTGCATGGCGGCCATGCGCCGGGCCATGGCCTCCAGCAGGTCGTCGAGGTCCTGCGGGTTCTCCGGGAACATGTCCCCGAAGCGGTCCATGAACGAGGCGAAGTCGGGCTCCCGGCCGGCGGCCCGCTGGGCCAGCATCTCGTTGAGGGCGGCCAGCATGTCCTTCACCCGGGCCATCTGCTCGGGGTCGGGGTCGGACATGGCCTGCGACATGCCCTGGAACCAGGACTGCACCATCTCCTGGCGCAGCTCGTCGAGCAGCGCGTCGAAGGCGTCCCGGGCCTCGTCGGAGGTGAAGTCGTGCTCCTGCAGGGCCCGCACCTGGCCGGCCAGGTCGGGGGGCAGGGCGGCCAGGTCGTCGCGCCGCTGGCGGGCCACCTCCTCGGTCAGCTCCCGGCGGCGCTGGTCGCCGGAGTCGGCCGCCTCCTCCTCGAAGGCGTCGATGGCCTGCGCGTCCTGCTCGATCACGTCGCGCAGGCGCTGGGCGATGTCCTCGTAGGCGCCACCCAGGTCGTGCTGCTCCAGCCGCTCCCGGCGGGCCTCGCGCAACCGCTCCAGCACCTCCCGCAAGCCCTGCACCCGCTCGCCGGCCCGGTCCTCGAACCCCTGCTGCATTAGGCGCCGCAGGGCCGCGGCCAGGTCCCCGTGGTAGAGCAGGTCGTCGGTGACCTCGCCCAGCAGGTCCTCGGCGTCGAAGTCGAAGCCGGTCTGGCTCCCGTCCCACCGGGAGTAGCGGAAGCGGGACGTCACCTCCCCGACGCTACCGGTGGCCGGTCACGGCCGCTCCCCGCCCGGCGCCGGCCGCGGAGTCGGAGCCCGGGCCGAGCAGCAGGCGATGATGGCGCCGTGACCGACGCCCCGCCCGCCCCCTCCCCCGGCCCGCGGCGCGCCCGGGCGGGGGCCGGGCCCGACCGGGCCTGGGCGGTGGCCGGCGGCCTGGTGGCCCTGGCCCTGGTGCCGCTGGCCTTCCTGGGGCCGGGCACCGACCTGGACGTCGGGGCCGTGCTGCGCTCCGGCCGGGGGATCGTGGAGGGCACCTACGCCCCCAGCCGCAACCCCGGCGCGCCGGTCCACGAGGCGGCGGTCGGCGCCCTCCAGTGGTTGGCGGGGACGGTGGGGCCCAACCTGGGGTCGCTGGTGGCCGCAGCCGCCCTCACCGTGGTGCTGGCCCTGCTGCTGCGCCGGGAGGGGGTGGGCCGGGCCGGCCTGGCCGTCGCCGTGGTGGTGGCCAACCCGTGGTTCCTGGTCGCCGCCACCTCGACCGTGGACTTCCTGTGGGCCCTGGCCCTGTGGGCCGGGGCCGCCCTGGTGCTGCGGGCCCGGGCCGGCCTGGGCGGCGCGGCCGGGGCCGGGGTGCTGGGCGGCCTGGCCGTGGGGTGCCGGGCCTCGACCGCGGTGCTGGTGGCCGGCCTGGCCCTGGCCGAGGCCCTCGACCGGTCACCGCGACCAGGGGCCCGGGCCGACGGGGGCCGACCCGACGACCCGGGCCCGGCCGCGGCGTCGGGGCGCGACCGGGCCGGGGGCGATGGGCTCTCGGCGGGATCCTCGGCGCCGTCGGGCGGTGGCCCCTCGGCGGGGCCCGGCCCGCAGGTCCGGGCCCTGGTGCTGGCCGCGGTGACCGCCGTCGTCGGGCTGGTGCTGTTCCTCCCCGCCTTCCTGTCCTCCGACGGTTCGCTGGCCTTCGCCCAGAACGACGTGCCCACCTCGTCGGTGGCCGTGCAGGTCGGGCGGTTCCTGGCCAAGGACCTCTACTTCGTCGGCCCCTTCGCGGCCGTGGTGCTGGTGGGGGCCCTGCCCGCCCTGGCCCGGACCGCGGCCCGGTGGCGGGCCGACTGGCTGGTCCGCCTGGGGCTGCTGACGCTGCTGGCCTCGCAGCTCCTGTTCCTCCGCTTCCCCTGGAAGATGGGCCACCTGCTGCCCACCCTGGTGGGGCTGGCCCTGGTGGCGGCCCGGGCCCTGGGGCCCCGGCCCCGGCTGCTGGCCGCCCTGGTCGGGGCCCAGCTCCTCTACGCCGTGGTCAGCGTCCAGCTCCTGACCCCGAACACGCCCAACGCGGCCACCGGGGCCCGCCTCACCTTCGAGCCCCGGTGGGGGGCCCTGGTCGTCGACGTGCAGTGCCGCCTCGACGATCCCGAGGCCTGGGAGGGCCCGGGCATCGCCCGCCTCCACGCCGTGTGGGACTGCGCCAAGCCCTGGGCCGGCTGAGGTCTGCGTCCTGAGGCGGAGCCCACGCCCGGGCGTGCGGCGCCCCCGGGGTGGGAGGAGGTCAGCGGGCCCGGTAGGTGGCCCGGGCGCCGACGGCGTCCTTGTTGAGGCGCTTGGACAGGTGCAAGCCCTCGAGCACCAGCTCGGCGGCGCTGGCCCGCTCGGCCGGGCCCGCGCCCTCACCGGCCAGCTCGTCGACGATCTCGGCCAGGCCCGGTCGCTCGTCGAGGCGGGCCCGGTAGTCGGCCACGGTGACGTCCTCGCCCACGTGGAGGACCTCGCCCTCCTCGAACGACGACACCACCGGCCCCGCCGCCCCGGTGCCGACGCGGTCGCGGAACACGGTCAGCACGGCCTGCCGGAGGAGCTTCTCCACGATGTCGCCCTCGCGGCCCTCCTCGAAGGACTCGACCTCGACCTTGCCCATGGTCGAGGCGGCCAGGGCGTCGAGGTCGCTGACCCGGGGGGCGACCACGTCCTCGCCCAGGCGCAGGGCCCGGCGCACGGCGTTGGCCACCAGCGTCTCCCGGTTGGTGACGGTGAGGCGCACCGACACGCCGGAGCGCTGGCTGATGTTGCTGGAGCCCCGGGCCAGGTGGCTGAAGGTGGCCACGATCTCGTCCATCCACTCCGGCACCCGCACCTCGATGCCCTCGACCTGGAAGGGCCGGGCCTCCTGCTGGGCGATGGCCACCTCGGTGGCCACCTCCAGGGGGTAGTGGGTGCGGATCTGGGCCCCGAAGCGGTCCTTCAGGGGGGTGATGATGCGGCCCCGGTTGGTGTAGTCCTCGGGGTTGGCGGAGGCCACCAGCAACACGTCGAGGGGCAGGCGGACCTTGTAGCCCCGGACCTGGATGTCGCGCTCCTCCAGCACGTTGAGCAGGCCCACCTGGATGCGCTCGGACAGGTCGGGCAGCTCGTTGATGGCGAAGATGCCCCGGTTGGTGCGGGGCACCAGGCCGTAGTGGAGGGTGAGCTCGTCGGCCAGGTAGCGGCCCTCGGCCACCTTGATGGGATCGACCTCGCCGATCAGGTCGGCGATGGACGTGTCCGGGGTGGCCAGCTTCTCGCCGAAGCGGTCGTCGCGGTGGACCCACTCGACGGGCGTGTCCTCGCCCTTGTCGGCCACCAGGTCGCGGGCGGCCCGGGACACCGGGGCGTAGGGGTCGTCCAGGATCTCGCTGCCGGCCACGATGGGCAGCCACTCGTCCAGGAGCCCGGTGAGGGAGCGGATGATGCGGGTCTTGGCCTGGCCCCGCTCGCCCAGGAACACGATGTCGTGGCCGGCCAGGAGGGCGTTCTCCAGCTGGGGCAGGACGGTGTCCTCGTAGCCCATGACCCCCTCGACCAGCGGCTCGCCGGCCCGCAACCGGGCCAGGGCGTTGCGCTGGACCTCCTGCTTCACGGGCACGGAGCGCCAGCCCGACGCTCGCAGCTGGCCGAGGGTGGCGGGGCGCGACGACATGCCGGCCAACCTACCGGCGTCCACCGGAGCCGGCTCGGGAGCGCCGGAGGCCCCCCGCAGCCCGTCCGGTAGCGTCAGCGGCCCATGGACCTCTCGGGCCGGTGGCACGCCCTCCCCGCCGACGACGACGTCCGCCGCACCTGGCTGGACGACGGCGCCGAGGACCGGGCCTGGGAGCCCATCTCCGTGCCCGGGCACTGGCGGTCGACCCCGGCCTTCGCCGACTCCGACGGGCCACTGCTGCACCGCACCCGGTTCGACCACGCCCGGCCCGGCCCGGGCCAGCGGGACTGGCTGGTCCTCGACGGCTGCTTCTACCAGGGCGACGTCTGGCTGGACGGGGCCTACGTGGGCGACACCGAGGGGTACTTCTTCCCCCACGCCTTCGAGGTGACCGAGGCCCTGGCCGCCCGCTCCGAGCACACCCTGGGTGTCGACCTGACCTGCTCCCGGCCGTCGGACCGCACGGCCAAGCGCAACCTGACCGGCGTGTTCCAGCACTGGGACTGCCTGGACCCGGACTGGAACCCGGGGGGCATCTGGCGGCCGGTCCGCCTGGAGCGCAGCGGCCCGGTGCGCATCCGGCACCTGCGGGTGCTGTGCCGGGAGGCCACCGCCGAGCAGGCCGTGGTCGGCTTCCGGGCCGTGCTCGACGCAGCCGAGGCCGGGACGGCCACCGTGCGGGCCACGGTGGGCGGGGTCGACCACGAGGAGGAGCACACCCTGGCCGCCGGGGAGAACCAGCTCACGTGGAGCGTCACCGTGGCCGAGCCGGAGCTGTGGTGGCCCCACGCCCTGGGGGCCCAGCCCCTCCACGAGGTGACCGTCGAGGTCCTGGTCCCGGCGGCGGCCACCGACGGGGCGCCGGCCACCGAGGGCCCGCCCGACCCGCCCGGCCTCGTGGCCAGCGACCGGCGGGTGCGGCGCATCGGCCTGCGCCAGGTGGCCCTGCGGAACTGGATCGCCTCGGTCAACGGCGAGCGCCTGTTCCTCAAGGGCGCCAACCAGGGGCCCACCCGCATGGCCCTGGGCGAGGCCACCCCGGAGGAGGTCCGGCGCGACGTCGACCTGGCCGTCGAGGCCGGGCTCGACCTGCTGCGGGTCCACGCCCACGTCTCCCGGCCCGAGCTCTACGACGCCGCCGACGAGGCCGGCCTGCTGCTGTGGCAGGACATGCCGCTGCAGTGGGGCTACGCCCGCACCGTCCGCAAGCAGGCCGTGCGCCAGGCCCGGGAGGCCGTCGACCTGCTGGGCCACCACCCGTCGGTGGCCATCTGGTGCGGGCACAACGAGCCCCTGGCCCTCGACGTCGAGCCGGGGAACCTCGACGGGGCCGGCACCGCCCTGCGCTTCGTGGCCGCCCAGGAGCTGCCGACCTGGAACAAGTCGGTGCTGGACCGCTCGATCAAGCGGGCCCTCCAGCGCCACGACGGCACCCGGCCCGTCATCGCCCACTCCGGCGTCCTGCCCAGCCCGCCCCGGTTGGACGGGACCGACAGCCACCTCTACTTCGGCTGGTACCACGGCGAGGAGCGCCAGCTCCCGGCCTTCGCCCGCCTGCTGCCCCGCCAGGTCCGCTTCGTCACCGAGTTCGGGGCCCAGGCCGTCCCCGAGACCGACGGCTTCATGGAGCCCGAGCGGTGGCCCGACCTGGACTGGGAGCGCCTGGGCCGCACCCACGCCCTCCAGAAGGACCGGTTCGACCGCTACGTCCCCCCCGCCGGGCACGCCACCTACGCGTCGTGGAAGGAGGCCACCCAGCGCTACCAGGCCCTGGTGGTGCGCCGCCACGTCGAGGAGCTGCGGCGGCTCAAGTACCGGCCCACCGGCGGCTTCGCCCAGTTCTGCCTGGCCGACGGCCACCCGGCGGTGACCTGGTCGGTGCTCGACCACCGACGGGTGCCCAAGGCCGGGTGGGAGGCGCTGCGGGCCGCCTGCCGACCGGTGATCGTGGTGGCCGACCGGCTCCCCGCCGCGGTGGCCCCCGGTGACCCCCTGGCCCTCGACGTGCACGTGGTGAGCGATCTCCGGGAGCCCCTCCGGGGGGTCGAGGCCACCGCCCGGGCCACCTGGGCCGGGGGCGAGCACACCTGGCGCTTCGGCGGCGACGTGGGGGCCGATGCCTGCCAACGGGTCGGCACCCTCCAGCTGGTCGTCCCCGAGGCGGCCGGCCCCCTGGCCCTGGACCTCCGGCTGGTGGGAACCGACGGGGCCGAGCTGGCCACCAACGAGGACCGCACCGTCGTCGTCCCCCCGGCCTGAGGTGGCCACCCGTGGCCGTGAGGAACATGTGACACCCGAGGACGAGCTGGGTACCGTCCCGGCCATGTCCCTCGCAGCCCGGGACCACCCGGTGACGATGACGGCCGAGGAGTTCCTCGCCCTCCCTGAGCAGCTGCCGCGCGCGCAACTCATCGATGGGGAGCTCATCGTGGTGAACACGCCTGCGGCCCGCCACAACCGCATCATCTTCTGGCTGGTCCACAGCTACATGTCCTTCGCCAACAGGCGGGCCGGGCTCGGCGAGCTGGCCGCTGACGCCAGCGTGCTCCTCGACGAGCGCAACGTCTACGTCCCCGACCTCTACTGGGTGCCCGACGATCGTCGCCTGGACGACACCGAGGGCCTGTTCACCGCCCCGCCCCCGCTGGTGGTCGAGGTTCGGTCGCCCTCCACCTGGCGCTACGACGTGGGCACCAAGCTCCGGCACTACGAGGCCGCCGGGGTGGCCGAGGCGTGGCTCATCGACGGCGAGGCCGGTGTGGTCCACCTCCACCGGCGGAGCACCCCGGAGGCGCCCGGCTTCGACGTGCGGCGGGAGCTCACGGCGGCCGACACCCTCACCACCCCCCTGGTGCCGGGGTGGGAGATCGACCTCGGGGACCTGTTCGGGAGCTGAACGACACGAGGGCGGGGCGCCAGGGCCTCCGGTAGCGTCCGGCCGTGGGTGAGCGGAGAACCTCGCGGCGCACGCACCCGGTGGTGCGGGACGCCGTCGTCGAGCGGCGGGCCGTGCTGCGGGCCATGGGGTTCGGGGCCGCCGGCCTGGCCCTGGGCGGCACCGGGTTGCTCACCGCCTGCGGGGGGGACGGGGCGCCCACCGCCCGGCCCACCACCACCGCGGGCCGGGCCAAGGCCGGCCTCCCGCCTTACGATCCCGACGTGCCCTACTGGGAGCAGGGGGCGTTCGCGCCGGTCACCGAGGAGTCGACGGTCTCCGACCTGCGGGTCACGGGGACCATCCCGTCATCGCTCTCGGGGCTGTACGTCCGCAACGGCTCCAACTCCCCCACCGGCCGGTCGCCCCACTGGTTCCTGGGCGACGGCATGGTCCACAGCCTCCGCATCGAGCGGGGGAAGGCCAGCTGGTACCGCAACCGCTACGTGGCCACCACCCTGCACGAGCGGGGCCAGTCCTTCGCCGAGGCCGGCGTCCCCGGGGGTGACATCACCCAGAGCAACGTGGCCCTGGTCCACCACGCCGGGCACCTGCTGACCCTGGGCGAGGTCGGCTTCCCCTACGAGCTGGCCACGAAGGACCTCTCCACCGTCGGCCCCTACGACTTCGGCGGCCAGCTCACCACGTGGATGACGGCCCACCCCAAGATCGACCCGGCCACCGGGCAGATGCACTTCTTCGGCTACGGCTTCACGGAGCCACTGCTCACGTACCACGTGGCCGACGCGGAGGGCACCCTGCTCTCCAGCCAGCCGATCGACATCCCGGTGGCCACCATGATCCACGACTTCGCCGTGACCGAGACCGACGTCGTCTTCTGGCTCGGTCCGGTGCTGTTCGGGCGGGACGGCTCGGTGCCCGGCTTCCCCTACTACTGGGACCCCGAGGGCGGCCCCACCCGGGTCGGGGTCATGCCCCTGGGCGGGCCGACCTCGGAGATGCGCTGGGTCGACATGGACCCCAGCTTCGTGTTCCACGGCACCAACGCCTGGCGCGACGGCGACGACGTGGTGGTCCAGGTCAACAAGCTGGCCTCGGCCTTCGGCCCCGACGGCGACCTGGTCCCGTCCCGGCTCACCGAGTGGCGCATCGGCACCGGCGACGACGCGCTGACCCTGCACCAGGAGCAGCTCAACGACGTCGACATGGACCTCCCGTCCATCGACCGGCACCACACCGGGCGCCCCCACCGCCACGCCTGGTACGCCACCACCGACGAGGACGGGCCCTACGGCTTCGAGTTCGCCGGCACGCTGCACCGCGACACCCGCACCGGGCGCGAGCAGCGGTGGGAGCCGGGCCCCCTGGAGCGGGCCGGCGAGGTGGTGTTCGTGGCCGCCGGCCGGGGCGAGGGCGAGGGCTGGCTGCTCACCTTCGCCTACGACCGCACCACCGACACGTCGCACCTGGCCATCCTGGACGCCCAGGACGTGGCGGCCGGCCCGGTGGCCCGGGTCCACCTCCCGGTGCGGGTGCCCTTCGGCTTCCACGGCCTGTGGCTCGGCGAGGACGACCTGACGGCCTGAAACGGGCGCGGCCTCCCGGCGCGGGGCGTGGTGGGATGGGCCGGTGCACCCCCGGCCGCCCGAGCGCCTCCCCCTGGACGGAGTGATCCTGCGCCGGTACCGGGCCGACGACGCACCGGCGCTGGCCACCGCCTGTCGGGCCAGCCGGGCCGAGCTGGAGCCGTGGATGGCCTGGGCCACCGACGAGGGCCTCACCGAGGCTGCCCTGGCCGCCTTCATCGCCGAGACCACGGCCCGCACCGCCGCCGGCCACGAGGTGGTCTACGGCCTGTTCGACCCGGCCGACGGGACGTGCCTGGGCGGGTGCGGCCTCCACCACCGGGGTGACGCACAGGGCCACGTGGAGATCGGCTACTGGCTGCGGAGCGACGCCACCGGCCGGGGGCTCATGACCCGGACGGTGGCCGTCCTCTGCGACCTGGCCCTCGGCCTCGACGGCGTCACCGGGGTCGAGGTGCGCTGCGACGCCACCAACACGAGCAGCGCCGCGGTCCCCCGGCGCCTGGGCTTCACCTTCACCGGCCTGGTGGCCCGAGAGCCCACGGCCCCGGCCGACACCGACCACGAGATGGTCTGGCTCCGCACCGGCCCCGTCGGCGCGCTCTCGCCCCACCCCTGAGCCACGACGGTCGGGCCCGGCGCGACGAGGCGATCGGGGTCGACCTCCCGGCCCGGCGCGGCGACGGGTCTCCGGTTCTGCTCGGTTCGCCGGTCGGGGGTAGCTTCGGCCGCGATGGCTGCCACCACCGTGACCAGGGGCACCCCCCCCGGCGCCCCACGGAGCACGCGCAAGGTCCCCTTCCCCGTCGAGCTCTACCGTTCGGCCGTGGGCAAGAAGTACGTGATGGCCCTGACCGGCATCGCCATCATGGGCTTCGTCTTCATCCACATGGTGGGGAACCTGAAGATGTACCTGGGGGCCGAGGACTTCAACCACTACGGCGAGTTCCTGCGCGAGCTGCTGGTGCCGTTCCTGCCCCGGACCATGACCCTCTGGATCATGCGGGTCGGCCTCATCGCCGCCTTCGCCCTCCACATCCACGCCGCCTACGCCCTGACCCGCATCAACCACGCGGCCCGGCAGACCAAGTACCAGGGCAAGCGCGACTACGTGGCCGCCAACTACGCCAGCCGCACCATGCGCTGGTCGGGGGTCGTCGTCGGCCTGTTCCTGGTCTGGCACCTGTTCGACCTGACCTTCACCGGCACCGGCTACCACTACGTCCGGGGCCACCCGTACGAGAACGTGGCCCTGACCCTGGGCCGGGCCTGGAACGCCGGCCTCTACCTGGTGGCCAACGTGGCCCTGGGCTTCCACCTGTTCCACGGCGCGTGGAGCCTCTTCCAGACCATGGGCTGGAACAACCCCCGCTTCAACGCCTGGCGCCGGGGCTTCGCCGCCTCCTTCGCCGGCCTGGTCGTGGCCGGGAACGTGTCGTTCCCGCTGGCCGTCACGGCCGGCGTCGTGGCCACCTGATCGCCGAGAGGACCGGATCCATGACCATCAGCCTCGACGCCAAGGTCCCCGACGGCCCCATCACCGAGAAGTGGACGTCGTACAAGTTCGACCGCAAGCTCGTGAACCCGGCCAACCGCCGGAAGTACGAGATCATCGTGGTGGGCACCGGCCTGGCCGGGGGGGCGGCGGCCGCCACCCTGGGCGAGCAGGGCTACAACGTGAAGGCCTTCACCTTCCACGACTCGCCCCGCCGGGCCCACTCCATCGCCGCCCAGGGCGGCATCAACGCGGCCAAGAACTACAAGGGCGACGGCGACTCCGTCCACCGCCTGTTCTACGACACGGTGAAGGGCGGCGACTTCCGGGCCCGGGAGGCCAACGTCCACCGCCTGGCCGAGGAGTCGGTCCGCATCATCGACCAGATGACGGCCCAGGGGGTGCCCTTCGCCCGGGAGTACGGCGGCCTCCTCGACAACCGCTCCTTCGGCGGCGCCCAGGTGAGCCGCACCTTCTACGCCCGGGGCCAGACCGGCCAGCAGCTCCTGCTCGGCGTCTACTCCCAGCTCGCCCGCCAGGTCGGCCTGGGCCGGGTCGAGCTCTTCAACCGCACCGAGCTGGTCGACGTGGTGGTGGTCGACGGCGAGGCGGCCGGCATCGTGGTCCGCGACCTGCTCACCGGTGAGGTCTCCAGCCACTCGGCCCACGCCGTGGTCCTGGCCACCGGGGGCTACTCCAACGCCTTCTTCCTCTCCACCAACGCCATGGCCTGCAACGTCACCGCAGCGTGGCGGGCCCACCGGCGGGGGGCGGCCTTCGCCAACCCCTGCTACACCCAGATCCACCCCACGTGCATCCCCCAGAGCGACGACTTCCAGTCGAAGCTCACCCTGATGTCGGAGTCCCTCCGCAACGACGGCCGCATCTGGTGCCCGAAGGACCCCGACGACAACCGCCCGGCCGAGCAGATCCCCGAGGACGACCGGGACTACTACCTGGAGCGCCGCTACCCCAGCTTCGGCAACCTGGCCCCCCGCGACATCGCCAGCCGGGCGGCCAAGGTGGTGGTCGACGAGGGCAAGGGCGTCGGCCCCCTCAAGAACGGCGTGTACCTCGACTTCTCCGAGGCCATCAACCGGCTGGGCGAGGCCACCATCACCGAGCGCTACGGCAACCTCTTCGAGATGTACGAGCGCATCACCGACGAGTCGCCGTACAAGCAGCCCATGCGCATCTACCCCGCCGTCCACTACACGATGGGCGGGCTGTGGGTGGACTACGAGCTGATGACCACCGTCCCCGGCCTCTACGCCGCCGGCGAGGCCAACTTCAGCGACCACGGGGCCAACCGGCTGGGCGCCTCGGCCCTCATGCAGGGGCTGGCCGACGGCTACTTCGTGCTGCCCAACACCATCAGCAACTACCTCGCCCCCCGCCTCGGCACCCAGCCCGTGCCCACCGACCACCCCGAGTTCCAGGCGGCCGAGGCCCAGGCCCGCGAGCGCTTCGCCCGGTACCTCTCCATCGGCGGCACCCAGTCCCCGGACGCCTTCCACCAGAAGCTGGGCCGCATCATGTGGGACCACTGCGGCATGGAGCGCACCAAGGAGGGCCTGGAGAAGGCGCTGGCCGAGATCCCCGCCCTGCACGAGGAGTTCCGCACGGACCTGCGGGTCACCGGGAGCGGCGACAGCACCAACCAGACCCTGGAGAAGGCGGGCCGGGTCGACGACTTCTTCGAGCTGGCCCAGGTCATGTGCCTCGACGCCCTCACCCGCGAGGAGTCCTGTGGCGGCCACTTCCGGGCCGAGCACCAGACCACCGAGGGCGAGGCCGAGCGCGACGACGCCGAGTTCGCCCACGTGGCGGCCTGGGAGTGGACCGGCGACCCGGCCCGCCCGACCCGCCACGTGGAGCCCCTCGAGTTCAACGACGTCCACCTCGCCGTCCGGAGCTACAAGTGAGAACCCTGAACGTCACGCTCAAGGTCTGGCGCCAGGACGGGCCCCACGCCGAGGGGCACTTCGACGTCATCGCCGCCCCGGGCATCAACGACGAGATGTCGTTCCTGGAGATGCTCGACCTGGTCAACGAGCGCCTCATCAACGAGGGCAAGGACGCCATCGTCTTCGACCACGACTGCCGCGAGGGCATCTGCGGGACGTGCTCGCTGATGATCGACGGCCAGGCCCACGGCCCCCAGAAGGGCACTGCCACCTGCCAGCTCCACATGCGCACGTTCGCCGACGGGGCCGAGATCGTGATCGAGCCGTGGCGGGCCACCGCCTTCCCGATCGTCAAGGACCTGATGGTCGACCGCTCGGCCCTCGACCGCATCGTGGAGGCCGGCGGCTTCATCACGGCCGAGACCGGCGGCGCCCCCGACGCCAACCTGATCCCCATCCCCAAGCCGGTGGCCGACGCGGCCATGGACGCCGCGGCCTGCATCCAGTGCGGGGCGTGCGTGGCCGCCTGCCCCAACTCGGCGGCCCAGCTGTTCACCGCGGCCAAGGCCAGCCACCTCAACCTGCTGCCCCAGGGCCAGCCCGAGCGCTTCAAGCGCACCGAGGCCATGGTCGACACCATGGAGCAGTTCTTCGGGTCGTGCACCAACCACGGCGAGTGCCAGGAGGCCTGCCCGAAGGAGATCTCCATCGACTTCATCGCCGTGATGAACAAGGACTACTACAAGGCCAAGATCCGGAACCGCCGCCTCATCAGCCGCTCCTGACCGGTCAGGGGCGGCGGGCGCGCCAGATCTCCTCGACGGGCCAGCGGTGGGCCCACTCGGCGGGGACGTGGAGGTACTCGCTGTCGCCGGAGAGGAGGGTGCTGTCGGGGGCGCTCTCGGGGGCGTGCATCTCGACCAGGTCGAGGACCTCGAAGCCACTGGCTCGCAGGAGGCGGATCATCTCGCCGTGGCCGACGTGGTACTCGATCGACTCGTCGTCGGGGTAGTCGACCTCGTGGAGGTCCCGGTGGGAGCGGACCAGCGTGGGGCCGGCGGGGCCCTCGTCGGGGGCGCACAGCGTGTGCAGCACCGACCCGGTGAGGAACACCAGCTCGCCCCCCGGGCGGAGCAGGCGGGCCGCCTCCGGCAGCCACCGGCGGGGGTCGGCCCACAGGGCGGCGCCGTACTCGGAGACGACCAGGTCGCAGCACCCGGCGGCCAGGGGCACGTCCTCGCCCGCCCCCTGCACCAGGGGGAAGGCCGGCCCCACCTCGCCCTGGAGGCGCCGGGCGGTGGCCAGCTGGCCCTCGGTGGGGTCGATCCCCACCACCCGCCGCGCCCCCCGCCGGGCCAGCCAGGCCGAGACGTAACCGGTGCCGCACCCCAGCTCGACCACGTCGCGGCCCCGCACGTCGGGCAGGACCCGCACGTCGCTCTCGGGGATCGAGAAGACGCCCCAGGTCACCTCGTCGGTGGCCCACGACCGCTCCCCCGGTCCCACCCAGTGGTGGGCCATGGCGTTCCAGGTGGCCCGGTTGCGGGCGATCGATCCCTGCACGCCGCGATCCTGGCCCATCGGCGCGACGGCCACGTCCCCGGCGCCCGGCGGTTGACCGGCGGGCCGGGTCCGGGGCAGCGAACCCGGTGCCACCGTCCGCCGCCCACCGCGGGGAGGACGGATCCTGGGCTTTTGCACGGCTGTCGGTTCGGCGGGTAGCAAAGGCGCCGCTGCATGGGCGGCTGGGCAAACCGCGCCCCCGCCGCAGATCGTGCGTCCCGCTGGCCGGGACGCGACCCCCACGAGAGGTTGTCCGAATGTCCTACCTGCTGGCCGAGGGTGGTTACCAGGCCTTCGACCTGGGCGGCACCGACACGGTGGTGCTGCTGCTCGCGCTCGTCGTCGCCCTGGGGGCCCTGGGCGTCGCCTTCGCCATGATGCGCGGCGTGCTGGCCGCCGAAGACGGCAGCAAGGAGATGACCGACATCTCCGACGCCATCCACGAGGGGGCGATGGCCTACATCAAGCGCCAGTTCCGGACCATCGCCGTCATCGTGGTCCCCCTGGCCGGCGTGGTCTTCCTGACCTCCACCGCCATCGAGAAGGACACCGGTGAGGCCGCCCTCAGCTTCGTGGAATCGGGGCTGTTCCGCACCCTGGCCTTCCTGGTCGGCGGGACGGCCTCGGCCGCCATCGGCTTCCTGGGCATGTGGCTGGCCACCAAGGGCAACGTCCGCACCACCGCGGCCGCCGTCCGCTCCGACTTCGCCGGGGCCTTCCTGGTGGCCTTCCGCACCGGCGGCGTGGTCGGGCTGGCCACCGCCGGGCTCGGCCTGCTGGGCGCCACCCTCATCATCCTGGTGTTCCAGAACACGTCATCGGCCATCCTGGTCGGCTTCGGCTTCGGCGGCTCGCTCCTGGCCCTGTTCCTGCGGGTCGGCGGTGGCATCTTCACCAAGGCCGCCGACGTGGGCGCCGACCTGGTGGGCAAGGTCGAGGCCGGCATCCCCGAGGACGACCCCCGCAACCCGGCCACCATCGCCGACAACGTGGGCGACAACGTGGGCGACTGCGCCGGCATGGCCGCCGACCTGTTCGAGAGCTTCGGCGTCACCCTGGTGGCCTCGATCATCCTGGGCGTCACCGCCTTCTCCGGCATCGGCCTGGGCCCCGACGTGGCCGCCCGGGGCCTGGTGTTCCCGGTGGGCGTCATGGCCATCGGCCTGGTGGCCTCCATCATCGGGCTCCTGCTGGCCAAGGCCCGGCCCGGCGAGGACGACGCCCTCAAGATCATCAACCGGGGCATCAGCATCGCCCAGGCCATCTCCATCGTGGGCGCCGCCGTGCTGGCCTTCGGCTACGTGGGCGACCCCGAGGGGGCGTCCATCTCGCACCCCGGGGCCCGCATGTTCGGGGCCATCGTGGTCGGCGTGGCCCTGGGCTTCGCCGCCTCCAAGATCACCGCCTACTACACCTCCACCTCCCAGAAGCCGGTGCGCGACATCGCCAAGGCCAGCCGCACCGGCCCCGCCACCACCGTGCTGGAGGGCATGAGCCTGGGCCTGGAGTCGGCGGTGTGGGGCCTCATCGCCGTGGCCGTGGCCATCGGCGGGGCCATCGCCCTGGGCGGCGGCAGCTTCAAGTTCTCCACCTACCTGGTGGCCCTGGCCGGCATCGGCATGCTCTCGACCACGGGGATCATCGTGGCCGAGGACACCTTCGGCCCGGTGGCCGACAACTCGGCCGGCATCGCCGAGATGTCGGGCAACTTCGAGGGTGAGCCCGAGCGGATCATGGTCAGCCTCGACGCGGTGGGCAACACCACCAAGGCCGTCACCAAGGGCTTCGCCATCGGTTCGGCCGTGGTCGCCGCGGTGGCCCTGTTCGCCTCCTACGGCGAGACCATCATCGAGCAGATCGGGGGCTCGGCCGAGCTCGACGCCTCGTTCCCGATCAACGTGGCCGACCCCAAGGTCTTCATCGGCCTGCTGGTGGGCGGCTCCATCGCCTTCATCTTCTCGTCCCTGGCCATCCGGGCCGTGTCCCGCACCGCCGGCGTGGTGGTGCAGGAGGTCCGCCGCCAGTTCGCCGACGGCAAGATCATGCGGGGCGAGAAGCTGCCCGACTACGGCCCCGCCATCGACATCTGCACCACCGCCTCGCTGCGGGAGCTGGCCACGCCGGCCCTCATCGCCGTGCTCACCCCGGTCATCATCGGCTTCGGCCTGGGTCCCATCTCCCTGGGCGCCTTCCTGGCCTCGGTCATCGTGGTGGGCCAGCTCATGGCCAACTTCCTGTCCAACGCCGGCGGGGCCTGGGACAACGCCAAGAAGTACATCGAGGACGGCGCCGAGGGCGGCAAGGGCTCCGACCCCCACAAGGCGGCGGTCATCGGCGACACCGTGGGCGACCCGTTCAAGGACACCGCCGGGCCGGCCCTGAACCCGCTCATCAAGGTCATGAACCTGGTGTCGCTGCTGATCCTGCCGGCCATCATCGGCTTCTACGACGAGGACGCCCTGGGCGAGGCCGTCCCGCGCCAGCTGGTGGACCCGGCCGGCATCGCCATCGCCGTGTTGGCGGCCGTGATCGTGATCGGGGCCATCGCCTTCTCCAAGGGCGTGTTCACCAAGGACGCCGGCGAGGCGGCCGCCGAGACCGCGGCCGAGGCCGCGGCCGACGCCCGGGCCTGACCTCCCCCATTCCGAGACGACGACGGTGGGTGGCCTCCCGGGGCCACCCCCCGTCGCGCCCGGCCACCGATCCCCGACCGGGACGGGGCCCGTGGCGCCGTAGCCTGCGGGCCGTGGATCGCGGCCGGCGCACCATCTCGTCCGGGAGCCCGTGGGAGGCCGTGGTCGGCTACTCGCGGGCGGTGCGGGTCGGCGACCACGTGGTGGTGGCCGGCACCGCCCCCCAGAACCCCGACGGCACCGTCGACCCCGACGTCGAGGCCCAGGCCCACCGGTGCCTGACGATCATCCGGGACGCCCTGGTCGAGGCGGGCGCCGCCCTGGCCGACGTGGTCCGCACCCGGGTCTACCTGGTCGACGCCGGGGACTTCGACGCGGTGGCCCGGGCCCACCGCGCCGCCTTCGGGGACGTCCGCCCGGCCAACACGACCGTGGTGGTGGCCGGGTTGCTGGACGAGCGGTGGCGGGTCGAGATCGAGGCCGACGCCATCCTCCGGCCCGACCGGCCCCGCTGACCGGCGCCGGCCGGGTGGTTCAGCCGGGTGGAGGCTGGTTCCACTCGGTCCAGCCCACCCCGGTGCGACCGTCGGCCGCCGTGTAGCGGCACAGGGCCCGGGGGAACCGGGCCTCCCGGCCGTCGGGCGCGGTGAGCAGGACCGGGGCGAAGGCGACGGGGGCCACCGCCAGCTCCACGGGGGCGCCGGCCCCGCCGTCCTGGCCGCCCAGGTGGACCCAGCCGGCCGTGGGCAGACCCGTCGGCCCCAGGTCCTGGCCCCGCCGGACGCCGTCGACGGGCCGGGGCAGCCCGTCCGGGGCCTGGACGTAGCCGGTGGCGTAGAGGTCCTCGTCGCCCAGGGTGACGTGGGTGGCGTGGGTGCGGCTGCCGTCGTCCAGGGCGGCCGAGCTCCAGCACCAGCCGTAGGTCCACCAGTCGCGGGCGCCCCACGAGTGGTCGCGCTGGCCCGGCCCGTCGACCTCGATGCGCTCGGCGCCCACCAGGACCTCGCCGGTGACCCGGCACGGCACCTCGTAGCGGTCGACCCCGGGGTAGGCGTAGGCGCCGCCGTCGGTCTCCCACTCCAGGTCCAGGCCGAAGGGCACCCGGTCGCCCCGCAGGTCGCCGTAGACCTCGGTCGGGTCGTCGACCCCCACCGCGAAGGCCTCGCACCCCAGCGACCAGTGGTCGAGGGCGGTCTCCAGGTTGTGGTCGGCCCACAGCCCCTCGGACCGCACCTCCAGCCCGGTGCGGGGCAGGGGCACGTCGTGGTCGATCACCGTCACCAGCGGGCGCCCCTCGCCCACCAGGCAGGCCCAGTACCAGGCCACCCCCAGGTTGGGGTACAGGCCCAGGCGCACGTAGCCGCCCAGGCTCCCGTCGGCCGCCGCGAAGTCGAAGTACCACGACTCGTTCCACAACGGCTCGGGACCGGGTCGATGGCGCCCCTCGTCCCGGGCCGCGACAGGGGTGGTGCGCTCGGGCTCGGCCATCGGCCGAGCGTAGGGGCGGCCGCTCGCACCCCGCGTCGCGAGGCCGGCACCGCCCCCCACCGGCCCGGCCATCCGGCCCCGCCGAGGCGCCCCACAGGGGGCACCGAACCACAGGACGCACCGGTAGGGTGCGCGCATGCCGGAGCCGTGGTCCGAGGAGTGGGTGGCCGCCCTCGACACCGCGGCCCGGGCCGACCAGGACCTCCGCGCCGCCTCGGCCGGGCGCCGGGTGGTCATCGGCCAGGAGGTGGTGGACGGCGCCCGGCGAACCCGTTGGCACCTGGTGCTCGACGACGGCGACGTGGCGGTGCGACCCGGCCCCGCCGAGGCCCCCGACGTGACCTTCTCCCAGGACCGTGCCGTGGCCGAGGCCGTGGCCCGGGGCGAGATGGCGGCTCGCACCGCCTTCGTGCTCGGGCACATCCGGGTCGGTGGCGACGTGGCCGTGCTGCTCGACCTGGCCCCGGCCCTGGCCGGGCTGGGCGACGTGTTCGCCGCGGTCCGGGCCGTCGCCCCCTCCGGGGGGGCCTGATGCCCGAGCTGCCCGAGGTCCGGGCCCACGCCGAGCGCCTGGACCGGGACCTGGCCGGCGCCGCCCTCCAGCGGTTCGTGCCCCTGTCGTTCACCGCCCTCAAGACCTTCGACCCCGCCCCCGAGGTGGCCGTGGACCACCCCCTGGCCTACGTCGGCCAGCGGGGCAAGCACCTGCTGCTCGACTTCGGGGTGGCCACGTTCGTGGTCCACCTGATGCAGGGCGGCCGGCTGCGCCTCGACGCCAAGCAAGCAGCCAAGCCCCGCAACGGCGTGGCCCGGTGGGTTCTGGCCGACGGCCGGGCCCTGCTCCTCACCGAGGCCGGCACCGAGCGCAAGGCCGGCGTCTGGGTGGTGTCCGGCGACCCGGAGCCCCAGCCCCCCCTCGACCGGTTGGGACCCGACGCCGACGGGATCGGCGTCGACGCCATGACCGACCTCCTGGCCCAGCACTCCGCCCGCCTCCACGGGTTCCTGCGCGACCAGCACGTCCTGGCCGGCCTGGGCCGCCGCCTGGCCAACGAGGTCTGCCACCGGGCCCGCCTGTCCCCCTTCGCCCCCACGTCGAAGATGGGGCAGGGCGAGGCCGAGCGCATCGTGGAGGCCATCGCCGCCTGCGTGGCCGAGGGCCTGGCCTTCGAGCGGGGCCGGGACGACATGTCGGCCTCCAAGGAGCGGCCGGGGGCGGTGCACCACCGCAAGGACCAGGAGTGCCCCGACTGCGGCGACGTCATCCGGGCCGTGGAGTACCGCTCCTACGAGGTGGCCTACTGCCCGGCCTGCCAGACCGGCGGCAAGGTCCTGGCCGACAACACCACCAGCAAGTTCCTGAAGTAGCGCCGCCAGGGCGGGCCCCCGGGCTCGCGCCGTCGACCCGGGGTGGCGGCGGGCCAGCCCTGCGAGGCGGCCCGACCTGTGGTGGCGGCGCGGTGGCCGCCCACGGCCGGCCCGGCCGCGCCCCCTGGGTAGGGTGCCGGCCATGGCTCGGTGGTGGCGGAGACGAGACGAGACCGAGGGCTCAGGACCGGGTGACGGCGGCCCCGACGCCGACCCGGGGCCGAGGCCGAGGCCGGGCGGAGGCGATCCCCACGTCGACCCGGGGCCGGGGCCAGGGCCGGACGGGGACGACCGGCCGGCCGGGCCGGCCTGGGCGGTGGGACCGGCCCGGCGCACGCAGGACGGGCCGTGGCACGGCATAGAGGTCGACGTCGACGGGCGGGCCGTCACCTTCGAGCTGCTCGACCACCGGCCCTCCGACCGGGTCGAGGCCGTCCTCACCGCGTACGTCCCCTCGGCCCTGGCCGCCGGGGCCACCCTGGTCCCCCATCGAGCCGTCGACCCGGGGTGGGCCGCCGGCGTGGACCGGGCCGCCGCCCTCATGGCCACCTGGTGGGACCACGCCCCGGCCAGCCCGGTCCGGCCCCCGGAGCCGGCCGCCGGGGAGCCACCGCCCGCCCCGCCGCCGGGGCGGGGCACCGCCCTGTGCTTCACCGGCGGGGTGGACTCGTTCTGGGCCCTGCTCCACGGGGGGCACGACCCCACCCACCTGCTGTACGTCGTGGGCTACGACATCGACCGGGACGACACCGACCGGGTCGAGAGCCAGATGGGAGCGGTGCGGGCGGTGGCCACCGCCCTCGGCCTGGCCCCCCTGTTCGTCCGCACCGACCTGCGGGCCCAGCCGGCCATCACCGCCGCCAACTGGGGGCGGGACCACGGAGCGGCCATCGCCGCCGCCGGCCTGGTGGCCAGCGACGTGGTCGAGCGCCTGGTCGTCCCGCCCAGCTACGCCAACGGCCGCCTCATCCCCTGGGGGTCGCGGCCCGACCTCGACCACCTCTGGTCCGCCCCCGGCACCCTGGCCGTCGAGCACAGCCCCACCGACCTGCCCCGCTTCGACCGGGTCCGGGCCATCGCCGCCGAGCCGCTGCCCCAGCAGCACCTGCGGGTGTGCTGGGAGCACCGCACCGCGGACGCCAACTGCGGGCAGTGCGAGAAGTGTGTGCGCACCATGGCCATGCTGGCCACCACCCCCCACCTGGCCGCCTTCGCCACCATGCCGGGCCGGCAGGACCTGGCCGACCGCATCCGGGACCTCCACCCGCTGCCCGAGCACCACGTCCGCATGTGGCGCGACCTGCGGGGCACCGGCCTCCCGGCCGACGTGGCCGCGGCCGTGGACCACGTCACCGCCGAGCCGCCCCCACCCTGACCCGCCGGCTGGCGGCTGGCGGCTGGCGGCTGGCGGCTGGCGGCTGGCGGCTGGCGGCTGGCGGCTGGCGGCTGGCGGCTGGCGGCTGGCGGCGCGAGCGTCCCGCGCCCGGCGCGGTCAGCAGCCCTCGACCGGCTCCAGGCCCTCGTCGTTGGCCAGGAGGCGCTGGAGGGTCTCCACCGGGACCAGGAGGGACTTCTCGGTGGCCACCTCGATGGCGTACACCACGCCGACCACCCGATCCTCGTCGTCCACGGCCGGCCCGCCGGAGCTGCCGGGCTCGATGTCCACGTCGGAGCGGATGACCTTCGACAGGTTCCCCAGGCGGGGGTCGACCTGGTAGTCCTCGACCTGGCCGTCGGTGACGGTGAGGGGACCGCCGCCCGGGTACCCGAAGGCCTGCAGGTCGGTGCCGGGCTCCGGGTTGGCCGCGGCCAGCTCGGCCGTGTCCTGGCCCATGCCGGAGGCCATGGGTCGGTCCAGCCGGACGATGGCCAGGTCGGCCAGCAGCCCCTGGGAGGCCACCCCCACGGTGAGGTCCTCGCCCTCGGACGTCTCCACCTCCAGGCTGTCGGCCCCCTCCACCACGTGACGGTTGGTCACGATGGTGCTCTCGTCGATGAGGAAGCCGGAGCCCACGCCCAGGCCCTCGCAGGTCTGGCTGCGGATGCGGACGGTGTAGGTGCGGGGGTCGACCACGGGGGGCTCGTCCAGGAACGACGTGTCGACCACGGCGCCCTCCGGCGGGGCCACGCACCCGGCGGCCACCACGGCCACCGCCAGGGCCAAGGCGGCAGCCCGCCCCGACCGGGCCCACCGAGGGGCCCGGCTCTCAGAGGCCGAGCTCATCGATGGTCGCTTCCAGCTCGGCCGCGGCATCGAGGGCCTGGGCGCAGGTGTCGTTGACCTCGTCGACGCGCTCCTGGAGGGCGACCCGATCCGCGTTCGGGTTGCCCAGGTCGGCGAGGACGTCGTTGGCCAGCTCGGTGGTCTCCTCCTGGCACTGGCGCATGGCCGAGGTGACCTCGGGGGCGGCCGCCACCACCTCGGACAGGATGCGGTTCTGGTCGGTCTGGCCCGCGCTCTCGGCGGCCAGGTCGCGCAGGCGCTGGCGGGCGTCCTCGAGCAGGGCGGAGGTCGACTCCAGCCGGCCGATGCTGGCCTCCAGGTCGGCGTCGGCCGCCTCGCTGCGATCGCGCCACCGCTCGGCGCTGGACCGGTTGGTGAGGCCCCAGGCCGTGGTGCCGGCCAGCGCCCCGATGACCAGGAGGACCAGCAGGGCGCGGCCCACGATGCGCAGGGCGCCCCGACGTCGGGGGGGCGAGGCCGGAGGAGGGGCGGCCGGTCCCCCGGGCCACCCGGTGGCGGGCGGGGCACCGGCCGGGGCCGCGGGCCAGGCCGCGTGGGGCGGGGCGGGGGCGCCGCCGGTCGGCGCGGCCCCGGGGGGCGGGCCGGGGGGGCCGGCGGCCGGCGGCGGGCCGGGCACCACGGGATCAGGCGACGGGCCCGGCGGCGGAGGCAGGCGTTGGGTCGCCCCGCTCGGAGGGCCGGGTGCCACGGGGTGGGGTGGCGGGCCGGGGGCCACGGGATCGGGCGGCGGGCCCGGCGGCGGAGGCAGGCGCTGGGTCGCCTCGGGCGACGGGGCCGGTCCGGGAGCGCCGGGCGGGTCGGTCATCGCGTGTGTCCTCCCTCGGGCCGGGGCCCGGTCGCGGGCCCCCAGTGTGGCCCCTGGCCCCGGGCCGGCCCACCCGGCCGGGCCGGGGCGCCCCACCCGGCGCGCCGCCCGGCCCTAGCCTCCGATGCCGCATCCGCCCCCCGAGCGTCCAGGGGAAGGGAGGAGGGGCATGACGACAGGTGACCTCCCGAGCCCGGCGGGCCGCGGGATCGGGGCCGAGCGGGCGTGGGCCCGCCTGTCGCTGGTGCTGGCGTCCTCGCCCGACCTGGTGGCCCTGGCCCTCCGGGGCGAGGACCGGATCCTCTGCAACGCGGCCTGCGCCCGCACCCTCGGCCTCGGCCCCGACGCCACCACCGACCTCACCGGGCTGGTCGGCCGGCTGGCGCCGTGGGCTCGCCACCGGGCCCTCACCGAGCTGCTGCCCGCGGTGGAGGCCACCGGCACGTGGGAGGGCGAGCTGGCCGTGCACGACGTCGAGGGCGACGTGGTCGCCCTGTCGGTGGTGGTCGTCGCCCTCCGCGACGACGGCGGCGCCATCGACACCGTGGCCGCCATCGCCCGCGACGTCAGTGATCGTGCCGCCTTCGAGGACGAGCTGGAGCACCGGGCCACCCACGACGCCCTCACCTCGCTCCCCAACCGCACGCTGCTCCTCGACCGGCTCCGGGTGGCGGTGGGCCGGGCCGGACGGGGCCGGACCCTGGCCGCCCTGCTGTTCCTGGACCTGGACGGCTTCAAGGCCGTGAACGACGGCCTGGGCCACGCCGCCGGCGACGAGCTGCTGGCCCGCGTGGCCCGGCGCATCGACGGCGCCGTGCGACCCGGCGACACCGTGGCCCGGCTGGGCGGTGACGAGTTCGCGGTGCTGTGCGAGGACCTGGCCGGCCGGGACGAGGCGGTGGCCGTGGCCCGGCGCATCGAGGAGGCGGTGGCCGGACCCCTCCGGATCGAGGGCACCGAGCTCCGCATGACGGTCTCCGTCGGCGTGGCCACCTCCGACGGCACCCGGGAGGCCGAGGCCCTGGTGCGCGACGCCGACGCGGCCATGTACCGAGCCAAGGCCCGGGGCCGGTCCCGGGCCCCGATGGGGAGCGACTGACCCTCGCCGCCGGCCGGCGCGCCGGGCCGGGGGGCCGACCCCGCTCAGGCCGGGGCGGCGTAGGCGGCCAGGGCGTCGGCCAGCGAGCCCTCGGCCACGCCCGGGGCGCGGGCCACCGCTTCCAGCCACGGGGGGCGGACCACGGCGGCCACGGTGAGCGGGGTGTCCAGGCCCGAGAGCTGGACGGCCTGGTGGGCGAAGGAGACGGCGTAGTCGGGGGGCCGGACGTCGCGGCTGAGCTCGATCAGGGCGTAGGGGTCGGGCGGGCCGGCCGGGAGGCGGGCCCCGGCGATCATCAGCGGGGAGCCCGGCGCCGGCCCCCCGCCGGCCAGGCCCGGCCCGTCGAGCAGGACGGCGCCCCGGACCGCGGTGGGTCGGGCCCCGGCGGCCAGCAGGGCCAGGTAGGCGCCCAGGCCCCGGCCCACCAGCGTGGTGGGCCCGAGGTGGGTCAGCGCCTGGTCCACGTCGGCCATGAGGATCTCGGCCGTGTAGCCGCCGCCCACGGTGGGGCTGGAGGCGCCGTGGCCGGTGAGGTCCAGGCCCCACAGCGGGCCGGGCCACGCCTCCAGCCACGCTGGCGGCCCGTCGGGGGTCCGCTCGCCCAGGCCGTGGAGCAGCAGCAGGGGCCGGCCGTCGGGGCCAGTAGCCGGCCGCAGGGGGTGGAGGGCCAGGGCCACCCGGTTGTGGGTGAGGGTCACGGTGCCGGTCACGACAGGTGCTCCAGCACGAGGTCGGCCACCCGGCGGGGCTGCTCGATGTGGACGAAGTGGCCCACCCCGTCGAGGCCCACGAAGCGCCCGCCGGGCGGCAGGTGGGGCACCACGTCCTCGGGCAGCGTGCCCCAGCCCATCACCTCCAGGTCGAGGCCCAGCACGCACAGCACCGGCATGCCCAGGCTGGGCAGGCGCCACATCGACCACTCGGGGCGCCACGGGCCGAACCCGCCCATGCGCATGGTGGGATCGATCTTCCAGCGCCAGCCGTCGACGTCGCACCGAGCCCCGACGGGCACCAGGTAGCGCAGCCAGTCGGGGCCGAGGCGGGGGTTCATGCGGCCCCGGCGCTCGGCCAGCTCCTCCAGGGTGCCGGGCCGCCGAGCCTTGCCCGCGGTGCCGGCCCGGCGGTCGAGCCAGCCTCCCAGCTCCTCGGCCCGCAGCCGGGTCCGGTGGTGCTCGGGCACGTCGGGCCAGCTCCGGGCCGAGGGCAGGCCGTCCAGGTTCACCAGGCGGGCCACCCGGTGCGGGCAGGCCTCGGCCAGCTGGAGGACCAGGGCACCGCCCTTGCTGTGGCCGACGACGGGCACCGGGTCGGGGCCCAGGGTGGCCAGCACCGCGGCGGCGTCGCGGACGTCGGCCTCCCACGAGTAGAGGGTGGCGTGGTCGGAGTCGCCGTGGCCCCGCTGGTCCCAGGAGACGACCCGCCAGCCCCCGTCGACCAGGAGGGGGGCGAGGGTGTCGAACGTGCCGGCGAAGTCGAAGCCGCCGTGGGCCAGGAGCACGGGCGGGGCGTCGGTGGGGCCCCACTCCCAGACGCTGAGGCGTAGCCCGTGGCTGTCGACCCAGCGGTGGCGGTCGGGCCGGCGGGCCCCGGGGTGGGAGTGGTCGGCGGGGACCGGCGCCTCCGAGGCCAGGCGGGCCCGTCCGGTGGCGGGGGGAGCGGGGGCCGTCTCGGTCACCGGCGCAGGCTACCGCCGCACTTGACCGCGGGGTCAAGAGCGGTGGGCCCCGGCCGCCATTGCCCCCGCGCCACCGGGTGACCGGTAGCGTGGCGCCTTCGTGAAGCCTCCCGCCGCCCTCGCCCGCCTGCGCGGCGCCGGGCACCGCCACCTGCTCACCGGGTCGGCTCTGCTCGTGGTGGGGGCGGGCATCCAGGCCCTCTCGGGCGCCGTGTTCTGGCTCGTCGCCGCCCGGCTCGACGTCGAGGCCGACGTGGGGGCGGCGGCCAAGCTCTCGCAGTCGGTCCTGTTCGTGACCTACCTGGCCGGCCTGGGCCTGCCGGTGGCGCTGGCCCGCTACGCCGCCGGCCGCGACGACGACTCCGACACCACCTTCACCTGGGCCGCGGTGGCCACCGCGGTGGCCGCCAGCGTGATGGGGCTGGGCTTCGCCGTCGTGGTCCACGCCGCCAGCGACGAGTCGCCCATCGACGTGCTCACCGACTGGCACCCGGTGGGGGGGCCGGTGCTGTTCCTCCTCACCGTGGCCGGGGCCGCCCTGTCCATGATCGCGGATGTGCGGTGCATGACGGCCCGGCGCTGGAACCTGGTGATGGCCCGCATCGCCCTGGTGGGCCTGGCCCGGTTCCCGCTGCTGTTCCTGTTCCGGGGCCACGAGCACCGGGCCCTGTGGCTGTTCGTGTTCTCCTCGGTGCCGGTGGCCCTCTCCGGCTTCGCCGGGGCCACCCTGGCCCCCCGGTTCGCCGGCGGGCGCCTGCGCTTCCGGCCCCGGCCGGCCGCGGCCCGGGCCGCGGTGCGCTACTCGGCCGTCAACTACCTGTCGACCCTGGCCTACCAGGCCCCCTACTTCGCCCTGCCGGTCATCGTGCTGGCCTCGGTGTCGGGCGAGAGCTACGCCAGCTTCAACGTGGCCTGGGGCATCGTGGCCGTGGCCTTCTACGTGCCCACCGCCCTGGGCCAGGCCCTCCTGGCCGAGGGCGGCCGGGACGGCGCCCACCTGCGCTCGCAGGTCCGGCTGGGCCTGGGCCTGGCCCTGGGGCTGATGGTGGCCGGCGCGGCGGTGATGTTCGTCGGGCGCGACGTGGTCACCCTGGTCTACGGGGACGACTACGCCGATGCCGCCCGGGTCGTCCCGATCATGGTGGCGGCCGGGGTCCCGTGGGCCGTCACCTCGATGCTGCTGTCGGAGGTCCGCATCCTCCACCGCCACGTGGCCACGGTGGCCATGACCCTGACCCTGACCCTGGCCATCGTCATCCCGGCCCTGGTGCTGGTGCGCGACGACGGCATCGACGGGGCCAGCGCGGCGTGGTTCATCGGCAACCTGGTGGCGGCGGTCGTGGCCGTGGTGGCGTCGCGCCTCAGCCACCGGCTCATGGCCGCCGAGCCGGCCACCGACGACGACCCGGCCCTGGACGAGCCGGCCACCGCGGCCGACGCCGTCGAGGTCGGCATCATCGTGGCCGAGCACTCGGCCTGAGCCCGGGGGCCGGCGGTGGGACCGGAGCCGACGAGGCCCGACCGGACGGCGCCGGCCGGACCGGGGGGCGTCGACGTGGACGACCCCGACGACGAGCGGCTGGCCGTGTTCATGGGCCTGCGCGACCACGACCTGCGGCGCCGGCGGGAGGCCCCGGGCGGCGACATGGAGGGCGTGTTCGTGGCCGAGGGGGAGCTGGTGGCCGGTCGGGCCCTGGCCGCCGGCTACCGAGCCACCACTGTGCTGGTCGACCGGGCCCGCCGCGACCCGTTGCCCCCGAGGCTGGGCCCCGACGTGCCCGTCTACCGGGTCGGGCCGGCCGTGGTGTCCCGCATCACCGGCTACCAGACCCATCGGGGGGCCCTGGTGGCCTTCGCCCGCCGGCCCCTTCCGGACGTCGCCGCGGTGCTGGCCCCGGCCCGCCGGGTGATCGTCACCGAGGCCGTGGTGAACCCCACCAACATGGGCGTCATCCTGCGCAGCGCGGCGGCCCTGGGCATCGACGCCCTGCTCCTCGACCCGGCATCGTGCGACCCGCTGTACCGGCGAGCCAACCGGGCCTCCATGGGCGAGGGCTTCGCCCTGCCGCACACTCGCCTGGCCGACCTGCCCGGGGGGCTGGCCCCCGTGCGGGACGCCGGCTTCACCGTGGTGGCCCTGACCCCGGCCTCCGACGCCGTGGACCTCCACCGGTGGGCCGACGCGCTCGGCCCCGACGAACGGGTGGCCCTGGTGCTGGGATCTGAGGGGCCGGGCCTCACCCCGGCCACCGAGGCGGCCTGTGACGTGCGGGCCGGCATCCCCCTGGCCCCCGGCGTGGACTCGCTCAACGTCGGCGTGGCCGCCGGCATCGCGTGCTACGTCATCGGCCGGCCAGGGACGGGACAGTGAGCCCGGACCGCCATCGCCCCCGCAGGACGGCAGGGGCTCTCGCCGGGTCGTAACCTGACGACCCATCAGATCTCTGCCTCGGGAGGCGCCGTGATCCTCGACCGCTTCCGCCTCGACGGGCAGGTGGCCCTCGTCACCGGGGGCGGCCAGGGCATCGGCCGGGCCATCGCCCTGGCCTTCGCCGAGGCCGGGGCCGACGTCGTGGTGGCGGCCCGCACCGCGGCCGACGTCGAGGTCGTGGCGGAGGAGGCTCGGGCCCTCGGCCGCCGGGCCCTGGCCCTGCCCGCCGACGTCATGGACGACGAGGCCCTGGACGCCCTGGTGGACCGGACCGTCGCGGAGCTGGGCCGCCTCGACGTGCTGGTCAACAACGCCGGCGGCACGCCGCCCCGGGCCGCGGCCGACACCAGTCGCCGCTTCCTGGAGCGCGCCCTGCAGTTCAACGCCGTCAGCCCGTTCCTGCTCGCCCAGCGGGCGGCCCGGGCCATGGTCGACACCACGGGCGGAGGGGCTGTGGTCAACATCTCGTCCCGGTCGAGCCAGCAGGTGGTGCCCGGCTTCGCGGCCTACGGCACGGCCAAGGCCGCCCTCAACAAGCTGACGGTGGCCATGGCTGCCGAGTGGGCGCCCCGGGTGCGGGTCAACGCCCTGTCGGTGGGGGCGGTGGCCACCCGGGCCCTCGACGTGGTCATGGCCGACGACGAGATGCGCCGGGCCCTGGAGGTGGGCACGCCCATGGGCCGGGTGGGCCAGCCCGAGGACGTGGCCGCCGCCGCCCTGTGGCTGGCCTCACCGGCCGGGTCGTGGGTCACGGGGAAGGTGGTCGAGGTGGACGGCGGGGCCGAGGCCGCAGCCCTCTCGGTCCCCGTGCCCCCGTTCGAGCCCACCCCTCCCGGCTGACCGCCGACCACTGACGGCTGACGGTCGGGGGAGGCCGCGACAAGTCCAATGGATCGAACGTTTGTTCGTCAGCGGCTCGGGTACGTCGGCTCCATGCCGTTGGACGAGCTGCGCCGAGCGATCGAAGACGTGGACATCCCCGTCGACGGCGACGCCCTGGCTCTCAGGCGTTCCGGTTGTTGGATCGGTTGACGGCGAAGGTGTCCGAGGCTGCGGGGGCCTTCGATGCGGCGGAGCTGTGGGACGTGGAGGACGCGGCGTCGATGGCGTCGTGGCTCCGGGTGCGGGCCCGGCTCTCGAACCGGGACGCGACGCGCCACGCGGCGACGGCACGACGGTTGCAGGGGTGCCCGGTCACGGCTCGGGCCTGGACCGGCGGGGCGCTGTCGGGTGGTCAGGTGCAGGCCGTCGTGGCCAACGTGAACGACCGCACCGCAGGCCTCTACGCCGAGCACGAGGCCACCCTCGTGCCCGCGTTGGCCCCGTTGGACGTCCCCGAGACGGCGGCCGCCATGCGCGACTGGGCCGCCAAGGCCAAGGCCCTCCTGGACGAGAGAGACCCGATCGAGGAAGCGGGCCGGGCGCACCTGTCGCCGCTGATGGACGGACGAGGCCGCCTGGACGCGGACCTGACCACCGAGGGGTACGCCACCGCGCAGGCCGCCCTGCGCGTCGCGCTCGACCCCAAGCGGGACGACGACGCACGCACGCCGCCCGAGAAGCGCCACGACGCCCTGATCTCGGTGTTCCGGTTCTTCCTCGACCACCAAGGGATGCACGTCGCGGCCCGACACCGCCCCCACCTCAACATCACCATCGACCTGGACACCCTCACCGACCGCGCCGGCACTGCCCGCCTGCCCGAGGGAGCGACGATCGACGCCGAGACGGCCCGACGCCTGGCCTGCGACGCCGATGTCCACCGCGTCATCACCCGAGGCCGCTCCGAAGTCCTCGACTACGGCAGGGCCACCCGCATCGTGGCCGCCGCCCTCTTCACCGTTGTCGTCCTCCGAGACCGAGGCTGCCGATTCCCCGGCTGCGACCGCTCGCCTGATCGGTGCGACGCCCACCACGTCCGCCACTGGATCGACGGCGGACCCACCAACCCCCACAACCTCGTCCTCCTCTGCGCCTACCACCACCACGTCATCCACCGACCCGGCTGGTCCCTCACCATGGACCCCGACGCCACCGTCCGGGTCACCGACCCCGACGGCCGATGTCGCACTACCCGACCACCTCCCCCCACATCAGCCCTCGCCGCCTGACCCCGCGCAGAGCCGACGCGCGCCGGATCGAGCCCATGCGTTCCCGGAAACCCCAGCTCTGCGCCCCCGTCAGAGGGGCAGGTCGCCGGTGGCGGTGCGGGTGGAGCCGTGGTCCTTCCAGGCCGCGATGGTGCGCTGGGCGATGCGCATCTGGTGGACCTCGTCGGCCCCGTCGGCGAAGCGGGCCCAGCGGGCGTGCTGGTACATGGAGGCCAGCGGGGTGTCGGTCGAGTAGCCGAGGGCGCCGTGGACCTGGATCGACCGGTCGATGATGCGGCCCAGGGCGTTGGCCACGAAGTGCTTGGCCATCGACACCTCGCTCTTGAAGTCCACCCCGGCGTCGATCCTGGACGCGGCGTGCAGCACCATGAGCTTGGACTGGTACAGCTCCATGGTGGAATCGGCGATCATCCACTGGATGCCTTGCTTCTCGGCCAGCAGCGAGCCGTGGGCGAAGCGGTCGAGGGAGCGCTCGACCATCATGTCCAGGGCCGTCTCGGCCTGGGCGATCCACCGCATGCAGTGGGCCAGGCGGGCCGGCCCCAGCCGGTACTGGCCGAGCAGGTGGCCCTGGCCCCGGCCGCCCAGCATCTGGTCCTGGTGGACCCGCAGGTCCTCGATGCGGATCTCGGAGTGGCCGGTCGAGCCGTGCATGGTCTCGATCTGGCGCACCTCGGTCCACCCCTCGGACGGGATGTCGACGAGGAAGGCGGTGTTGGCCGCCTGGGGGAGGTCGGGGTCGTCCTCGGTGCGGGCCACCAGGATGGCGAAGCCGGCCCGGTGGGCGTTGGAGATGAACCACTTGTGCCCGTCGATCACCCACTCGTCGCCGTCCGGGTAGGCCCGGGTCTTGATGAGGGTGGGGTCCGAGCCGGCCACCTCGGGCTCGGTCATGGCGAAGCAGCTCATGACCCGCCCCTCGCACAGGGGCCGCAGGTAGCGCTCCTTCTGCTCGTCGGTGCCCCAGTGCAGGAGGGTGTGCATGTTGCCCTCGTCGGGGGCCTGGCAGTTGAGCACCCACGGCCCGTAGGTCGACTTGGCCGCCTCGGCCTGGACCATGGCCAGGCCCACGTGCCCCAGCTCCATGCCCCCCCACTCCTTCGGCATGTGGGGCAGCCACAGCCCCGCCTCCTGGGCCTGGCCCCGCATCTCGATGAGGGTGCGGACGTACTCGTCGCGCTGGTCGACGGTGTCGAGGCCGCCGATGCGGGCCTCCCCCGGCTTGACCACCTCGTCGACGAACGAGCGGACCCGCAGGCGGAGCTCCTCGATCTCGGGCTCGAGGGTGAAGTCGATGGCCATGGGGGCGCTCCTCCGGGGGTGGCGGGGGGCCAGTCTGCCCCGACCGCGCCCGCCCCGGGCCGGAGGTGCCACGCTGGGGCGGTGACGCCCGGCCGCCCCCCCGACCGGCCCCGACGCTGATGGGCCACCGGACCCGGGCCAGGACCCGACCGCCCGCCGAGGGGCCCCGCCTGGCCCGCCGGGTGACGGTGGGGGTGTCGTCCAGCAGCGCCGTCACCAACCTGGGGGCGGCCGCCGCCGCCTTCGCCTTCGTGGCCTGGGTCCTGCCCAGCGAGCCCCTCGACGACCCGGGCCGCGTCCTGCTGGTCAACACCGTGCTGGTCTCCGTGTGGGCGCCCCTGGCCGTGGCCGCGGGGACGGTGTGGGGGGCCCGGGTGCTGGCCCCCGCCCGTCGCTGGCTGGTCGAGGGCCGGGACCCGTCGACCGGCGAGGTCGGCGCCGTCCTGCGCACCCCCCGCCATCTGCTGCGGGTCCAGCTCCTCCTGTGGATGGCCTCGGCCGGCCTGTTCGGCCTGGTCAACGGCCTGTTCGACCCCCGGCTGATCAGCAGGGTGGCCTTCACCGTGGTCCTGAGCGGCCTGTCGGCCGGGGCCGTCACCTACCTGACCACCGAGCGGATCATGCGCCCGGTGGCGGCCCGGGCCCTGGCCCAGGGCGACGTCGACCGGCCCCGCCTGCCCGGCGTGGCCCTCCGGCAGGTGCTGGCCTGGGCCCTGGGCACCGGGGTGCCCCTGTTGGGCCTGGTGGTGACCGGCGTCTTCGCCCTGGCCGAGGGGACGGCCACCCGCACCTCGCTGGCCGTCACCATGGTCGTCATCGGCGGGGTGGCGCTGGGCGTGGGCCTGTGGGTCACCCTTCTCGGGGCCCGGGCGGTGGCCGACCCGGTCCGGGAGGTGCGCCAGGGCATGGCCCGGGTCGGCGACGGGGACCTGGACGTGGCCGTGGACGTCTACGACGCCAGCGAGCTGGGCCTGCTGCAGGACGGGTTCAACCGCATGGTCGACGGGCTGCGGGAGCGGGAGCAGCTCCGGGAGCTGTTCGGCCGGCACGTGGGCGAGGACGTGGCCCAAGAGGCCCTGGGTCGCGGCCCGGGGCTGGGCGGCGAGGTCCGGGACGTGGCCGTGCTGTTCGTCGACATCATCGACTCCACCGGCATCGCCGCCGGCCGGCCGGCCACCGACGTGGTCGACGTGCTGAACCGGTTCTTCACCGTGGTGGTGTCGACCGTCGACGAGCACGGCGGCTGGATCAACAAGTTCCAGGGCGACGCCGCCCTGGCCGTGTTCGGGGCGCCGGGCCCCCGGGCCGACCCGGCCGGCGCCGCCCTGGCCGCGGCCCGGCACCTGGCCACCCGCCTGGCCGCCGAGGTGCCCGATTGCCGGGCCGGGATCGGGGTGGCCGCCGGCCCCGCGGTGGCCGGCAACATCGGCTCCGAGGAGCGCTTCGAGTACACGGTGATCGGCGACCCGGTGAACGAGGCGGCCCGGTTGACCGAGCTGGCCAAGGACGTGCCCGGCCTGGTGCTGGCCTCGGGCGAGGCGGTGGCCGCGGCCGGGGGGACCGAGGCCGACCACTGGCGAGCCGGCGAGCGGGTCACCCTCCGGGGCCGGCGCCGGCCCACCGTGCTCCACGTCCCCGCCGGGGCCCCCTCGGGGGCGACGGCGCTCGGTACCGCCGTGGCCGGGGACGTCGCCGGTCCGGGCTGAACCCGGCGGGCGCAAATGGCAAGAGGCTGGAGCGAACTCGTCGACGGCCCCGCCTCACCCGTCGTCGGGACGCACCTGGCGAACCAGCGGGGCCGGGGCCACCGCGCAGTAGGCGTCGGTGACGATGTCGCGCACCTCGTCCCAGTCCACGTCGAGGTCCAGGCGGACGCCCAACCACCCCCGGTGCCCCACGTACGGCGGGACGAAGAAGCGCTCGGGCTCGGTGTCGACCAGGTCGGACTGGACCCCGGGCGGGGCCGCGCACCACAGGCCGAGGATGCCGTCGCCGTGGTGGTCGTCCAGGAACATCACGAACGTCTTCTTGCCCCGCACGAAGAAGGCGGGAGAGCCGTGGCTCGGTCGCTCCTCCACCTCGGGCAGGGCGTGGCAGGCCTCGCGCACCCTGGCGAGGACCACGCCGTCAGGATCGAACGGTCCGGCCATGCCCCGCAGTCTGCCTCGCCGCCGCCCTCGTCCGAGGCAGGTGTCAACCGTCGGTGCCGGCCGCCTCGTCCCGGGCCTCGTCCTGGACCGCGGTGGCCAGCTCGGCGCGGGCCCGGGCCACCCGGGAGCGGATGGTGCCCACCGGCACCCCGCAGGCCACGGCAGCCTCGGCGTAGGGCAGGCCGATCACCTGGGTCAGGACGAAGGCGTCGCGCCGGTCCGGGGCCAGGGCGGCCAGCAGGGCGTCCAGCTCCACGTCGCCGGTGGCCGGTGCGGCCCCCGCCTCACCGGCCGGGTCGGGCTGGGCCACCAGGCGCCGCCACAACCGCCGCTCGCGCCCCCGGCGGCGGATCACATCCGCGCAGGTGCGGCGAGCGATGCCGAGCAGCCAGGCCCGGGCCGGCGCCTCGGCCCGGTACCGGGCCAGGGCCGGGATGGCCCGCAGGTAGACCTCCTGGGCGACGTCGTCGGCCGACGGCCGATCGACCAGGTGGGCGGCCAGGCGCCAGACGTCGGCCTGCGAGGCCCGCACGAAGCCGGCCAGGCTGAGCTCGTCGCCGTCACGGGCCTCCAGGGCCAGGCGGGTCAGCGGGTCCACGACCCGCGAGCGTGGCGGCTGGCGACGGTCGTTGTCCACCACCCCGCGGGATCGTCGTTCAGGTTGGGAACCATCCTCGGCCCGGGAGCGACCTGGCCTCCATGCGCTGCCCCGACTGCCGCGAGGCCCTCTCCGCCCGGCTCGACCACGAGGCCCTCCCCCCCGGCGTCGACGACACCGCCGTCGACGTGCACCTGGATCGGTGCGGGGCGTGCCGGGCCTGGGCCGCCGAGGCCGCCCACCTCCACCGGGCCGTCCGGGTCCGCCCGGCCCAGGTGGTGGCCGACCGCACCGAGGACATCCTGGCCCGGGTGCCGGTGACGTCCCGGCCCCGGCCGGTGCGGGAGGCGGTGCGCTACGGCCTCCTGGCCATCGGCCTGACCCAGCTGGTCCTGGCCGTGCCGGCCATCTTCCTGGCCCAGGACGCGGAGGCCCCGGTGCACGTGGCCCGGGAGATGGGGGCCTTCGACCTGGCCCTGGCCGTCGGCCTGCTCAGCGCCGCCTGGCGGCCCCGCCTGGCCACCGGCCTCCTGCCCTTCGCCGGCGCCCTGGCCGGGGCCATGGCCGTGACCGCCGGGGTCGACATGGCCCAGGGGGCCACCCTGGCCTTCACCGAGGCCCACCACGTCCTGGACCTGGCCGGCGTGCTGCTGCTGTGGCTCCTCCCGGCCCGTCCGGGCCGGGACCTGCGGGGCGGCACCGCCCCGGCCCCGGCGTGAGCGCCCCCCCGACCGCCCCACCGAGGTCCCTCCTCGCCGGGCGTCACGTCACCCAGCCGCCGGCCGGCCCGCCGGGAGGGGCCGGCCGGGACACGGCGGATCCCGCCCGCCGCGGGCGAGCCCGGCGCCTCGTCCCCCGAGCCAGCCTCGCCCTCGCCGCCGTGGCCGCCCTGGCCGTCCTGGGGTTCGGGGCCGCCCCGGCCGGGGCCCACGCCCAGCTCCTCACCAGCACGCCGGCCGACGGCGGGTCCCTGGGCCAGGCCCCCACCGAGGTGACCCTGACCTTCAACGAGGGCGTGTCGGTGAGCGTGGGCCAGGTCCGGGTGCTCGACGCCGAGGGCGAGCGGGTCGACCGGGGCGGGGTCGAGGTCCGGGGCGACACCGTGACCGTGCCCCTGCGGGGCGACCTGGCCGACGGGGCCTACGTGGTGGTCTGGCGGGCCGTCTCGGCCGACAGCCACCCCATCGACGGGGCCTTCACCTTCGGCGTGGGCGACGGGGCCGAACGGCTCGACGACTCGGTGGTCGACGCCCTGGTCGGCTCCGGTGACGAGTCGGCGTGGCGGCTGGCCGGCACCGCGGCCCGGGTCCTGGCCTACGGGGGCGCCCTGCTGGCCACCGGGCTGGCCCTGTTCCTGGTGGCCGTGCACGACGGCGGGGCCGAGCGGGCCGGCCTGCGCCGGGTGGTGCGGGTGGCGGCCGGGGTGGGCGCGGTCGGCCTGGTGCTGGAGCTGCCCCTGCGGGCCGCCCTGGCCACCGGCCTGGGGCCCGACTCCATCACCGCCCCCGGGGTGTTGGGCCAGATCCTGGCCGACAACGTGGGCCTGGCCACCGCCGTGGCCCTGCTGGCCCTGCTGTTCGTGGCCGTCGACGCCGGGCGCGACCGGGTGGTGGCCGGGGCGGGGCTGGTGGCGGTGGCCACCTCGTTCGCGGTGGCCGGCCACACCGCCACCTCCTCCCCGGCGGCGGTGGCCATCGGCGCCGACGCCGCCCACGTGACCGCGGCCGCGGTGTGGCTGGGCGGGTTGGCCGGCCTGCTGGTGGTGGTGGCGGCCCGACGCCGGGCCGGCACCTCGCCGGCCCCGGCCGTGCTCCGCTTCTCGGGGGTGGCGGGCCTGACCCTGGCCGTCGTGGCCGTGGCCGGAGGCACCCTGGGCTGGACCCAGGTGGGCAGCACCCGGGCCCTGGTCACCACCCCCTACGGCCAGCTCCTGCTGGCCAAGGTGGCCATCGTGGGGCTGGTGGCCCTCCTGGGGGGCTGGAACCGCTACCGCCTGGTGCCCCTGGTGGAGCACGACCTGGACGGGCCCGCCACCGCGGCCCCGTCAGGCGAGGCTCCGTCGGGCGAGACCCCGGCCGCCGGCCGGGGGGCGACGGCCCTCTCGGTCCTGCGGCGCACCCTGGTGATCGAGGTGGCCCTGCTGGCCCTGGTGGTGGGGGTGACCGGTGCCCTGGTCGACATCACCCCGGCCCGCAGCGCGGTGGCCGCCCCCTTCGCCGACCGCCAGCCCCTGGGTGACGGCGAGGTGGCCATGGACATCGACCCCACCCGGGCCGGGCGCACCACCCTGCACCTCTACACCTACGACACGGAGGGCCAGCCCTGGGACCTGCCCGAGGGGGTGGAGGTCCGCTTCTCCCTCCCGGCCGCGGAGGTCGCCGGCCTGGAGCGGACGCCCGCCCCCACCGGGCCCGGCCACTGGACCCTGATCAGCGACGACCTCTCCATCGGTGGCACCTGGACCGTCGAGGTGGCGGCCCGGACCTCCCTCTACGAGGAGGAGATCGCCACCTTCCAGGTCCGCATCGTCGCCTGAGGCCACCTGCTCCCTCCCGCCCCCGCTGCTGGCCGGCCCGGCCGCTCTCCGCTCGTCTCCCCTTCGACATCTTCCCTCCACCCTCCGTCCCACCCACAGGAGATCCCACCATGACCACCCGCACCGCCCGCCTGGGGCTCGGCCTGCTCGCCGCCGGGGCCCTGGCCCTGGGCCTGGCCACCCCGGCCGGGGCCCACGTCACCGCGGACAAGGACACCGTGCCGGCCGGCGGCTCGACCACCCTCTCGTTCACGGTGGGCCACGGCTGCGAGGACTCGCCCACCCGCCAGATCGCGGTCCAGGTCCCCGAGGGCGTCCTCAACGCCGCGCCCCAGGTCCTGGCCGGCTGGGACGTCGAGGCCACCGAGACGGCGCTGGACGAGCCGGTGGAGAGCAGCCACGGCGAGCCCCAGACCGAGCGCGTCTCGGAGATCACCTGGACGGCCCAGGACGGCAACGAGCTCGACCCCCACTTCCGCCAGGTGTTCACCATCGGGTTCACGGCCCCCGAGGAGGTGGGCCAGCGCCTCCAGTTCGGCGTGATCCAGACCTGCGTCGAGGGGGAGACGGCCTGGATCGAGGACACCCCCGAGGGCGGTGAGGAGCCCGAGAGCCCGGCGCCCTTCGTCACCGTGGGAGAGGCCGAGGCCGGCGACGGCCACGACGCCACCGAACCGGCCGACGACGGCGACGCCGCCACCAGCAGCGACGCCGAGGCGGCGGCCGGTACCCCGGCCTCCTCCACCGGGTCGGACGACGGTGACGACAGCGACGGCGGCACGAACGGCCTGGCCATCGCCGGGATCGTGCTGGGCCTGCTGGGCCTGGCCGCCGGGGGCACCGCCCTGCTGCGGAGCCGCCCCGCCTCCTGACCGGCGGATCCCCTCCCCCGATCCGGTGTCGGGTCGGCTGCTCCGGCTGCCGGTCCGGCGCCCGCCCCCGTTCCGGGCCCGGCCCGGGCTGGGGGGTCCCGGTGGGGCGGGCGTAGCCTTCGGGCATGAGCGACGACACGCCGCAGGAGCGCCAGGCGCACCGCCTCCACGACGCCGACGGGGAGCCCGTCCGGGACCGGCCGTGGATCATCCGCACCTACTCGGGGCACTCCAGCCCTCGGGCCTCCAACGCCCTGTACCGGGCCAACCTGGCCGCCGGCCAGACCGGCCTGTCGATCGCCTTCGACCTGCCCACCCAGTGCGGCTACGACTCCGACGACCCCATCGCCCGCCCCGAGGTGGGCAAGGTCGGCGTGCCCATCAACAGCCTCGACGACATGCACGTGCTGTTCGACGAGATCCCCATCGAGAAGATGAACACCTCGATGACCATCAACGGCACGGCCATGTGGCTGCTGGCCCTGTACGTGGCCCTGGCCCGGGAGCGCGGGGTCGACGTGGCCCAGCTCACCGGCACCACCCAGAACGACCTCATCAAGGAGTACCTGGCCCGGGGGACCTACATCTTCCCCCCGGAGGAGAGCCTGCGGATCATCGCCGAGATGTACGAGTACTGCCTGGAGGAGATCCCCAAGTGGAACGCCTCCAACATCTGCTCGTACCACCTGCAGGAGGCGGCGGCCACGCCCACCCAGGAGCTGGCCTTCGCCCTGGCCAACGCCATCAGCCTGCTCGATCTCATCAAGGAGCGGGGCCACTTCACCGACGAGCAGTTCAGCCGGGCCGTGGGGCGCATCAGCTTCTTCGTCAACGCCGGCATCCGGTTCGTCGAGGAGATGTGCAAGATGCGCGCCTTCGGCGAGCTGTGGGACGAGTACTGCCGGGACCGCTTCGGCGTCGAGGACCCGAAGTACCGCCGCTTCCGCTACGGCGTGCAGGTCAACTCGCTGGGCCTGACCGAGAGCCAGCCCGAGAACAACGCCTGGCGCATCCTCATCGAGGCCCTGGGGGTCACCCTCAGCCGCGACGCCCGGGCCCGGGCCGTGCAGCTCCCGGCCTGGAACGAGGCCCTGTCCCTGCCCCGCCCCTGGGACCAGCAGTGGTCGCTGCGCCTCCAGCAGATCCTGGCGTATGAGACCGACCTGCTGGAGTACCCGGACCTGTTCGAGGGGTCGGTGGTGGTCGAGTCCAAGGTGGCCGAGCTGAAGCGCGACGCCAAGGCCGAGATCGAGGCCATCCTGGGCATGGGCGGCGTCATCCCCGCCATCGAGTCGGGGTACCTGAAGTCGGCCCTGGTCCGCTCCATGAGCGAGCGCATGACCGCCATCAACAGCGGCGAGCAGATCGTGGTCGGCCTCAACCGGTGGACCGAGGGCCTGCCCTCGCCCCTGCTGGCCGGCGACGACGGCGGCCTGTTCACCCTGGACGAGTCGGCCATCGCCGAGGCCCTGGGCAACCTGGACGCGGTCCGGGCCGCCCGGGACGAGGACCGGGCCCAGTCCGCCCTGGAGGCCCTCAAGGCCGCCGCCCGCGACGGCTCGTCGATGATGGAGCCGTCCATCGAGTGCGCCCTGGCCCGGGTCACCACCGGCGAGTGGGCCGGGGCCCTGCGCCAGGTGTTCGGCGAGTACCGCCCGGCCACCGGCGTCGAGGGCCAGAAGCTGGGCCTGGGCGGCGACCGGGTCGACGACCTGCGGGCCCGGGTGCAGGGCCTGGCCGACCGGCTGGGCCACCGGCCCAAGGTGCTGGTGGGCAAGCCCGGCCTGGACGGCCACTCCAACGGGGCCGAGGTCATCGCCGTGTCGGCCCGCCACGTGGGCTTCGACGTCGTGTACTCCGGCATCCGCCTCAGCCCCGGCGAGATCGTCCAGTCGGCGGTGGAGGAGGGCGTGGACCTCATCGGGGCCTCGGTCCTCTCCGGCAGCCACGTGGAGCTGGCCCAGCAGATCATCGACGGCCTGCGCCAGCACGGGGCCGACGTCCACGTCGTGTTCGGCGGGATCATCCCCCAGGGCGACGTCGAGAAGCTGAAGGCCATCGGCGTCGAGCAGGTGTTCACGCCGGCCGACTACGAGCTGATCGACATCATGGAGCGCTTCGTCGCCATCATCGAGGCCGGCGCCGCCTCCGGCGCGGCGTGACCCGATCCGGTGGGTGACCACGCCGAGGGGAGCGCGCTGGAGGAGCTGGTCGAGCGGGCCCGAGGCCTGGACAAGCACGCCGTCTCCCGGCTCATCGGGGTCTTCGAGGACTCACGGCCCGAGTCTGCGCCCCGCCGGGCCCGGGCCCTGGACCTGCTCGACACCGCGGCCGGGGGCGAGGCCTCGCCCTGCACGGTGCTGGGGGTGACCGGGACCCCGGGCTCGGGCAAGTCCAGCCTCCTGGCCCGGGTCACGGTGGAGATGCTGCGGGCCGAGCCCGAGCTCACGGTGGCCGTGCTGGCCATCGACCCGTCCAGCGCGGTGTCCGGCGGGGCCCTGCTCGGCGACCGGACCCGGATGCGCAGCCCCCTCGACGACCGGCGCCTGTTCTTCCGCAGCCAGGCCTCGGCCGCCGAGCTGGGGGGCCTGTCGCCCTCCAGCTTCCAGGTGTGCCGGCTGCTGACCCGCCTGTTCCGCTGCGTGCTGGTGGAGACGGTGGGCATCGGCCAGAGCGAGGCCGACGTCCGCCACCTGGCCGACCGGGTGTACCTGGTGCTCCAGCCCCTGGGGGGCGACGAGGTCCAGTTCCTGAAGGCCGGCATCGTCGAGGTGCCCGACGCCTTCGTGCTCAACAAGTGCGACGAACCCACCGCCGGGCGCAGCTACCACCACCTGACGGCCAGCCTGGGCCTGGCCCGCCCCTTCGACGCGGAGCCGCCCGAGGTCCACCGCACCAGCGCCCGCACCGGGCTGGGCGTTCCCGAGCTGGCCGCCGCCCTGCTCGACGAGGTGGCCACCGGCACGCCCCGATCCCATGCCGAGCGGGAGCCCCACTTCCTGGAGCGCTGGGTGGACGACGAGTGGGGGCGCCAGGGTCGTCGTCACCTGGCCGAGGCCCTGGGCGGGGCCGGCGCCGTGCTGGCCTCCGCCGGTGGCTTCGACCAGGCCCAGCAGGCCTTCGACTCCAGCCTCCGCGCCGCCCTGGCCGGCGGCTGATCCTCCCCGCCCGGGTTGGGAACCGAGATTGTGTCTGTAGTTTGATAAGCACACCTAACAACTGCACCGGGGCCGGTCCGCCGGCCCACACAGGAGGATCTATGAAGACCGTCGGAGAGACCCTCGAGCCATTCAAGGTCGTGGGCGTGAAGCCCGGCTTCAACGACCACGAGCAGGGGGGCGAGTCCGCCTTCGAGGACATCACCGAGGCCAGCTTCGAGGGCAAGTGGAAGGTCATCTTCTTCTACCCGAAGGACTTCACCTTCGTCTGCCCCACCGAGATCGCGGCCTTCGCCAAGCTCAACGCCGAGTTCGCCGACCGCGACGCCGTGGTCCTGGGCGGCTCGACCGACAACGAGTTCACCAAGCTGGCCTGGCGCCGCGATCACCCGGACCTGGACAAGCTCGACCAGTGGAGCTTCGCCGACAGCACCGGCTCGCTGGTCGACCAGCTCGGCGTCCGCTCCCCCGAGGGCGTCGCCCTCCGGGCCACCTTCGTCGTCGACCCCGACAACACCATCCAGCACGTCTCGGTCAACAACCTCAACGTGGGCCGCAACCCGTCCGAGACGCTCCGCATCCTCGACGGGCTCCAGACCGACGAGCTGTGCCCCTGCAACCGGTCCCTGGGCGGGGACACGCTCTGATGGCGACGCTGGCCGACGTCCTGGCCCCGGTCAAAGCGGTGATCCCCGACGAGGCCAAGGACCTGCGCCTCAACCTCGGATCGGTCATCGAGCGCAGCGCCCTCGACCTGGAGGAGGCCCTGGGGGCGGCGCTGGCCGCCGCCGTCATGGCCCGCTCCCGCGACCTGGTCGAGGCGTTCGAGGCCGCCGACGAGCTGCCGGCCACCCAGGCCGCCGGGGCCCGGACGGCGGCTGCCCTCATGGCCATGAACACCACGTGGTACCCGTTCCCCGAGCTGTCCGACGACGCCGAGCTCCAGACGGCACCGGCCGGCCTGCGGATGAACGCCTTCACCACCCACGGCGGGGTGGGCCGCGAGCGCTTCGAGCTCTACGCCCTGGCCGCCGCCATCGTGGGCCAGTGCCACACCTGCATCGCCTCCCACGTGGCCGAGCTGCGCAAGGCGGGGCGGAGCACCGAGGAGATCCGCGACGTGGGCCGCATCGCCGCCACCGTCACCGGCGTGGCCGTGGTGCTCGACACCATGGCCGTCCCGGGCTGAGCGGGTCCCGACGGGGCGACACCGGGCGGCCGCGCCCGGTGTCGCCCGCCATCGCTCCCGATCGGTGACCGGTCCGCACCTCGGGCGCTCCCCGACGGTCGGTGGCCCGGGTCAGGACGCCGAGGCGGCCTCGGCGAAGAAGTCGGCCAGGCCCTCGTCGCCCAGCTCCCCCGACGAGCGGGCCACGACGGTCCCGTCGCCGTCCACCGCCACCAGGAACGGGTAGCCGGTCACCCCGTAGGCCGCGGCGGCCGTCGCCTCCTCGGAGTCGAGCAGCACGGTCCCCGGCCACCCCTCGCCGGCCAGCCACGAGCCGGGCGGGTAGTTGGGGGCCCGGGGGTCGGTCCCGGTGGCCACCGCCACCAGCTCCACCCCCTGGATGTCGGCCTCGCCCCCGGCCAGCTCGACGATGCGGGGCACCTCGGCCTGGCAGTGCGGGCACCAGTGGGCCACGAAGGCGATGACGGCCGGGCCGGCGGTCGGCTCGACGGCGATCTCCGCCCCCCCGGGCGTCCGGCCCACCAACCGGGGGGCCGGCTCGCCCACCGCCGGGTCGTCGCCGTCCCGGGGCAGGCGCTCCAGGGCCGGGCCCTCCACGGCGACGGGCCCGAAGGCCTCCTCCCCGGGGGGCTCGTCCGAGGGGGCGTCGTCGGGCCCGGCCTCGGGATCGGTCACGGCCGCGGGGTCGGGGCCGGCGGTGGTGCCCCCGTCGTCGTCTCCCACCAGGACGATGGCCACGGCGGCCACCACGATCACCACCACCAGGGCGGCCACGGCCGCCGCCACCAGGGGGAAGCGGGAGCCGCCGCGGGCGGCATCGACGCGGCTGGGGCCCGGCGGGCCGGGTGGGTCGGGTGGGGGCAGGGTGCTCATGGGACGGGCTCCTCTTGGGACAGCGGACGGGGATCGGGGCCGGGGCTGGCGCTGGGGTGCCGGGCCGGGCGGTCGAGCACCAGCAGGGCCAGCACGAGGACGAAGGCCACGGTGGCCATGCGGGGGATGGTCCAGAACCCGAGCTCCTCGACCCAGCGGATGGAGCACGGGTTGGCCGGGTCGCACCCGCTGCCCTCCAGGCTGGGACGGATCTCCACCGCCCCGTGCCACAGGTTCACGGCCAGGCCCAGACCGGCCAGGACCAGGCCGGTGAGGCGGGCCCCGGCGTCGCGGCGCAGCGCCCCCAGGCCCAGGACGACCACCAACGGGTACATGGCGATGCGCTGGAACCAGCACAACCGGCAGGGCGGGAAGTCGGCCACCTCGCTGAGGTAGAGGCTGCCCAGGGTGGCCACCAGGGCCACCACGGTGGCGAGGGCCACGCCCTGGCCGGCCAGCTGGCGCCGCAGGCCGACCCGCAGCGAGGGCACGGCCACCCCGACCACCAAGCCGGCGAGCACCACCGAGCCCAGGAGGGCCAGCACGGCCATCAGGGCGGTAACGTCACCGGTGCTCACCGGGCCCGGTCCGAGCCCACGCCGGTCCGGTCGCCGGCCCGGTGCCGGAGGGCCCCGTGCGGCCCGTTCGGCCCGGGCGGGGCGACGATCCGGCGGCGATCCACGGCGTCGAACCTACGGCCTGGGCCACCGATCCGGGGATCGCTTCCCCGAGCCCACCGGCGGGCGGCGAGTAGCGTGGCCCCGGTCCCACCGGGCGGTGACGGACCGACGAGGAGCGCCCCCATGTCCCGTCCGTCGAGCTGCAACCGCTGCGGCGGGTCGCTGCCCCCACCTGACGACGACGACAACATCGTCTGCCCCGGGTGCGGCCTGTTCCACCACGTGGGCGACAGCGGTCCGGGCCTGCCCCCGCCACCGCCATCGCCGCCCCCGCCGACCCCGCTCGGGGGCCCGGGCGCCGCCGCTCCCGGGGGGCCGTTCGGGGCCGGGGCCGCGGTCGGAGCCGGGGTGCCCACCTTCGGCCCCACCGCGCCCCCGGCCGCCGGCACCACCCCGACGCCCGGCCGCCGGCGCCGGCGAGGGCCGGGCCTCGGGTGCCTGCTGGCCCTGGTCATCCTGGCCGCCACGCTGGTGCCCATCGGCTTCGCCGTCTACCAGGCCGGCCGGGCCGTCTCCCGGGCCGGCGGCGGCGACACCGACCTGGAGCTGACCGTCACCACGGGGGACAGCGAGGTCGTCACCGGCGCCGGGGGCCGGCCCACCGAGGTCGTGGGCCTGGCCCAGCCCGTGGGCTCCGGCGACCGCGTCGTGGCCCGCGTGGCCATCGACGGCGAGGTGGCGTGGACGGCCCCGGTGGTGCCGGCCGACGTCTACTCGGCCCAGTTCCGGGTCACCGACGACCTGGTCCTGGCCAGCCTGGGGGCCGAGGTGGTGGCCCTCGACCGGGCCACCGGCGCCTCCCGGTGGCGGGCCAGCGCGTCCGACGAGGTCGACCCCCGCTGCCGCCACTGCTTCGCCGTCCTGGGTGACACCCTGGTGGTGCTGGGGCGGGATGCCACCGTGACCGCCCTGGACGTGGCCGACGGCTCGGGCCGATGGAGCCGCCGGCTGGAGTCGCCCCGGGGGTCGACCCACGTGGTGGGCGGGACGTTGCTGGTGGTGGACCAGGTCGACCTCTCCGGCCCCGCCTCGCTGGCGGTGACCGACCCGGCCACCGGCGAGGTGGGCGGGCGCATCACCCCGTCCTGCCCCGACCCGGCCTACCCGGCCGAGCTGGCCCAGGTCATCGCCTTCCAGCCCGACTCCCCGGTGATCCCGGTGCCGGGCAGCGATGACGTGGTCCTCGCCTTCGGGTCCACCACCACCTGCGTGCAGCGGTGGACGCTCCCCGATCCCCGGATGCGGTGGTCCCGGGCGGCGGAGCTGGGCTCCGGCCTGACCGATCCCACCACCACCGCGGACGGCACCGACTTGGTGATCTCCGACTCCTCGGCGCTGGTGCACGTGGGCCTGTCCGAGGGCTCGATGACGGCCCTGCCCCTGCCCCGGGACACGGCCCCGGCCGGGCCCGCGGTGCTGGCCGGGGGCCGGCTGGTGACGGCGGTGACCTCCAGCCGGGGCACGGCCCGCCTCAGCCTGCTGGCTTTCGACCTGCGCCGGGGCGAGGCGCTGTGGGACCGGGCCCTGCCCCGGGGGGTAGAGGCCTTCGACCTGAGCCCCGATCGCTCCACCGAGACCCTGTTCGCCGGCGACGCCCGGTTCCTGCTGGCCCCGGCCGGCGCCGACGACGTCGCCCTGGTCACCCTGGCCTCCCCCGGGCAGCGGCTCACGGTGGAGCACGTGGCCGTGGCCACGGGCCGAGCCCGTCCGGTGGGGCGCGACACCTTCGCCCTCCGCTACGAGGGCAGCACCAGCCCGTCGGCCCGCATCGAGCGGGTGACCGGGGGGCGGGTGGTGTTCACCACCGAGTCCATCCCCCAGGTGCTCGACCTGGCCACCGGTCGCGTCACCGAGGGCTGGGCCGGCTGACCAGCGGGCCGGCCCGGTCCTCGGTGACGCGGTCCTCCACACTGGCGGGGTGACGGCGCCGCCCCCCACCGACCTGCCGGTCGAGGCCTGCGTCCCCGCCCTCCGCCGGGCCCTGGGCCAGCGGGGCGTGGCCGTGCTCCAGGCGCCGCCGGGCGCGGGCAAGACCACCGTCGTGCCCCTCCGGTTGCTGGACGAGCCGTGGCTGGCCGGCCGGCGGATCGTGGTCCTGGAGCCCCGCCGCCTGGCCGCCCGGGCCGCGGCCCGGCGCACGGCCGAGCTCCTGGGCCAGCCGGTGGGGTCCACCGCCGGCTACCGGACCCGGGACGAGGACGTCACCGGCCCGGCCACCCGCATCGAGGTGGTGACCGAGGGCATCCTGGTCCGACGGCTCCAGCGCGACCCGTCCCTCGACGGGGTGGGGTTGGTGGTCCTGGACGAGGTCCACGAGCGCAACCTGCACACCGACCTGGCCCTGGCCCTGCTGCTCGACGCCCGCACCGCCCTGTGCCCGGAGGTGCGGGTGCTGGCCATGTCGGCCACCCTCGACGCCGACCGGCTGGCCGAGGCCCTGGGCGACGCCGACGGGCCGGCGCCCACGGTGGCCAGCGAGGGCCGCCAGCACCCGGTGGCCCTCCGGTGGGCCCCACCCCGGGACCGCGAGCGCCCCGACGCCCACACGGTGCGGGTGGTGCGGGAGGCGGTGGCCGCCGAGGAGGGCGACGTGCTGGTGTTCCTGCCCGGGGCGGCCGACATCCGGCGGGTGGGTGACGGGCTGCGGGGCGATGCCCTCCCCCCCGCCGTCGACGTGCGCCCCCTCTTCGGCGCCCTGCCCCCGGCCCAGCAGGACCAGGCCCTGGCCCCCTCGCCCCCCGGGCGGCGGCGGGTGGTGCTGGCCACCGACATCGCCGAGTCCAGCCTGACCGTGGCCGGCGTGCGGGTGGTGGTCGACGCCGGCCGGGCCCGGGTGCCCCGCCTGGACCCCCGCCGGGGCCTTACCCGGCTCACCACCGTGACCGCCTCCAAGGCCTCGGCCGAGCAACGGGCCGGGCGGGCCGGGCGCACCGGCCCGGGGGTGGCCTACCGCCTGTGGTCCGAGGCCGACCACGCCCCCCGGGCCCGGTTCGCCACCCCGGAGATCGCCCAGGTCGACCTGGCCGGCCTGGCCCTGGAGCTGGCCCTGTGGGGGGCGGCCGAGGACGAGCTGCGCTTCCTGGACCGGCCGCCGGCCCCGGCCCTGGCCGCGGCCCGGGCCCTCCTGGCCACCCTCGGCGTCCTCGACATCGACGGGCGGCCCACCGCCACCGGACGGGCCGCGGCCGGCCTGCCCCTGCACCCCCGCCTGGCCCGGATGGTGGTCGACGGGGACCGGGCCGGCCACGGGTGGGAGGCGTGCCTGCTGGCCACCGCCCTGGAGGAGCGGGACGTGCTGCGGGGCCGGCCCGGCGAGGTCCCGGTCGACGCCGCCGAGCGGCTGCGGGTGCTGGCCGACGAGCGGGCCTCGCACCCGGCCGCCGACGACGGGGCGGTGGGGGGCGCCCGCCGCCGGGCCCGGCAGGTGGCCCGCCGGGCCGGGGTCCGCCCCCGGGGCGCCGTCGACCTGACCGCCTGCGGCCCCCTCCTGGGCCTGGCCTACCCGGACCGCCTGGCCCAGGCCCGCCCGGGAGGGCGGGTCCGGCTCCGGAACGGGACCGGGGCCGCCCTGCCCGAGGGCGACCCGCTGGCCGGCGAGCCGTACCTGGTGGTGGCCGACCTCGACACCGCCCCGGACGGCCCCGGGGCCCGGGGGCCGGGGGCGGGGCGCCGGGTCGGCGGGGGGCGACCGGGACCGGGGCCGGCGGTGCCCGGCGGGCACCGGGTGCGCATCGCCGCCGCCCTGGACGAGGCCGACGTGGTGGCCCTGGGGGGCGACGCGGTGGAGACGGTGACCGAGGTGGGGTGGGACGAGGGGCGCGACGACCTGCGGGCCCGGACCGAGCGGCGGCTGGGGGCCCTGGTCCTGTCGGCCCGCGATGTCGCCCCCCCGCCGGGGGCGACGACGGTGGCCGCCCTCCTGGCCCACGTCGGCCAGCGGGGCCTGGGCGTCCTGCGCTGGACCGAGGGCGCCCGCCGGTTCCAGCAACGGGCCACCTTCGCCCGCCGGGCCCGGGTCGGGGCGGGGGAGGAGTGGCCCGACCTGTCCGACGAGGCCCTGCTGGCCGACCTGGAGGCCTGGCTCGGGCCCCGGTTGGACCGGGCCACGGGGCGGGCCGGCCTGGAGCGTGTGGACCTGGCCCACACCCTCCGGGAGCGCCTGGGGTGGCCGTGGCTGGGGCGCCTGGACGAGGTGGCCCCCGACCGGGTGCCGGTGGCCTCCGGCCGCCAGGTGGCCGTCGACTACGCCGGGGAGGCCCCGGCCCTGCACGTCCGGGTCCAGGAGCTGTTCGGTACCGCGGTGCACCCGACGGTGGACGGGGGCCGGGTGCCGCTGGTGCTCCACCTGCTGTCGCCGGCCGGGCGCGACGTGCAGGTCACCGCCGACCTGCCCGGCTTCTGGGCCGGCACCTGGGCCGAGGTCCGCCGGGAGATGGCCGGCCGCTACCCCAAGCACCCGTGGCCGGCCGACCCCGCCACCGCCGAGCCGCCCCGCCCCCGGAACCGGCCCCGATCCTCATAGAGAGGGCTCGTGTCCTCGTGAGCTCAGTCGAACAACTCAGCAGGCGACATGAAGGCAGACCGCACAATCGAAGATGACAGCAGCATCTTGCGTCGCTCGCCCTCCACATGGAGCGCAACAACACACGAAGGGGCTGGGCGTCCGGCCATGACCAGGCATCCCACCCCCTCAGCCACGTGGAAGTCGACGAGTCGGCCATCAACTTCGACCTGTTCCACGGTCCACTCGGGATCGAAGGGCACACGTTCCGGACTGGCGATGAGCGATCTCACTTCGCGCACCAGACCGTCCCGCTCCATGCGGACGTGGTCGATCGCGGCAGATGGTCCGTACCAGCAGGTTCGTACCAGCACGTTGGCGGTGGCACGACCTGAAACTCCATTTCGACCGACAAGATCGACATGCCCACTGACGCCGTCATCGAGGAATGAGCTCAGATAGCGCATGCTCACATTGGAGGAATCGTCTTGCAGCCAATACATAGGGCGGTCGCTCTGAAGAAAAGCTTCGTACAGTGCCGCGGCTTCTGACTTCGCCGCCGCAATCGACCTCCTCCCAGCAAAGCGCGCGAGGGCGCTCTGTTGCTTCAGGCGCCGCTTCGCCGCCTTGTTCGGTTGATCAGGCATCTGCAGTCCCCATTTCCGCGCCCCAGAGTAACTGCGATCTCGGAGACCACAGCCGCCATCTACGGACCCAGTGCGCTTCAACTATTCACAGGGCGGAATCAACCAGGTTGAAACTGCATAAGATAGGAGGCCGTGGAATCCTCCTCCATGGCAGTAGGGTCAACGGTCCAAATACCAAACACTACTGCATAAAGGTTCTGATCCAGTGGTGGTACGGAAATCTGAACACTTGACGTGCCGTTCTGATACCCACTAAAAGGGCAGCTCGGTGGAACTTCAAACCCTTTCATTTCACACAAGATCTCATGGATCGGTTCCGCGACCGGCTCCCCCGTTACCGGATGCACGGAATCAAATAGCTGCACATGGAGAATGCTCGGGGGAGCAGGACTATCGAAGTAGAGCAAGCCCTGCTGATCTCCTGGAGGCAATGATGTGGCTGCGGGCCAATCGATGGGTAGCGAAGGCTCTTCTAAGAGAGTTGCCTGCGCATCGTGGTTACTACGCTGCTGCCCTGCGCGGGTTGACCAATCGGCAGCTATCACCTGTAGCGATGGCAGCGCCATGAGATCGTCAGATGCAGGGAAGGAAGTAGGCCCACCGGTCAGGCCGGCCTTAGCTGGGACACCAAGTGCGAAATGTGCGCTCGGCACACTTTCGGGCACCTCTGGCCACAACGTGGTGCCCGTCGCCCACGGACTCAGGGACGCTTGATCCCCTGAAGATAGAGCCCACGCTCTGCTCGTCGTAAAGATCAGCAAGGCAGTCACAACCCCACCGAGCGTCACCCACCAACGGAGGTACCTCCTTACGCTACTCGGCAAAGGCGCAACGGCCATCGTTCTCCTCCTCTATTCTCCTAGCAATGCTAGTGACACTCTGAGCTTGGTACGTTCGGCCGCCCTCTATGCTTGAGCCTTGCGCAGTCTGGCGGTAGTTGAAAGTGCCATCACACTCGTCACTCGCATGTGATTCAATGAAGGCACGGCCAAAGTTGGAATTACTGCCAGGAGAGCCGATCTTCTGCCAGCCCCACCACCGGTGTCGCCACAATTGGTTCTTGATTGCGAGCTTCGTCACAGGGATGCCGGTCCCACATGAGATGTCCGAGGTGGCGTTGATTCTGGTGCACTTTGGTACGACATGACCCGAAGGGTGAGGGTGATGGGCGCTCAGCTCACAGGATTAGGTGAATATTCACCGCCTCCGAGATTGCATCCACCGAACAACGCGGGAAACGCCATCAGTGCCGCTACGGCCAAGACTGGCATCGTGCGGCGCCGCCACAAATGCTTATCCGCAACATCTTCTCTGATGCCGGTCTGCATTACTGTCAGGCGCGCACATGAATGCGACATCTATAGTCCGTCCTCCCCGTCGGTTGATGCTCTAGTCCACCTCTAGATGGGCGAAGCTAAACACAGACAATTGCCCCACGTCAACCATTTCCTGATCGGCCTAGAGGCGCACCACGGTGAGGGGTAGATCGGAAGTACGGAGGACCTCAGACAGCCGGACGGGGGCCGACTCACTCGCAACCTCTTCCAGTTACCTCTCAGGCCCGAAGGCCTTCGGCGAGACACATGTGCCCGTCATCAATCCAAGGAGGTCAGGCCCGGCCGTCGTTGAAGTAGGCGTGGGTGCCGGTGGCCTCGACGGCGGCGGCGATGCGCTGGAGGGCGTGGACGTAGGCCGCGGTGCGCAGGTCGCAGCCCCGCTCCTCGGCCCGGTCGAGGATGTGGTCGGTCTCCCGGACCATGATCTCGTGCAGCCCGTCGTTGACCTGGTCCAGGCTCCAGGACAGACCGGAGCGGTTCTGGACCCACTCGAAGTAGCTGACGGCCACCCCGCCGGCGTTGGCCAGGATGTCGGGCAGGACGTCGATGCCCCGCTCGGCCAGGATGGTGTCGGCCCGGCTGGTGGTGGGCCCGTTGGCCACCTCGACCACCAGCCCGGCCCGGATGTCGTGGGCGTTCTCGGCGGTGATGACGCCCTCCAGGGCGGCGGGGATGAGCACGTCGACGTCGAGCTCCAGGAGCTGGTCGTTGCTGATCTCGGTGGCGTCGACCATCTCGCACACCGCCCCGTCGCAGTAGACGGCCCGCAGCTCGCGGCTCTCGTTCTTCTGCTGCATCAGGCTGGGCACGTCGAAGCCGTCGTCGGAGTGGATGCCGCCCTTGGAGTCGCTCACGGCCACGACGCGGTAGCCATCGGCGTGGAGGAGGCGGGCCACGTGCTGGCCGGCGTTGCCGAAGCCCTGCACCGCCACCCGGACCTCCCCCGGCTGCCAGCCCCGCCGGGCCTCGATCTGCTTGATGGCGTAGTAGGCGCCGCGCCCGGTGGCCTGGTCCCGGCCCAGGCTGCCTCCCAGGGCCAGGGGCTTGCCGGTGATGACGGCCGGCGTGCGGCGGCCCCGGGCCTTGGAGTACTCGTCCATCATCCAGCCCATCACCATCTCGTTGGTGTAGACGTCGGGCGCCGGGATGTCGGTGTCGGGGCCGATGAAGTCGCCGAAGGCCGAGACCACGCCCCGGCTGAGGCGCTCCAGCTCCATCCGGGACAGCTCCTTGGGGTTGACGATGACGCCCCCCTTGGCCCCGCCGAAGGGGATGCCCACCACCGCGCACTTCAGGGTCATCCACAGGGCCAGGGCCTTGACCTCGCTGAGGCTCACGTCGGGGTGGTAGCGGATGCCGCCCTTGCCCGGCCCCCGGGTGTCGTCGTGGCGGACCCGGTAGGCCTCGAAGGTCCGCAGGGAGCCGTCGTCGAGGCGGACCGGGACCGCCACCTGGAGGATGGCCTTGGGGTGGCGGAGGCGCTCGACCACCTCGGCGTCCACGCCGCCGAAGGCGGCGGCGTGGTCCAGCTTGCGCAGGGCGTCGACGAACACGTCGCCGTCATCGGCGGACGTGTCGGCCACGGGGGCGGCGGGCGGGTCGCCGCCGTCGAGGCCGGTGTCGGTGCTGGTGTCGTCGGCCACGGCGGCCTCCCTCGCTCGCCCACGGGCGGAAGCACCGGGTCGCGGCCCCGCTCCACCCCGCCAGGTGGCGGTCACCCGGCGCCGACAGTGTGGCGCGCCCCGGGCCGCCGCGCTGGGGGGACCGGCCCCCGGGCCGGCGCCGGCGCCGCGACCGCGGGCGGAGCCCGGCCCCGCCGTCGGACCGGGGCCAACCGGACCGGGTGTCCCACGGGGTGGCCATGATGGGGCGATGCCCCCTGCCCCCGCCGTCCCCCTGGCCGACCGGGCCCAGGAGCTCCTGGCCGCCCTGGCCGGCCCCGACGCCCGCCTCCGCCCCGAGCAGCTGGCCGCCATCGAGGTCACCGCCGGCCGGGACGGGCGGGCCCTGGTGGTGCAGCGCACCGGGTTCGGCAAGTCGGCCATCTACTTCATCGCCACCAAGCTGCGCCGCGAGGCCGGCCACGGGCCCACGCTGGTGGTGTCGCCCCTGCTGGCCCTGATGCGCGACCAGGTGGCGGCAGCCGAGCGGCTGGGCGTGCGCTCGGCCACCATCAACTCCACCAACATCGACGACTGGGACGCCATCGAGGCCGCGGTGGCCGCCGGTGAGGTCGACCTGCTCTGCATCAGCCCCGAGCGGCTCAACAACCCCGGCTTCGTGCACCGGGTCCTGCCCCGCCTGGCCGCCGGGCTGGGGATGCTGGTGGTCGACGAGGCCCACTGCATCAGCGACTGGGGCCACGACTTCCGCCCCGACTACCGCCGCATCCGCGACGCCATCGCCGGCCTGGCCCCGGGCACGCCGGTGCTGGCCACCACGGCCACGGCCAACGAGCGGGTGTGCGCCGACGTGGCCGAGCAGCTCGGAGCCGACGTCACCGTCATGCGGGGCACACTGGAGCGCGAGTCGCTGCACCTGGGCGTGGCCCAGCTCCCCACCCTGGCCCACCGGCTGGCCTGGCTGGCCCAGCGCATCCCGGCCGTCCCGGGCACCGGCATCGTCTACTGCCTCACCGTGGCCCAGACCGACCAGGTGACCGCCTTCCTCCGGGCCGAGGGCATCGACGCCGTGGCCTACTCCTCGGCCACCGACCCCGACGACCGGCTCCGCCTGGAGGCCGCCTTCAAGGCCAACCGGGTCAAGGCGTTGGTGGCCACCTCGGCCCTGGGCATGGGGGTGGACAAGCCCGATGTCACCTTCGTGCACCACCTGGGTGCCCCACCGTCACCGATCGCCTACTACCAGCAGGTCGGGCGGGCCGGCCGCTCCGTGCCCCGGGCCGAGGCCTGGCTCCTCCCCGGGGAGGAGGACCGGGCCATCTGGTCGTGGTTCGCGTCGGTGGGCCTGCCCCCCGAGCCGCTGGCCCGCCGGGTGCTGGACGCCGTGGCCGAGGCCGGCGGCGTGCCGGTGGGCGTGGTCGACCTGGAGCGGGCCGTGGACCTGCGCCGGGGCCGACTGGAGACCCTGTTGAAGATCCTCGACGTGGACGGGGCGGTGGCCCGCGACGGCCGGGGCTGGGTGCTCACGGACCGCCCGTGGACCTACGACACCGAGCGGGTCGAGCGGGTGCGGGCGGCCCGGTCCGCCGAGGCCGACGCCATGGTGGCCTACGCCGAGGGCCGGGACTGCCTCATGGCCTTCCTGCGCCGGAGCCTGGACGACCCGTCGGTGGAGGACACCGGCTGTGGCCGGTGCACGGTGTGCACCGGCGCCGGCGACCCGGTGGCCCTCGACCCTGCGGTGCTGCGCCGGGCCGTGGAGCACCTGCGGGGCATCGACGTGCCCCTGGAGCCCCGCAAGCAGTGGGCCCGGGGTTTGGCCGATCCCAAGGGCAACGTGAAGGCCGGCGAGCGGGCCGAGGAGGGCCGGGCCCTGTCCCGGGTCGACGACGCCGGCTGGTGGCCGGTGGTGGCCCGGGCCCGGGCTGCCGGCGCCCCCGACGACGAGCTGGTCGAGGGCCTGGCCGCCACCCTGAAGCGCTGGCCGTGGGCCGACCGCCCCACCTGGGTCACCTGGGTGCCCTCCACCCGCCACGAGGCCCTGCTGGCCGCCACCGCCGAGCGCCTCGGGGCCCTGGGCTCGCTGCCGGTGGCCAACGCCGTGGTCCGCCGCCGGCCCGCCGCCCCCCAGGCCGACCAGCAGAACTCGGCCCACAAGCTGGGCAACGTGTGGGGGGCCTTCTCGATCGAGGCCTCGGAGCTGCCCGGCGCCGAGGTCCTGGCCGGGCCGGTGCTGGTCCTCGACGACCTGTGGGACTCGGGCTGGACCATGACCGTGGTGGCCGCCCTCCTGCGCCGGGCCGGCGCCGGTGCCGTCCTCCCCCTGGCCCTGGCCCGGCGGTGACCTCGTCGGAGGCGGGGGCCGGCTAGCCCCAGCGCCGACGAGATGTTCGACCCTGTCGCTTACACCACCCATCAACAACGGGGTATGTCGCTTGATTATCGACATACATAGTTGATATCTGTACCCTGAACCAGGATGATCTACCGGTCCCCGCCCCTGGAGGGCGCCGACGAAGCTGTCATCGAGAAGATCGACGAGCTCCGCCATGCGCTGCGCTACTACGTGGTGGCCCCGCGCCGATGGATCGGAACGCTCCGCCGGGCCACCGTCGCTCGCGCCGTGCAGGGGTCGAACTCGATCGAGGGCTACCACGCCAGCGTCGAGGATGTGGCCGCCGTCCTGGACGACGAGGAGCCCCTGGACGCCAGCTCCGAGACCCGGGCCGCCATCGCCGGCTACCGGGACGCCATGACCTACGTCCTCCGCCTGGCCTCCGACCCTCCCGCCATCGACACCAGCCTGCTGCGCGCCCTGCACTTCATGATGCTGAAGCACGACCTGCCCCGGAACCCGGGCCAGTGGCGGCCCGGGGCGGTGTGGGTCGAGGACGGGGACGGTGAGGTGGTGTACCAGGCCCCGGATCGGGACCTCATCGACGGGCTGGTGACCGAGACCCTGGACCAGGTTGCCGCTGACACCGGCCCCGTGCTGGTCCGGGCGGCCATGGCCCACCTGAACCTGGCCCTGGTGCACCCGTTCTCGGACGGCAACGGGCGGATGGCTCGGTGCGTCCAGACCCTGGTCCTGGCCTCGGACGGCGTGGTCACACCCGAGTTCTCCAGCATCGAGGAACACCTGGGCCACAACACCCCGGCGTACTACGGGGTGCTCACCGAGGTGGCCCAGGGGTCGTGGTCCCCCGAGCGGAGCGCCCGCCCGTGGGTCCGCTTCTGCCTGGCCGCCCACTACCGGCAAGCCCAGACCGTCCTCCGTCGCGTGCGGGAGACCGAGGCCCTGTGGGATGCCTGCGAGCAGCTCACCCGTCGACACCGGCTCCCGCCCCGGACGGTCGACGCCCTGTGCGACGCGGCCCGGGGTCGCCGGCTCCGCCGGTCCCTCTACCTCTCGCTCACCGTGGCGGGCAGCGGGGAACCGATCACCGAGGCGACCGCCACCCGCGACCTCCGAGCCCTGGTGGCCGCCGGCCTCCTGGACCCCCAGGGCGAGAAGCGCGGGCGGCTCTACGGCCCGACGCCGGAGCTCCGCCAGGCCTGGCTCGACATCCGGGCCCAGCGCCCCCCGCGCCCGACAGATGACCCTTACGCCGAAGCCGGGCAACGGGTCTTGCCGGGCATCGGCTGACCGCGTTCGTTGCCCGATGGCCACCCGCGCGGTACAAGATGCGGATCGTGTTGCTCTGCTGCTCGTCGGTGAGTGACCGGTACCGACCTTCGGAGGCCCGATGACCACCACCGCCCCCTCCGGGAGAGCGTCCACCGGCGTCCTCGCCCTGCCCTCGGTGGGGTGGCGACCTCCCCTCCCCACCCCCGCCGAGCTGGCCGTGGGGCTGTCGGCCGGCATGAGTGGGCGCCTGGCCGCCCCCCTCCTGGCCGGCCCCCTCCAGGTCGCCTTCGGCCGGGCCCTGGGCGGCGAGCGGCCGGCCGAGAAGAGCGACGCCGACATCGAGGGCTGGGGCGACCCCGGCTGGTTCGGCCCCGGCAGCGCCACCTGGGCGGTCCACGGCGACCACTCCATGCTGGTGAGCGGGTTCGCCGCCTTCGCCCTCCAGGCCCTCCACCCCCGGGCCCTGGCCGGCGTGGTCGAGCACAGCGCCTTCGACGACGACTTCATGGGCCGGACCCGCCGCACCGGCGAGTACGTCCTGAACGTGAGCTTCGGCACCACCCGGCAGGCCGAGCGCTTCACGACCATGCTGCCCCGCATCCACGACCGGGTGGTGGGCACCGCCCCCGACGGGCGGCCCTACGCCGCCAACGAGCCCGAGCTGCTCGACTTCGTCCACGTCACCCAGTTCGTGGCCACCGCCGCGGCCCACCAGCGCTTCGGGAGCCACCCCCTCGACGACGCGGGCCTCGACCGCTACATCGCCGAGAACACGAGGGTGGGCGCGGCGGTGGGCGTCCTCGACCCGCCCACCACGTGGGACGAGGCCATGGCCGCCCTCGATCGCCACCGCCCCAACCTGGCCATCGGCGAGCAGGCCAGCGAGGGGTTGCGCTACCTGGCCTCGCCCCCGTTCCTGCCGGCGGCGGCCCGGCCCCTGTGGCGGGCCCTGCACACCGGGGCCCTGGCCTGCCTGCCCCCCTTCGCCCGCCGGCTCATGGGCCTGGGCCGGCCCAACCCGGCCGACGTGGCCCTGTGCCGGGGCCTGGTCCGCAGCCTGGGCGCGCTGCTCCCCCCGCCCGCCATCGCGGTGGAGGCCCGGCGCCGGCTGGCCCGGCCCCGGGTCGACGGGCCTCAGTCGGTGTAGCGGAGGGCGATGGCGGCCTCGGGGGAGGGGGCCTGGAAGGCCACGCTCTCCTGGAGCTCCAGGGTCACGGCCTCGGCGTCGTGGCTCACGAAGGCGATGGAGGTGTCCTGGCCCACGGTGAGCTGGAAGTCGCCGCCCCGCTGGCTGAGCACGATGGCGCCGTCGACGGCGGGGGCCCAGACCACCGGGCCGCCCAGGATGAGGTGGAGGTGCTGGAGGATCGGGTAGCCGCCCCGCTCCGTGGTCTCGATGACGCCGCGGTAGCAGCGGGGTCCCAGGGCCATGGCGTACGGCCCGCTCACGCCGGCCGCCTTCAGGGTGGCCACCGCCTTGGCCACGTGGTTCGGGTAGCGGTCGAACTCCTCGGTCAGCTCCACCGGCTGGTGGGGCGAGGCGGGGCCGATGCCGGTGATGCCCGCGGCCGGGTAGCCGTTGAACACCAGGGCGTCCTCGGCCAGGGCCAGGTCCCGGCCGGCGTCGTCCAGCGGGGCCAGGTCGGCGTCACTGGCCCCCCGGTCGACGGCCTCCAGCTCGGGCCGGGCCAGGGTGAAGCGGCGGCGCAGCTCCACCATGGGCAGCACCCGCCGCTGGGCCGCGGTGACCCCGTCGTGGAGCGAGGCCCCGAGGTCGTCGGCCCGCCCCAGGCTGACGGCCGAGTGCTCCCACCCGCAGGGGCCGACGAAGTCCACCAGCTTTCGGGCGGCGAGGAAGTGCTCGAGCGTGCGCTTGGCGTCGGAGTCGATCTCGGCCCACGCCGCGTCGGAGATGGGGGCGAGGTCACGGAAGAGGTGGTTCACGGGGAGGTCTCCAGGGGGGCGGTGCGGTCAGAACGAGGCGTCGTGGGCACGGAGGCTGCCGATGCCGAGGCTGCCATCGGACGGGGCGGCGGGCGGGGCCGGGTGGTCGTCGGCGGGCACGGCGCCGCCCTCGCCGGTGGCCTCCTCCTCGACGGCCAGGACGGAGCCGTCGGTGAACAGGTAGGTGCGCAGGTTCTGGTCGAGGCAGGGGTCGCGCCGTCGCAACCACTCCAGCGTCATGACCGCGTGCTCCTTCTCCTCGTCCCGGTTGTGGGCCAGGAGAGCGGCCAGCTCCTCGTCGTCGGTGGCGTCGACGCGCTGGTCGTACCAGTCGACCGCCTCCAGCTCCTCCATCAGCGACACGATGGCGCGGTGGTGGTCGAGCGTCCGGGCGCTGAGCTTGTCGAGCGGCTCGTGGTAGCCCTCGCTGGTCACGGGCGCTCCTCGGGGGGGTCGGGCGGCGGGACGGGTCGGAGTCTCCCTGCCCGGCCGCCGGCCTCGCAACCGGCGACCACCCGCATGCGGTTCACCGGACCGCCTCGGCCATGTTCTGCAGGCGGACCTGGCCCCGGGCCACCAGCTTGTCGGCCTCGTCGCGGACCTCGACCAGCCACAGCTGCTGGGTGCGGCCCCGGTGGACGGGCGTGGCCCGGGCCGTGACCTCCCCGTCGCGGATGGCCCGTAGGAAGTCGGTGTGGTTGGAGACGCCCACCACCTGGCCCCGGTCGCCGAGCCACAGCGCGGCGCCGATGCTGGCCGCCGTCTCCACCAGGGAGCACCACACGCCGCCGTGCACGATGCCGTAGGGCTGGTGGAGGTGGGGCGCCACCGGCAGGCGGAGCACGACCTCGTCCGGCCCGACCTCCTCGTAGGCCAGGCCCAGGGTCTCACCGAAGCCGCTCACGGGGGGCCCGCCGGCCGCCAGGTCGGCGAAGGGGTCGCTCTCGGCCACGGGGTCCTCCAGGGTCGGGCGGCGGGGGCCGCTGTCGGGGGCGAGGGTACCGACGAGAGGCGGGCGCGCCTCGGGGCGCTCCCCCATGGGCCCCGGCGCGGTGTGGCAGCCTCGGGGGCGATGCCGCTCCCGCCGACCTCCGACCCGGCCGGCCCCTTGGTCGGCTTCGGGTGGTCGGAGCGGTGGGCGACGCGGGCCGCGGCGGCCACCGGCGACCGGGAGGGGGTCCGGCCGGGGCGGGTGGTGCGCCACGACGGGCTGACCGTGACGGTGGCCACCGCCGAAGGGGTCGCGCCGCTGCCCGTCCTGGCCGCGGTGGAGCCGCGGCCGGTGGTGGGCGACTGGGTCCTGGCCGACGACGCGGTGTGCGCCACCCTGGAGCGCACGTCCCTGCTGCGCCGCCGCGACCCCATGCGCGACGCCGAGCAGCCCATCGCCGCCAACGTCGACATCGTGGTCATCGTGTGCGGGCTGGATCGGCCGGTGAAGCCGGGCCGCCTCCAGCGGGCCACCGCCCTGGCCCGCGACGCCGGGGCCGACCCGCTGGTGGCCCTGACCAAGGCCGACCTGGCCGCCGACCCGGACGGGGCCCGCGACGAGGTGGAGGCCGGCAACCCGGGGGTCGAGGTGGTGGTCACGGCGTCGGCCACGGGGCGAGGCATCGCCGCCCTGCAGGAGGCCTGCCGGGACCGGACGGTGGTGCTCATCGGCGAGTCGGGGGCCGGCAAGTCCAGCCTGGCCAACGCCCTGGCCGGGGTGGACGTGGCCGCGGTGGGGGCCGTCCGGGCCGGCGACGCCAAGGGCCGCCACACCACCACCTCCCGCCAGCTGCACGTGCTGCCCTCCGGGGGCGTCCTCATCGACACGCCCGGCATCCGGGCCGTCGGCCTGTGGGGCGACGTCGACGCCATCGCCGGCGCCTTCGAGGACGTGGAGGGCCTGGCCGGGGCGTGCCGGTTCTCCGACTGCGCCCACACCGGCGAGCCGGGCTGCGCGGTGGAGGCGGCGGTGGTGGCCGGGCACCTGGCCCGGGCCCGCCTCGACGCCTGGCACGCCCTCCAGGACGAGGCCGCCGAGGCCGAGGAGAGGGCGGAGGCCCGGGCCTGGCGGGCCGGCGAGGGCCGGCGCCCCACCCCGGCCCGCCGACCGCGGCGGGGCTGACCGGAGACCCGGGCCGACGGCGACGGTCGTCCGCACCCCGGGGGGAGGGGCGCGAACGACCGTCGGGAGCCTTTCGGGCCGGCGGCGGCAGGAACGCCAGCGGTCAGGCGCCGGGTGGGCACACCAGGGCGAGGGCGCCGCCCGCCAGCCACACGGGGTCGCGGCCCCACGTCGCCCAACGGTCGGTCAGGGTCTGGATCTGGTCGTCGGTGGCCGACGGGCTCCCGCAGGCGGCCACCAGCGCGGTGCGCACCGCCACCCGGGTGGCCTCGGGCGTGCGCCCGAACCGGAGGGCGATCCGGTACCGCCCGGCCGGGGTGTCGGCGGCGGCGATGCGGGACCGCCAGTAGGCCAGGTCGGCGGTGGAGGCGGCCCGGCCCAGGTGGACGCGGAACAGGGTGAGGGCCAGGCCCTCGGGGTCGCCCCCCGACCGCTGGTAGGCCTCGGCCGACGCCAGCAGGGTGGCGGTCAGCTCCTCGACGGTCATGTCCCCGGCCAGGCGCCCGGCCCAGTAGGCCCGGCCGTCGGCGTCGGCGGCGCGCCCCATCACGTCCACGTAGCGCCGGGCCACCACCAAAGCCCGGCCCTCGGGGGTGCGGGCCATGCGGGCCACGACCTGGTGGGTGGTGGCGCCCCCGTCGAGGACGGAGAGCCAGTACGCCACCCCACCGGGGTCGGCCGGGCGACCCAGGACGACCTCGAAGGCCCGGCGCACGAACGCCTCGTTCACGGTGTGGACGGTGAGGGAGGTGCTGGTCGAGGACGGGAACAGGTCGCCGTCACCGCTGTAGTCGGCGGTCACGGTGTGGTCCCCGACGGCCAGGCCGGTGAGGGTGGCGGTGGCCCGGCCCGACCCGTCGAGGGCGAGGGGGGCGCCCACCGGGGTGCCGTCCACCGCCACCTGTACGGTGCCGCCGGCCGGGACGGGGGTGACCTCCAGGTCGACCTCCACGTCCTCGCCCACCGCGGCGATGGCCGGGCGCACCTCGCCCACCGTGGTGGTGGAGGGGTTCCGGCTGACGGTGAAGGTCACCGGGGACGAGGTGGAGGGCAGTGGGCGTCGCCGCCCGAGTAGCTGGCCGACACGGTGTGGTCACCGGCGGGCAGGTCGGAGACGGGGGCGCTGGTGGCCGTGCCCCCGACCACGCCCACCGGCGCGCCGACCGGGTTCCCGTCCACCGAGAACTGGACCGCGCCCCCGGTGGGTCCGGGGGTGACCGTGGCCGTGAAGGTCACCTCGTCACCCCGCTGGGGGGCGGCCGGGGCCACGACCACCCCGGTGGTGGTGGTGCGGCGGGCCACGGTGAAGGCGACGGGGCCGGAGGTGGACATGGCCCGGGTGGCGTCGCCGGAGTAGGCGGCCACCACCACGTGGGCGCCGCGCTCCAGGCCCGAGGCCACCGGGCTGGTGGCCGTGCCCCCGGCGACGGCCACGGGGCCACCCAGGGCCACGCCGTCGAGCGTGAACTGCACGGTGCCGGTGGCCCCGGGCGGGGCCACCGTGGCGGTGAAGGTGACGCCCTCGCCGACCAGGGGGGCGGTGGGAGCCAGGGCCACCGTGGTGGTGGTCAGGGTCTTGCCCACCGACACGCCCCCGGTGCCGGTGGAGCCGGCGTGGTCCCCGTCACCGGAGTACACGGCGGTGACGGTGTGGTCGCCGGGGGCCAGGGAGGAGGTGGGGGGGCTGGTGGCGCTGCCGCCGGACACGGCCACCGGCCCCCCCAGGGGGGTGCCGTCGACCGAGAACTGCACCGTGCCGGTGGCCCCGGCCGGGAACACCTCGGCGGTGAAGGTCACGGCCTGGCCCACCGACGGGGCGGACGGGCTGGGCACCACCGTGGTGGTGGTGCCGATGCGCTCCACGGTGAGGGTGGCGGGGTCGGTGGTCGCCGTGGCCGTGCCGGTGGGGTTGGAGAAGACGGCCCGGTACTGGTGGCCGTCGTGGTCGCCGCTGGCGGTGACGGCGAGGGTGGTGGCGCTGGCCCCGGGCACGGGGTCCCACGTGGCCCCGTCGTCGGTGGAGACCTGCCAGGCCACGCTCCCGGCGCCGGTGGCGGCGGCGGTGAACACGGCCTGCTGGCCGGCGGTGACGGTCTCGTCGTCGGGGTCGTCGGTGACGGTGGGGGCGGGCTGGCCCGTCACCGTGACGTCCTGGGAGACGGTGGAGGAGCCCGGGATCAGCGACGACGCCACGGTGGCGGCGATGGTGCCCGTCCCGCCGGCCGTCCCGGTGGCCACCACGTCCCAGGTGACCGGGGAGCCGGGCTGGGTGGCGCCGCTGCTGGTGACGCGGAAGTTGCCGGAGGGCAGCTCGCCGACGGGCCGCATGCCGCCCACGGTGCCGGTGCTGTTCTCGGCTGCGATCCGGAAGGGCCGCGCCGGCGGGGTGGTCATGGTGGAGTGGTCGTAGGTGAAGTAGATGGTCTCGGCCGGAGCCGTGTCCGTGGCGCACTCGGGATCGTCGGCCTGGATCCAGAGCTGCGCCTTGCGCATCGTGTCGGTGCCGTACTCGAACATCTCCCACTGGACCACGATGAAGTACGGCCGGTTGCACGGAGAGAAGCCCTCTCCGGTCGGGGCCACGGTGGCCAGGCGGAGGGCGCCGCCGCCGGCCGGGGTCAGGTCGGTCCAGAAGGGGGCCAGCACGTTGTCGGGTCGGCCGGCGTTGGGCACGTCCTGGGGGGTGGCGGTGGCGTCCTTGGCCGTGTCGGCGCCGCCGACGACGATGTAGCCGTTGGCCGAGACGCCGAGGCCGACGTAGACGCCGCCGCTCCAGCGGAAGGGCTGGGTGGTGATGTTGAACATCTGGTCGTCCTGGATGGGCGTCGGCGGGATGGCCAGGCCGGGCGTCTGCAGCGGGTAGTAGCCGGCGAAGGTGGCGCCGGCGTTCACCTGGATCGGCGAGGAGCTCGCCGGGGGCAGGGGGGCGTCCTCGGCGGTGGCCGTCCCCCCGGACGTGGAGGCCCCCAGGGTGGCCCCGGTGACGGCCAGCTCGGCGTCGCCGGTGGCGCTCAGGTCGACCGTCGTCGCCGTGGTGGTGGTGTTCCGGGCCTGGAAGGAGCAGGTGGTCTGGGCGCCGTGGGCCACCGACGAGGGGGAGCAGCCCAGCGACTGGATGGTGACGTCACCGATGGCCCGGGGCGTGGCCGATCGGGACGAGGACGAGGGGCCCTTGGTGCCCGCGAACCGGGCCCCCACGGTGGGCTGGCCGACGGCCCGCCACGATGGCGGGGCCGGGTCCTGGGCCGAGGCCGGGACGGCGGCGGCCCCGAGGGTGACGAGGGCCAGGACGGCCCCCAGGACGAAGCGGCGGCGGCCATGAGCTCGAGGCATGGAGGTGCTCCCCGGGTGCTGGTGAGGGCACGACCCCCGCGGACCGTGCGACGACGCGAGATCCACCCCGGATCCTCGCCGGCGCCACCTTATCACTACGCAGAGGAGGTTTATGGGGGCCATCTCACCACTATGGGTGGGTGGCCGGAACCTCACGACAGGAGAGGGCCTGCACTCCGCCGGCCCGGGCCGGCAGCGCGGCCCGCCGGGCCCGGTGGGCCCGCTTGCGCTCGTACATGGCCTGGTCGGCCCGCTCCAGGACGTCGCCCGGCTGGTCGGACGGGAGGCTGGCCGCCACCCCCACCGACGCCGTGACCCGGATCTCGTCCTCGCCCACCAGGAAGGGACGGGCGATGGTGGCGGCGATGTCGCGAGCGGTGTCGTGCGCGTCGCCCTCCGACACCGGGGCGGGCAGGAGCACGCACAGCTCGTCACCCGACAGGCGGGCCACCAGGTCGGCCGGCCGGACCACGGCCCGGATGCGGTCCACCGCCTCGACCAGCACCGCGTCTCCGGTGGCGTGGCCGTGGCGGTCGTTGACGGCCTTGAACCCGTCCAGGTCGGCGTAGAGCAGGAACAGGCGCCGCGGCCCCCGCAGCTCGCGCTCCAGCCGGGCCAGCAGCCGCGACCGGTTGGCCGCCCCGGTGAGGGCGTCGTGGTCGGCCCGGTGGCGGAGCTCGTCCTCGGTCCGGCGCCGGTCGCTCACGTCCCGACCGATGACGTAGACCAGGCCGGCGTCCAGGTCAGGCTGGACCTCCAGCTCCAGCCACACCTCGTGGCCACGGCGGTGCAGGAAGCAGCGCTCGACCCGGCGCGGGGCGGCGGCCTCCGGGCTCCCGGGGGCTGGTGCGGGCCGGTCCTGCGGGCCGGGGGCCATGAAGGCGGCCCGGTCCTGGCCCACCATCTGCTCGGGGGTGTAGCCCAGGACCGCTTCGCAGGCTGGGTTGACCGAGCGGATCCGCCCGTCCAGGTCGAAGGAGGCGATCAGGTCGCTGGTGCCGTCGCAGACCACCGTGGCCAGGCGCTGGTGCTGCCGGACGGCGCTGACCGTGGAGCCCAGCAGGGCGCCGATCACGGTCACGATCAGGACGCGGACGGTGACGAAGGCGGGCTCCAGGGGGAGGTCGGCCCTCGTGTGGACCACCACCGACCAGGTGGCGGTCATCAGGCCGGCGCCCAGGCCGGCGGCGATGCCGCCCCGGCGCCCCCACCGCATGGCCCCCTCGGCCGCGATGACCAGCGGCAGCATCTGGACCGGGTCGGTGGGATCGCGCAGGAGGTTGGCCAGGACGAGGGACATGACCGCGACGTCGGCGGCCATGGAGGCGACACCCAGCCGGTGCAGGGCCCGGGGGGCGAGCGGCCGGCTCAGGACGGCGCCGGTGGCGGCCCAGGTGGCGGCGACCAGGGCGATGCCCAGCCACCCCAGCCAGGCCCGGTCCCCGGGGTAGAGGGCCGACTGGATCACGCCGACGGCCAGGCACCAGCCCCGGCACCGTTGGATGGCGGCCTCGGTGCCCCGGCGGGCGCCGTGGTCGGCCCGGGCCCGTCGCCACGCCAGGTCGATGTCCACTGGTTGTGTCGCCGCCCGTGCCACGAAGAACTGATCGTCGGAACCGGGCCCGATGTGAGCCCTGGCCCGCGACGAGCCGAGGATGCCCTGGTCCGGGCGGCGGGCGCGACCCCTAGAAGCTGTTGGGCATCTCCGTCAGGCGCCGCACCAGGGGCTCGAAGTGCTCCAGGGGCAGCGTCTCGGCGTTGGGGTCGAAGGCCACCTGGTCCCACTCGTCCGCGAACTGGGCGGCCAGGTCGAACCAGGGCTGGCCCTGGTGCTTGTCGCGCTCGTCGGGGCTCTTGCCGAAGTGCTCGTAGTAGTGCCGGCCCTGGAAGTCCTGGTGGTACAGGATGGCGTGGTACACCTCCGAGCGGACGTAGGGCTTGATCATCTCGGCGGCGATGGCCGGGTGGTTGAACACGCTGATGACCTTGCCGATGTCGTGGCACAGGGCCCCGAACACCATCTCGTCGTCGGCCCCGGACCGCTCGGCCAGGGTGGCCGTCTGGAGCACGTGGGTGAGCTGGTCGGTGGCGAAGCCGTCGGTGATGTCGGCCAGCTGGCGCAGCATGGTGAGGAACTGCTCGGCCACCCGGGGCTGGTTCTTCAGCGTCTCGCCGCCGATCACCGCCCACTGCTCGGCGGTGGACTCGTCCATCCGCGTGAACGTGGTGGGCTCCACCCGGCTCTCCGGCTCGGTCGTCGTCATGGCAGGCCTCCAACCTCCGCCCGGCCCGTGGCGGCCCGGCGCGGCACCGAGCCTACGACCGCGACGGCCCGCCCGTCTCCTCACGCGCCCGGACGACCACCGGCGTTGGCGCCTCCTGACAGGTCGCTACCACTCCGGGGTGTCCTCTGCACGGCCAGGGGGGCCGTCCGCCCTAGGCGCTCCGGTTGAGCGGCGACGGCGCGGCCGCTCAGGCCGGGGCCGGCTCCGAGGAGGCCGTGGTCGAGGAGCCCCCGGCCACCGCCACCGGCGGGGCCACCAGCGGCCACGGCCGCTCGCGCTCCACCGACAGGGCCACGTCGAACAGCAGGTCGTCGGTGTGGTGGCGGCCCAGCACCTGCAACCCCACCGGCAGGCCGTCCACGGTGCCGGCCGGGATGGACACCGCCGGGTTGCCGTAGATGTTGGCGATGATGGTCAGGGCGCCCATGTTCACCATGTCCGGGAACCGGCTGCTGAAGAAGTCCAGGATGCGGGTCGGGAGGGCGGGGGCGAAGGTGGTGGCCAGCCGGGTGCCCATCAGGGCGCCGCGGAAGGCGTAGCGGAAGGCCGGGTTGGAGCGGACCCAGTCGAGCAGGTCGTCCTCGGGGTTGCTGGTCACCGACTCGGCCGGGAACGCCGGCCCCGGGTTGGTGGCGGCGATGATCAGGTCCACCTCGGCGAAGGCATCGGCCATGGCCGTGTTGGCCTGCACCCGGAGGGCCTCGGCCGAGGCCGCGGTGTGGAGGTTGTAGAAGGCCTGCGACAGGAACAGGCCCAGGGCCACCTCGTCGGTGAGCTGCGACGCGCAGCGGGGCCACTGGTCGCCCAGCTCGGCCAGCAGGGTCGACAGGTTGCCCATCATCCACTGGGCGGCCAGGTTCGGGGGGCGCACGTCCAGGTCGACCTGGACCATGCCGTTGTCCCTGATGAGCAGCTCGGCCTGCTCGCGGATGCGCTCCTCCACCCCGGGCTCCAGGGTGACGCCGCCCAGGCCGGGCACCACCGCCACCTTCAGGCCGCGGAGGTCCTGGTTGCCGAGGCCGGCCTCCCAGCGCCCGGGCGAGGGCAGGCTGGTGGGGTCGTAGGGGTCGACGCCGGCGCACACGTCGTAGAAGCGGGCCGCGTCACGCACCGACCGGGCCAGGTTGCCCAGCACCACCGTGTTGGGGCGGCTCATGGCCGAGGGCCCGCGGGTGATGCGCCCGAAGGTGCCCTTCATGCCCAGCAGGCCGGTGTAGCCGGCGGGGATGCGGATGGAGCCGCCCCCGTCGCCGCCGGTGGCCAGGCTGACCAGGCCGCCCGACACCGAGGCCGCGGCGCCGCCGGACGAGCCGCCCACGGTGCGGCCGTGGCGCCACGGGTTGTGGGCCACGCCGTTGAGCTTGGTGACGCTCACGTTGAGGCCGCCGAACTCGCTGGAGGTGGTGAGGCCGACGGGCACGGCCCCGCCCTCGTCGAGGAGGCGCTGCACGCTGTGCATCGTGTGGTCGGCCACCCGGTCCTTGAACACCAGGGAGGCTCCCGTGTCGGGCCAGCCCTCCACCGCCTCCAGCTCCTTGATGCCGGTGGGCACGCCACCGAAGGGCAGCGACAGGTCAGCGGACCGCGCCGCCGCCCGGGCCCGCTCCGGGTCGAGGAAGGAGAAGCAGTTCAGGTCCGACGCCTCGATGGCGGCCAGGGTGGCGTCCAGCTCCTCGACCGGGGATCGCTCCCCGGCTCGGAAGGCGTCGACCAGGGAGCAAGCATCGTTCTGCCATGGGGTGTCCACGCTCTCCATCATCGCTCGCGGGCCGGCCCGGCCCCAAGAGGAACGGACCCTTCGCTCCGTTCCCCGGGCGCCCGGTGCAGCGGGTCCGGGACGCCCGTACGGTGGCCGGCCGTGACCCGCCTCGGCTACCAGATCCCCAACTTCACCTACGAGGGGGTCGCCCCGGCCGACCTCTTCCCCACCGTGGCCCGCCAGGCCACCGAGGCCGACACCTCGGGCTTCGACACGGTGATGGTGATGGACCACTTCTACCAGCTGCCCATGCTGGGCCCGCCGGAGCTGGAGATGATGGAGTGCTACACGCTGCTGGCGGCCCTGGCCCAGCACACCTCCACGGCCCGGCTCTCCGCCCTGGTCACCGGCAACACGTACCGGAACCCGGCGGTGCTGGCCAAGACCGTCACCACCCTGGACGTGGTGTCGGGGGGCCGGGGCCAGCTCGGCATCGGGGCCGGGTGGTTCGAGCTGGAGCACGACGCCTTCGGCATCGAGTTCGGCACCTTCACCGACCGGTTCGAGAAGCTGGAGGAGGCCCTGCAGATCATCACCGGCATGCTGGCCGGGGAGCGCCCCAGCCTGGACGGGCGGTGGTACCAGGTCACCGAGGCCATCAACTCGCCGGCCCCGCTGTCGGCCATCCCGGTCATGATCGGCGGCGGGGGCGAGAGGAAGACCCTGCGCCTGGTGGCCCGCTTCGCCACCGACTCCAACCTGATCTGCGGGGCCGACGAGATCCCCCGCAAGCTCGACGCCCTGGCCGGCCACTGCGCGGACTTGGGCCGCGACCGCTCGGAGATCACCGTGACCTGGCAGGGCCGGGCCTGCGTGGCCCCCACCCACGACCAGGCCGTGGCCGAGCTGGACGCCTTCCTGGCCTCCCGGGGCCTGGACGTGGCCTCCATGGACCCCGAGCAGGCCGCCGGGGTGCGGGCCATGGTCCCCCACGGCGATCCCGACGAGATCGGCGAGCTGTTCTCCGAGCAGATGGCCACCGGCATCGACGGCTTCACCGTCAGCGCCCCGGCCAACGGCCACGTCGAGGGCCGGGTGGCCCTGCTGGGCCAGACCCTCAGCCGCGTGGTGCCCTGAGCCGGCGCCCGGTCAGGGCGCGGTGTCGGGGTCGAGCACGCCCAGGGCCCGGCGCTCGGCCTCCAGGAGCTGGTTCTCCTCCATGATGGCGGTGATGATGGCCTGGGCGTCGTCGGCCAGGGTGTGGCGGGCCCGCAGCAGCAGCAGGAGCCCCAGGATCACCGGCGGGAAGACGATGTAGAAGGCCACCACCAGCGAGCCGGTGGCGCTGGAGATGGCCCCCACCAGCACGGGGGCCAGGGCCTGGCCGAAGATGGACGAGGTCAGGGCCAGGGCCGAGGCGCCGACCCCGCGGGACTCGGGGGGCACCACGTCCAGCATCACGGCCCGCAGGCCGGGGGCGGCCCCGGCGGCGGCGGTGACGCCCACGAACTGGAGGGCCAGGCGGAGCGGCACCGCGTCGACGGCGAAGGAGGCCATGAACAGCGCCGCGCTGGCCACCGCCGACCAGACCACGATGACGATGCGGCCCCCCATCCACCGGTGGTGGTACCGGTCGGAGAAGGCTCCGCCGCCCAGGGTGCCGAGCAGCCCGCCGATGCCCAGCAGCCCGCCGGTGACGGCAGTGGCCTGGGTGGCCGACATGTCGGAGTAGCGCTCGTGGTAGATGGCCAGCCAGGTGCCGATGCCGGCCACCGTGAACAGCAGGGCCGCCACCCCGACCAGCACGTAGCGCATGGTGCGGATGCCGAAGATCATGCGCATCTGGCTCACCAGCTCGGTGCCGGCCAGGCGGGTGAACTGCCGGAACGACAGGCCCCCGGCGCCGGAGAGCCGGTCGGTGGCCCGGGGCGGCAGGGCGTCGACCTCGGCCTGGGTCATGGCCGCGGGGAGCTCGGCCTCGCCCCGGCGGGGCTCGCGGAGGCGGAACACGGCCAGCGCCACCAGGGCGCCCGGCACCCCGACCAGGGCGAAGGCCCAGCGCCAGCCCAGCCACTCGCCGATGGCCCCGCCGGCGGCCAGCCCGATGCCGCCGCCCAGGAAGAAGCTGACCTGCTGGAACGAGAACACCCGGGCCCGCATCCGGGCCGGGTAGCTGTCGCCCAGGTACGAGGTCGAGGCCGGGTCGTCGACGGCCTGGCCCACGCCCATGAGGGCTCGGGCCACCAGCAGGTTCACGTAGTTGACGGCGGTGGCCGAGAGCAGGATCAGGCCGCTCCAGGACAGGAGGGTCCACCCGATGACCCGGGTGCGCCGGTAGTGGTCGGCCACGTAGCCGGCCGGGATGGTGGCGATGGTGCTGACCACGATGAACACCGAGGAGATGAGGCCCAGCTCGGTGTCGCTGAGGCCCCACTCGTCCTCCAGCACCGGGAGCACGCCCCGGGCCACCGACACGTCGATCTGGTCGACCAGGGCCACCAGGGCCATGACCATCAGCGGCCACAGCGGGAAGGCGCGGGCCTCGGGGGCCGGCGGGGCGTCCACCGGGGCCTCGTGGTGGCGGTCACCTCCCGGGGTGGGCATCTTCCTACACTAGGCGTGCAAGTTTGTCGGCTGGCCAGTGGCGGGCCCTAGGTTCGGGGACCGTGACCGCCGAGGTGCCCCTCCACCCGGACGCGCCGGGTTGGTTCCGCCGGGCCCTGGCCGTGCCCTTCACCGACGAGCAGGTCGAGGTGGCCGGCTGCCCCATCCACTACCTGGCCTGGGGTGAGCGGGGCCGCCGGGGCCTGGTCTTCGTGCACGGCGGCGGGGCCCACGCCCACTGGTGGACCCACGTGGCCGCCCCCTTCGCGGAGGAGCTGCGGGTGGTGGCCATCGACCTGTCGGGCCACGGCGACAGCGGCCACCGCCCGGTCTACGACTTCGAGCAGTGGACCGACGAGGTCATGGCCGTCACCGAGGACGCCGGCATCGAGGGCCTGCCCACCATCGTGGGCCACAGCATGGGCGGCTTCGTCACCATCGCCACCGCCGCCCTCCACCCCGACCGGGTCTCCGGCGTGGTCATCTGCGACTCGCCGGTCACCGAGCCCGACCCGGAGGTGGAGTCGTACCGGCTGAAGGAGGCCTTCGGCCGGCCCCGGACCTACCCGACCGAGGCCGAGGCCCTGGCCCGGTTCCGCACCGTGCCGGCCCAGGAGCGCTACCTCGACTACGTGATGGACCACGTCGGCCGCCGGTCCCTGGTGGCCGGCGACGAGGGCTACCGCTGGAAGTTCGACCGCACGGTGTTCGCCCAGTTCGCCGGCGGGTCGATCCGGGCCATCGCCCTGCCCCACCTGCGGCGGGTGGTGGCCCGCTTCGCCCTCCTGCGCTCGGAGAACGGCCTGGTGACCCTCGACATCGGCCAGTCGATGAACGAGGCCCTGGGCCGGGTGGCCCCGGTCATCGAGATCCCCGAGGCCGGCCACCACCCCATGCTCGACCAGCCCCTCATCCTGCTCACGGCCCTCCGCACCCTGTTGGCCGACTGGGAGCACTCCGAGCCCCACCGCCGCCGTTGAGCCGTGGTGACCGCCCCCGCGGCGCCGAGATGGCAGCCCTTCCGGCCCGTCCTCGACCCGGCCCCTCGATGAGGGCCCCGATGCCCCTCGCCGCCGGCCGCCCGGCCCGCCGGGCCCGCACCGCCCCGGCTTTCGCCGTTCTCGTCCTGGCCGCCGCCCTGGCCTGCGGAGGGGGGGACGGTGACGGGGACGGCAACCGTTCGGCCCCGACGACGGCGCCCCGCTCGGCCCCCACCACGGCCGGCCCCCCGGGCAGGTCGGGCGGCCTCCCAGCCACCGGGCTGGGCGACCCGTACTTCCCCGACCTCGGGGCGCCGGGCATCGACGTCCGGCACTACGACGTGGACCTGGACGTGGACGCCGACCTGCTGGCCTCGGGCACCGTGACCCTCACCCTGCGGGCCACCGAGGACCTGCCCCGCCTGGCCATCGACGCCCGGTCCATGGACGTCGAGGAGGTGACCCTCGACGGCGAGCCGGTGGCCTTCACCCTCGAGGACCCGGAGCTGCTGGTCACCCCGGACCGGCCGGTGGCCGCCGGCGCCACCGTCGACCTGGCCGTGACCTTCACCGACGACCCGACCCCCGTCGACAGCGAGGGCAAGCTGGGGCCGGGCTGGGTGGTGGCCGAGGACCACGCCTTCACCATCAACGAGCCCGAGGCCACCCGGGACTGGCTGCCCTCCCTCGACCACCCCTCCGACAAGGCCACCTGGCGCATCGCCGTCACCCCCCCGCCGGGCACCATCGCCGTGGCCAACGGGGTCCGGGTGTCGTCCCCGCCCGAGGGCCAGGCCGGGGCCTGGGTGTGGGAGATGGACGACCCCATGGCCACCTACCTGCTGCAGGTGCTGGTGGGCGACTTCGTGCTGGTCGAGGGGACGGCCCCCGGCGGGCTCCCGCTGTCCAGCGCCGTGCTGCGCGACGACGCCGAGGCCCTGGCCCCCTTCCTCGACCGGGTCGGCGACCAGGTGGCCTTCTTCGAGGAGGCCTTCGGGCCCTACCCCTTCGCCGCCTACGGGGTGGCGGTGGTGGGCCAGCCCCTGGGCCTGGCCCTGGAGCAGCAGGGCCGGTCGGTCTTCGGCCGCGACGCGGTCGACCTGCAGGTGGCGGCCCACGAGCTGGCCCACCAGTGGTTCGGCGACGCCGTGACCGCGTCCCGCTGGGACGACATCTGGCTGGCCGAGAGCTTCGCCACCTACGGCCAGTGGCTGTGGCTCGACCACACCGGCGAGCGGGCCCTGGCCACCTCGGCCACCCAGGCCCTGGCCGACCGGGTCGAGCGGGGCGGCCCGCCGACCGGGGCCCCCACCCGGGACGAGATGTTCGGCCCCACCGTCTACGAGGGGGGCGCGGTGGTGGTCCACGCCCTGCGCCGGGAGGTCGGCGACGAGCCCTTCTTCACCCTCCTGCGGCGCTGGGTGGCCGAGAACGCCGGCACCAGCCGCGCCACCGAGGACTTCGTGGCCCTGGCCGAGGAGGTGGCCGGTCGCGACCTGGCCGACTTCTTCGCCACCTGGCTGGAGGCCGAGGTGCCCCCGTCGAGGTTCCCGTAGCGCGACCTGAGCAGGCGGGCGCCGGTGCCGCGCCCCGGTGCTGCGGGCCGGCCAGCGGGTCGGGAGGTTGCCGCCTCCCCGTAGCCTGGATCCCATGAGCGATCCGGTGCTCCAGACCATGCCCCTCGGCGCCCAGTGGCCCACGATGGACCCCTTCCTGTTCTGCGCCCACCACGACGACGCCTACCCGGCCGGCACCGCCGAGCTGGGCCCCGACGCCCCCCTCGACGGGCGGGACATCGGCATGGACTTCGAGGGCCGGGACGGCTGGCGCATGTACCACGGCCGGCGGGTGCCGGGCTTCCCACCCCACCCCCACCGGGGCTTCGAGACCGTCACCTACGTGCGCACCGGCATCATCGACCACGCCGACTCGCTCGGGGCCGCCGCCCGCTTCGGCCTGGGCGATGTGCAGTGGCTCACCGCCGGCGCCGGCATCCAGCACTCCGAGATGTTCCCCCTGCTCGACCGGGACCGCCCCAACCCCTTGGAGCTGTTCCAGATCTGGCTCAACCTCCCGGCCTCGGACAAGCTCGTGGAGCCGTACTTCACCATGTTCTGGGACGCGGACGTCCCCCGCCTCCGGCACCGGGCCCGGCCCGACGGCCCCGTGGCCGAGGTGACCGTGATCGCCGGCCGCCTGGGCGACGCCGAGCCGCCGTCGCCGCCGCCGAGCTCGTGGGCCAGCCGCGCCGAGGCCGACGTGGCCATCTGGCACGTCCGGCTGGAGCCGGGCGCGGCCTGGACGATGCCGCCGGCCGCCGGGCCCGACACCGTCCGCACCCTGTACGTGTTCGACGGCCAGGCCCTGGAGGTGGCCGGCCACGACGACCCGCTGCCCATCGAGGTCGGCGCCGTGGTGCGGGCCGACCGGCCGGTGGAGGTGTCGAGCCCGGGCGGGGCCGACGTGCTGGTGCTCCAGGGCCGCCCTATCGGCGAGCCGGTGGCCCGCTACGGGCCGTTCGTCATGACCACCCGGGCCGAGGTCCAGCAGGCCTTCGAGGACTACCGGCGCACGCAGTTCGGGGGCTGGCCCTGGGCCGACGAGGATCCGGTCCACCCGGCGGAGCGGGGCCGCTTCGCCCGCCACGCCGACGGCCGGCTCGAGGAGGTCGGCCCCGATGGCCGGGTCGAGGATGTCGACCCCGAGGACCGGCCCGTCCCCGGCGCCCCGTCGCCCGCCTCCGCCCCCTCTCGCCCGTGACCGACCCGGACCCCCAGGACGAGGCCGGCGAGGCCTGGCCCGGGCCTGCGGGCAGCCCGCAGGAGGCCGAGGCCGCGCCCGCCGGTGGGCCGGAGGTCGAGGAACCGCCGGTCGGCGGGCCGGAGGTGGTCGTCTACTGGCGGCCGGGGTGCCCGTTCTGCACCACCCTGCTCCGGCGGCTGGCCAAGGGCGGGCTGGCCCCCCGGGAGGTGAACATCTGGGACGACCCCGACGCCGCGGCCCAGGTGCGGGCGGTGGCGGGCGGCAACGAGACCGTCCCCACCGTGCACGTGGCCGGGCGCTTCCTGGTCAACCCGTCGGCCCGCGCCGTCCTGGCCCTGGCCGCCGAGGCCGGCATCCCGGTGGAGGCGCCCCCCAGCTCCGGCCGGCTCTGGCGTCGCTGAGCCCGGCCCGGCGGGCCCGGACCCGGCCGCCGGCGTAGCCTGCCGGCCGTGCAGCGCAGGACGGTGAAGGTCGACGTCGCCGTCCTGGGGGCGGGGACGTCGGGGGCCAACGTCGCCTACCAGCTGGCGGCTCAGGGGTCCTCGGTGGTGCTGGTCGAGCGGCGGGCCCTGGACGAGGGCGGGGCCCAGTGGCACAACGGCCTTCTCGACTGGCAGGTCGCCCGCGCCCACCTCCCCCTGCCGGCGCCGCCCGAGCGGGTGTCCGACGGGGGAGCGCTCCACCTCTTCGATCCGGACGGCCGCCGGGGGGTGACCGTCACCCACAACCCGGTGCCGAGCGTCGACATGGCCCGCCTGGGCGCCCGCCTGCGGCGCCTGGGCGCCGAGGCCGGGGTCGAGATGTGGGAGCGGGCCTCGGACCTGGAGGTGGAGGAGCGCGACGGGCGGATCGTGGCCCTCGACCTCCGGGCCGCACCGGTGGGTGGGGCGCCCGTCCCGCTCCGCCTGGAGGCGGCCCTGTTCGTCGATGCCTCGGGGCGGCGCGGGGCCCTGCGCCGTGAGTCCTCGGTGCTGCACCGGTGGTGCCCGCCGGTGCGCAAGGACGAGCTGTGCTCGGCCAGCGACTCCCACCTGCGGATCGGCGACACCGACGGGGCCAAGCGCTTCCTCAACCGGTTCGGGGTGGAGGCCGGCGACGCCGTCAACGTGGTCGGCACCAACGGGGGCTTCTCCACCCGGTCGATCAAGGTGGCGGAGGACTTCGAGCACGTGTCGGTGCTGGTGGGCTGCCTGGCCGACGGTCGTCACGGGCACGCCCCGGCGATGCTGGCCGCGGTGCGGGCCCAGGAGCCCTGGATCGGCGAACCGGTCCAGAGCGGCACCGGTGTCATCTCCCTCCGCCGGCCCTACGCCCGCCTCACGGCCCCCGGCCTGGCCCTGGTGGGCGAGGCCGCCGGCCAGGTCTTCCCGGCCCACGGCTCGGGGATCGGGGTGGGCCTCATCGCCGGGCGGGTGCTGGCCGAAGCGGTGGCCGGGGCCGACGACCCCGGCGACGAGGCCGTCCTGTGGGGGTACCAAGCCCGCTTCCAGCGGGAGCTCGGGGGCCTGCTGGCCGCCTACGACGGCCTGCGCCGCCTGAGCTCGGCCCTGGGCGGCGAGGGCGTCCGCACCATGCTGCGGGCCGGGCTGGTCACCGAGCGGATGACCCACAGCGGCCTGGACCAGCGCTGGGACGCCGTGCCCGTGGCGGAGCTACCGGCCCTGGCCTCCCGCCTGGCCCGCCACCCGCGCCTGGCCGCCACCATGCTGCCCCGCCTGGCCGGGGCCCAGGGGGCCGAGGCCATGGGCCGTCGCCACCCCGCCACCATCGACGAGAGGGCCCTGGCCCGCTGGGACCGGCGGGTGGCGTGGCTGGTCGGCGACAGGGCGCCGATGCGCTCGTGATCAGTCGGCGGGACTGAACACCTCTACCACTCACATTGGTTTAGAGACTTCGATGTGACCATCGATGCTCCTCCCATGACAGGCTGGGGCCCGACGACGGGCCACGACCGGAGGACAGATGGCCACTGGCGACACCGAGCCTCGAGGGAGAGACCGGCGCACCCTCAGCCGCGAGGCGATCATCGCCACCGCCATCGCGGTGATCGACGAGCGGGGCCTCGACGGCCTGACCATGAGGAACCTGGGCCGGGCCCTGGCCGTCGACCCCATGACCGTCTACGGGTACTTCGAGGACAAGGCCGCCCTGTTCGACGCCATCGTCGACCACGAGGCCGCCCGGCTCCACGCCGTGCCCGAGCCCCTGCCGACCGAGCCCATGGAGATCATGGTCCACGTCGCCCTCCACCACCGGCGCGTCCTCCTGGAGCACCCCAACCTGGCGCCCCTGGTGGCCAGCCGGCCCCTCCCCAAGGGCAACTGGGCCGAGGTGGTGCGGGTCGCCTTCGACCTGTGCCGGGCCGCGGGCGTGGCCGACGAGGACATCCCCCAGGTGACCAACACCATCACCCGGTTCAGCATGGGCTTCATCGTCCAGGAGGCCGGCGAGGTGCGCTACCGGGAGCGGATGGGGGAGCGGCCCGAGGCTTACCGGACCCGCCTGCTCAGCACCGACTGCGCCCCGGCCGATGCCCCGGAGCTCGGCGTCCGCACCTTCACCCACCGCTTCGACCCCACCGAGGCGGCCCAGGACTTCGAGCTGGGCATCCGGGCCCTGCTGCGGGGACTGGGCGTCTCCGCCACGGGCACCTGGCCGCGGGACCCCGACACCGCGGCCTAGGGTCGCCGGGCCGTCGAGCTCCGGGAGGCCTCGTGAAGTTCGGGATCGTCTTCTCCAACACCATGCGCTTCGCGGGCCGCGACGGGCTGGTCGAGCTGGCGCAGGGCGCCGAGGCGGCCGGGTTCGAGTCGCTGTGGACCGTCGAGCACGTCATCTTCCCCGACGGCTACCAGAGCGAGTACCCCTACGACCGCTCCGGCAAGATGGTCATGGCCGCGGAGACCGACCTGCCCGACCCCCTGATCTGGCTCACCTGGGTGGCGGCGGTCACCGAGCGCATCCACCTGGGCACCGGCATCCTGATCCTGCCGCAGCGCAACCCGGTCATCCTGGCCAAGGAGCTGGCCACCCTGGACGCCCTGGCCGGCGGCCGGGTGGAGCTGGGCATCGGGGTGGGCTGGCTCCGGGAGGAGTTCGACGCCCTGGGCGTGCCCTTCGAGGGGCGCGGTGCCCGCACCGACGAGTACGTGGCGGTGATGCGGGCCCTGTGGGACGGCGACCACGCCGAGCACGCCGGCGAGCACGTCCGCTTCACCGGGGCCAGCGTCAACCCGAAGCCGCCCCGCGGGCGGGTGCCGGTGCACGTCGGGGGCCACAGCCGCCGGGCCGCCGAGCGAGCCGGGCGCCTGGGCGACGGCTTCTTCCCCGGCAAGGGCGACCTGGGGGAGCTCATCGACATCGCCCGGCAGACCGCGGTGGCCTGCGGGCGCGACCCCGACGACCTCGAGGTGACGGCCGGCAGCGCCGGCCTCATGGGCGAGGACCCGGTGGGGGCGGCCGAGGAGCTGGCCGCCCTGGGCGTCGACCGGGTGGTGGTGCCGTCCTTCGCCTTCCTCTCGGACCCGGCCGCGTCGCTGGCCGCCTACGGCGAGCGGGCCATCGCCCCCACCGCCGACCTCGGGCGGGGCTGACACCGGCCCGTCGGGCCCCGGGGGCGCGGACCGGCGTCGCGGCTGCGAGGCTGGGGGCATGTGCCGCAACATCACCACCCTGCGGGGCCTGGAACCTCCGGCCACCGCCGAGGAGATCGACGCCGCCGCCCTCCAGTACGTGCGCAAGGTCAGCGGGGTGCGAGCCCCCACGCCCGCCACCCAGGAGGCCTTCGACGAGGCGGTGGCCGCGGTGGCCCACGCCACCGGCCACCTGCTGGCCCAGCTGCCCGACCGACGTCAGCCGCCCAAGACGGTGCCGCCCTTGCGCCGGCCCGAGGTCCGGGCCCGCATGGCGGCCCGGGAGGCCGAGGGCCGGACCGGCTAGGGCCCGGCCCCCTCGGCCGCCGGAGAGGGGCTGCTCAGCCCCCGTCGTTGCTGATGGGCTCGGTGGCCAGCGCCTCGCCCATGTCGTAGCGCTGGCGGACGCCGCTGGCCGAGCAGCCCCCGTCGTTCTGGCCCGACTCCTCGGGCAGGGCCCCGTCGAGGGTCGGGCTGGCGGCGCTGAACACGCCCCACGGGCTCTCGCAGCCGGGCACCACCCAGGCGTGGGCCATCCAGCCCTTGGAGCCGTTGGCCTTGGTGCCACCCCGAGCGGCGCAGTCCTCCTCGGTGGTGGTGCTGTCGCCGATCACGCCGCCGGCACCGACGCACAGACCGACGTGGCGGTGGTAGTGGTCGTTGGCGCCGGTGAAGCCCTGGGTGGGCTCGGCCGTGCCCTCCTGGTTGATGTAGTAGCTCAGGCCGACGATGTGGGCGTCGGGCTCGTTGCCGTCGTAGAGGAGCATCTCGGGCCCCTCGATGTCGAAGGTGCCGTCGACCAGGTCGAAGTTCATGTAGTGGGCGGCGATGCCGGCCACGTAGGGCGTGACCCGCATGTAGCCGGCCTCGACGGCGTCGGCCGCCGTGGGGTGGCGGAGGGCGGTCTCGCGGGCCAGGTCGATCTCGTCCTCGAGCTGGGCGCACTGGGCCGGATCGGTCATGGCCGCCCACGGCTGGGGGCCGGCGTGGCCGCCGTGGCCGCCGGAGTCGCCGGGCGCCGCGGAGGCGGCGTGCTCGTGGCTGCCGCCGACGGTGCCGGAGCTGCGGAGCCACCACAGCCAGGCGTCGTAGGTCTCGTCGTCGACCTCGCCCAGGGCCGCCACCAGCTGGGCGGCGGCGATCTCGCCGCCGGAGGCGAGGGTGGTCAGGCCGACGAGGCGGTCGAGGTCGGGCGAGCCCTTGCCCTCGGTGGGGTCGGGCTCGGCGGTCGCCCCCGCGCTGTCGTGGGCGTGCTCGTCACCGGCCATGGCCCCGCCCTGGTAGGTGTCGATGCCCAGGTAGCTGGTCTCCTCCCAGTAGGCCGGGATGTTGAAGCCCTCGTCGCAGCGGCTCTGGTCGATCTCGGTCATGAGGGTGGTGTGGGCCGCGGGGTCCTCGCCGTGGGCGTGGCCGGCGGCCGCCTCCTCGCCGTGGCCGTGGTCGGCGCCGCCGTGCTCGGCGGCGTCGGTGGAGGTGATGGCGGTGGTGGCCAGCCCCAGGGCGGCCACCGCGGCCAGCACCGGGGCGATGCGGCCCCGGGCCACCCGCTGCCCGGCGGGGGCCAGCAGGATGCGGGCGGCCACCAGGATCACGCCCACCTCCAGGAGGGCGGTGATGCCGTCGACGGTGCCGAAGTCCTCGGCCGTGCCCGAGTGGGACCCGACCGGCAGCCCGGCGGTGCGGCTCCAGAGCCACAGGCCCAGGACGGCCAGGTTGCCCACCACCGCCACGCGGTAGAGGTTGCGCCCGGCCCGGTCGGCCATGATGGCCGCGGCCACGAGGAGCTGGAACCAGCCGACCACGGCGAAGCCGATGGGGTCGACCAGGCTGCCGTCGGCGTGGCCCGGCACCATGGCGAAGTGGATGGCGGCGGCCCCGGCGGACAGGCCGGCCACGGCCCAGCCGAGGTGGGGGCCCGCCGTCCCGGTCTCGCCGTCGGCGTGATCCGGGCTCGGGGCATCGGTGGTCAGAACGCTCATTGTCACGGCCCTCCAGTGGTGTGACGTGCGCCATGAGCGTACGGCAACTCGCACGGGCCGTGCAGATTGCCCTTTCAGGTGGGGGTCAGGTTTGCCGGCCGCCCACCGTCGTGTGATAGGCAAGCCTTACACGCCTGGGTGGCTCAGGCGACGAACCCATCAGGAGATCGATGACCATGCTGCACCCCACCGACCGCCGATCGGCGCCCCGGGCCCTCGGCGCCCTGCTGGCCCTGGCCCTGGCCACGGCGGCGGCCCTGGTGGGCGCGGCCCCGGCGCCCTCCGGCGCCGCGGTGCCGGTCGGGCTGACCTGGAAGGTGTCCGCCCACGCCTTCACCAGCAGCAGCCTGGCCCCGGCGCAGGCGACCACCGCCCCGGCCACCAAGACCGCCGACGGGTTCGTGTTCCCCACCGTCACCTCGGCCCAGTACAACGCCGCGACCGGCGCGGCCCGGGTCGCCTACTCCGGCGCCTTCGAGCTGGGCAACATCGCCCAGGGCAACTACCGCGTCAAGGTGGCCGACCCGGTGGTCGTCGTGGACGCCGCCGACACCGGCCGGGTCGAGGCCACCGTGTCCTACGCCCTGTTCACCTCGGGCAGCCACGTGTGGTCCACCCCGGCGGAGGGCACCACCGTGGCCACCTTCACCGTCGCGGACGCCAGCGTGGCCGAGGAGGGCACCAACGTCAGCTTCACCGTCACGCCCGACTTCGTGCTCCGCACCGACAACCCTCCCAACCTGGCCGGATGGCGCCGGTTCCCCCAGCCCTTCCTCGACGTCCTCCCGGCCTCGCTGGACGGCCACTTCCAGGAGACCGGCTCGGTCGCCGCCGATCCCAACAAGGCCCCGGCCCCCCTCACCGTCAGCTTCGACGCCAGCCCGGCCACCATCTCGGTCACCGGCCTGGACCAGGCCTACGACGGCACGCCCCGCCCGGTCACCGTGACCACCGACCCCTCGGGCCTCGACACCGTCGTCACCTACGACGGCGGCTCCACCGTCCCCACGGACGCCGGCACCTACGCCGTGTCGGTCGCCCTGGACGAGGAGCTGACCTCGGCCACCCCGTTCTCGGGAACCCTCACCATCGCCCAGGCCGACCAGGCCATCAACTTCGATCCCCTCCCCGACCGGATCGAGGGCGACCCACCCTTCACCGTCACCGCCGAAGCCTTCTCGGAGCTGGCCGTCGACCTCACCGCCGAGGGGGCCTGCTCCATCGACGGTGACGAGGTCACCCTGGAGGGGTCGGGGACCTGCGCCGTCACCGCCAGCCAGGGCGGCGACGACAACTGGGAGGCGGCCGAGCCGGTGACCCGCACCTTCCGGGTCGTCAGCCACGACGAGGTCTTCGTGCGCCGGGCCTACGACGTGCTCCTGGGCCGGGGCGTGGACGCCGGCGGCCTGGCCCACTGGCTCGACCGGCTCGACCGCGGCGCCGCCCGGGCGGCCGTGGCCGATGCCGTGGCCCGCAGCGGCGAGGCCCAGGGCCGCGTCGTCGACCAGGCCTACGCCGCCGTCCTCGACCGGCCGGCCGACCCGTCGGGCCGCAGCTACTGGGCCGGCCGGCTGGCCGGGGGCCTGGCCGCCGAGGACCTGCTGGCCCGGCTCGTCGCCACCCCCGAGGCGGGGGTCCACAGCGGTGGCGCCCCCGAGGGCCTGGCCGAGCTGCTCTACCGGACCTACCTGGGGCGGGCCGGCGACGCCGCCGGCGTGGCCCACTGGGCCGCCCGGCTCGAGGGGTCCGACGGCGCCGCCACCCGCCGGGCCGCCCTGGCCTTCGGGCGCACCGGCGAGGCCACCGCCGTCGGCGTCCGGGCCGCCATCAGCCGCCCCTGCGGCGCCGAGGTGCCGGTGTCGAGCGACCAGCACGCCGTGGTGACCAACCGGTGGCTCTCCAGCGGCCACCACCCGCTCCGGACCGCGGCCCGGGCCCTGGCCCGGATCTGCCCCGTCGCCACGCCGGGCTGAGGACGGGGGCGGCCGAGGGCCTCGGTCGCCCCTCCGCTCAGCGCACGGCGATGCCGGTGCGGGTGGCGAGATCGGCGGTGGCCGCGGCCCAGTCCGGGTGCTCGGTCAGGGTCACCTCCCCCTCCCACACGGCGTCGGGGCCGGCCCGCCGCCACTCTCGCACCGCGCACCCCCCGCCGCTGTGGGTGTGGGCGTCGACGGCCAGGTCGTCCCGCCACAGCCCGGCGAACGGGGTGGGGGGCACCCCGGAGTGGACCACCGAGATGGCGCAGCAGGCCCGCACGTCGCCCCGATCCAGGGCGGGCCCGAGCACGCGGTAGCGCAGCCGGTGGCGCCAGCGCCCGTGGCCCACCTCGTAGGTCCACCGGCCGTCGGCTTCGTCGGTGCGCTGGGCCCAGACCCCCAGGTGGGCCCGCTCCCGCTGGGGGGTGCCGGGACCGCCCACGACGGCGGCGAAGTAGGGGTCGCAGAGCAACGTCGCCCCGGCGTGGGGGACGAGGACCACCGAGTGGAGGTCGACCTCGGGGGCCCGCCCGTCGATGCGGCGCAGGGCGACGACCCGGGCGCCGCCCCCGCCCATGGTGTCGACCAGGGCGGCCAGGACCGTGCACAGGGCCCAGCACGACCAGGCCGGCGTGGGCCGGCCCTCGACCCGGTCGGTGACGATCTGCCGGGCGATGGCCTCGGGGTCGGCCCCCGGTGGCACCTGGCCGGCGGCCACGGCCGCCAGCTTGGCCGTCGTCCCCGCCGGGACCCGGGCGGCCAGGGCGGCCACCAGGGCGCCGGGGCCGTCGCCGGGGTCCCAGCCGACCAGCTCGGCCAGCTCCCGGGCCAGCCCGGCATCGACGCGCCACGGTGGCGCCCCGCCCCCACGGACCGGGCCGCCCCCGCCGGCGGGGCTCGGCCCGCCCGGACCGATCCCCCCACCATCCACCGACCCACCGTCGCTCCGCTCGCCGGTCACCGGCCCATGGTCGCGCCACCGGGCCCGCCGGGTGGCCGCCGGGTGGCCGGGCCCCGGTGGCGGCGCGGCGCGGGAGGCCGCGTCCGCCCCGGGGGTGCCCGGGATCCGGTGAGGACCGGCAGGCGATGACGGGGCTGCGCCTCGCCGTCACCGCCCGGGTCGGTCACCGGACCGTGCGGGGCACCGTACGCGCCCCCGGGCGCGCCCCGCCCCCGATTTTCCCGGGGAGCCGACCCCGGCCAGAGTGCACCGGCCGGTCCCCGAACCTGGAGGTCGCCCGGTGAAGCACTTCGACGACAGGGTGGCCGCCGTCACCGGGGCCGCCTCCGGCATCGGGCGGGCCCTGGCCCTGGACCTGGCCCGGCGAGGCGCCCACCTCGCCCTCTCCGACGTCGACGAGGCCGGCCTGGCCGAGACGGCCGATCGGGCCCAGGCCCGGGGCGTGACCGTGACCACCGCGGCGGTGGACGTGGCCGACCGCGACGCCGTCCACGCCTGGGCCGACGACGTGGTGGAGGGCCACGGGCGGGTGAACCTGGTCGTCAACAACGCCGGCGTGGCCCTGGGGGCCACGGTGGAGGCCATGCCCTACGAGGACATCGAGTGGCTCATGGGCGTCAACTTCTGGGGCGTCGTCCACGGCACCAAGGCGTTCCTGCCCCACCTGAAGGCGTCCGGCGAGGGGCACGTGGTCAACGTCTCCAGCGTCTTCGGGCTGATCGGCATCCCCTCGCAGTCGGCCTACAACGCGGCCAAGTTCGCGGTGCGGGGCTTCACCGAGGCCCTGCGGCTGGAGCTCGACATGGCCCGCTGCGGCGTGTCGGCCACCACCGTGCACCCGGGGGGCATCAGGACCAACATCGCCCGCAACGCCCGGATGCACGCCAGCCTGGTCGACATCGGCTCCGATCCCGAGCAGGCTCGCCAGGACTTCGAGAAGCTGTTCATCACCAGCCCCGAGAAGGCGGCCCGGGTCATCGTCCGGGCCGTCCAGCTCGACAAGCGTCGGGCCATGATCGGCCCCGACGGCCACGCCATCGACGTGCTGGCCCGCCTGCCCCCGACCGTCTACCAACGCCTCATCGGCCTCGGCGCCCGGCGACGCCCCTAGGGCGCCCCTGGGTCCGGGGCGGCGGGTGGTGGCACCATGGACGCCGGTCCGTTCACCAGGGGGACACCGTGGATCTCACCGTCGCCGCCATCCCGTTCTACTTCGGGAGCATGGGGGCCGAGCACCTCTACCTCAAGCGCCAGGCCGCCGCCGGCCGGCCCCCCAGCGCCGGCGACTACGAGCGGCGCGACACGCTGGCCAGCCTGTCCATGGGCGTGGGCAGCCTGGTCGTGCCCCTCGCCCTGGGGAAGGTGCTCTCGCCCGTGGTCCCCGGCAAGGGCCGCTACGGCAAGGCCCTGGTGGCCACCGCCGTGGGGGCCGCCGCCGTCACCACCGTGGCCGACGTGCTGGCCCGCCGGGGCACCGACGGCCTGCCCGAGGCCGGCACCCTCCCCCCGGCCCGCGGCGACGAGGCGGCCGGCGCTGCCGAGCTCGCCCCCCCGGGGGAGGGCGAGCTCCCGCCCGGGCGCGACCGGCGGCGGCGCATGGCCCGCCTGGCCCGGAAGGTGGCCTCCTCGGCCGGCGCCACCGCGGTGGCGGCCGGGGTGACGGCGGGAGCCACCACCTGGGCGTCGCGCACGGCCGCCACGCGCCTGTGGTCGCGCCACGGGGCCCGGCGCGACCTCGGCACCGGGCCGCTGGCGGTGGCCGGCGCCATCCTGGCCTGGGACTTCATCTACTACTGGAACCACCGGCTCATGCACGAGACGCGGTGGCTGTGGGCCATCCACGTGGTCCACCACTCCAGCGAGCGCTACAACCTCTCCACCGCCCTCCGGCAACCGGTGGCCGACGTCTTCGGCATGTTCGTGCCCTACGGGGTGATGAGCCTGCTGGGCGTCCGCCCGGCGGTGATCGAGACGGCCCGCGGCGTCAACCTCATCTACCAGTTCTGGATCCACACCGAGGCGGTCCCCAAGCTGGGCCCCGTCGAGGAGGTGTTCAACACCGCCTCCCACCACCGGGTGCACCACGGGAGCAACCGGCAGTACCTGGACCGCAACCACGGCAGCATCCTCATCCTCTGGGACCGGCTGTTCGGCACCTTCGAGCGGGAGGGCGAGCCCGTCACCTACGGCCTGACCAAGAACGTGGACACCTTCAACCCGGCCCGCATCGCCACCCACGAGCACGTCGACATCCTGCGCGACGTGGCTCGGTCGGAGACCTGGTCGGACCGCCTGGGCTTCGTGTTCCGGGGCCCGGGCTGGGCCTATGACCGCCACGCCCAGCGCCACGAGCCCCAGCCCACGGCCGGCGTGGCCTGAGGGGGCATCGGAGGGGCCACCCGGGCCGGCGGGGCGGGGCGGGCCCCGGGCGGGGGGCTCACTCCCGGGTGAGACCGCATGACAAGGGACCATCGTTGTGCTCTGATGGTCGAGGACGAGTGGTGGGGGTCTGGGTCGGGCAAGGGGTGAACGGGTGCACACCGCCAGAGGGGCAAGCGCGGGGACGGTTCGCGCCGCGCGGCGCGGGCCGCCATGATCGGCCCCCGGCGACGCCGACCGACCAACCACGACGACGACGGCCAGATGGCGCCCGAGGTCGAGGACCGCATCTGGGCCGAGGTCCAGCGGCGCATCGACATGGGCCCGGCCGGCCGGCCCGGCCTGCGACCGACCCCGGACCGCCGTCCGCTGGTCGCCTCCCTGGCCGTGGTGGCCTGCGTCCTGCTGGTCGCGCTGTTGGTCGTCCAGCGGCACCCGGCCGGCGAGGACGAGCTGGCCACGGCCACCACCGCGGAGCCGGGGGCCCGCGTCACCCTGGCCGAGCTGGGGGCTGTGGCCCGGGACCAGCCGGGGTCCCGCCTCTCCGAGGGCGAGGTCCTCTACGTCTGGGTCGACCTCCTCCGCAGCCCGGAGCAGTCGCCCGACGACGTGCCGGAGCAGCGCCAGGTCCAGCAGATCGCCGGCGACGGGCAGGGCCGCGTCGACGTCCTCGCCACCTCGGACCCCCCGGGCACCCCGAGCCCCGACCCGGAGGTCTACGACACACCACGCGACCTGCTCGTCGGCGGCCTGACCCCCGACGAGGTCTCCGCCCTGCCGGAGGACCCCGCCGCCCTGCTCGACGCCATGCGCCAGCAGGTGGCCCCCCGGCCCAGCGGGCTCACCCTGGTCCGGTACGTCCTGGAGGTGCTCACCACCCCCCTGCCGCCGGGGCCCACACGGGCTGCGCTCTTCGACATCCTGGACTCCCTGGGGGTGGAGGTCCTCGGCTCGGCCCCGGGCCGCGCCGGCAGCCCCTCGGGGGTCGTGATCGTCGCCTCGGCCCCTGACGGCGGGCAGCTGGAGGCCGTGGTCGACCCGGCCACCGCCACCGTCCGCTCGATCACCCGCAAGGGCGCCGGCGCCAGCATCGCCGACCCTGCCCTCACCGTGTACCAAGAGGTCGCCATCCGCCCGGCCCAGTGACCGCCGGGGCCCAGCTCCTCCTCCCAGGTCCCCCACATCACCCGCCGACCCACCAAGGAAGCCACATGTCCCGAACCGCCCGCACCCGCCCCACCGTCGCCCGCATCGCCGCCGTCGCCGCGGTCAGCGCCACCCCGGTGGCCGTCGTGGCCCAGGCCCCGGCCCCGGCCGCCTCCTTCGACCTGGTCGAGCTGTGCACCACCGAGACGCTGGCCATCGAGGACGTGCAGAACGGGGCGACCTCCACCCTCGACTGCGACTGGGTCGACCCCGAGGAGCTGTCCAACCGCTCGCTCCTGAGCGTGGTCGCCACCCACTACGCCAACAGCGGGGGGGCCGGCGCCATCCTGGACGTGGGCGGCAGCTGCGACGGCAGCATCGCCTTCGCCACCAACGACCCCTGGAACAACCTCATCAGCTCCACCCGTCAGCGGTCGTGCGGCGTCATCAAGCACTTCGACAACATCAACCTGACCGGCGACAACGAGGCCCACGACGGCGCCGGCGGGACCCTCCTCAACCTGAGCTCCATGGACAACCGGGCCTCGTCGGTCGGCTACGCCTGAGCGACGCCCGGAGCCTCGCCGTCACGCCACGTGATCGTCCGCCCCGGCCCGGTCCCCCTGGCGCAGGTGGCGGAGGGCGGTGGCGGCGGCGTGGAAGCCGCTCATGCCGTGCACGCCACCGCCCGGCGGGGTGGCGGCCGAGCACAGGTACACGCCCGGGATCCCGGTGGCGTAGGGGTCGCCGCCGATCCGGGGCCGGAACACGACCTGCAGGGGGTCGTTGGCGCCGGTGGCGATGTCGCCGCCGACGTAGTTGGCGTTGTCGGCCTGGAGGGCCGTGGGCCCGGCCGCGTGGCGGCCCACGATGCGCTCACGCGCCCCGGGGGCGAACCGCTCGAGCTGGGCCAGGATGGCCTCGCTGATGTCCCCGTCGTAGCCGTGGGGCACGTGGGCGTAGGTCCACACCGGGTGGACGTCGCCCACCGACCGGGTGGGGTCGGCCACGTGCTGCTGGGCCACCAGCACGAACGGCCGCTCGGACACGCGCCCGAGGTGCACCTCGGCCTCGGCCGCGGCCACCTCCTCAAACGTGCCCCCCAGGTGGACGGTGCCGGCCCGGCGGGCGACCTCGGCCGTCCAGGGCACGCCCCCCTCCACGGCCAGGTCCAGCTTGAACGAGCCGGGACCGTAGCGAAAGCGCTGGTAGGCCCGGCGCACCCGGGGCGGCAGCGCGTCGCCGGCCAGCTCCACCATCGACCGGGGCGACACGTCGAGCAGGGCGATCCGGTGGGGCGGCAACTCGGCCAGCGACCGGACCGGCGCGCCGGTCCGGATGGTGCCGCCCAGGCTGCGGAGCAGGCCGGCCAGGGCGTCGGTGATGGCCCGGGAGCCGCCCTCGGCCACGGGCCAGCCCCGGTGGTGGCCGGCGGCGGCCAGCAGCAGGCCAGCCGCCGCGGTGGTGGGTCGATCCAGCGGCTGGATGACGTGGGCGGCGATGCCGGCGAAGAGCCCGCGGGCCTCCTCCGTCTTCCACCGGCGGGCCAGGGTGGTGGCCGGGAGCAGGGCCTTGGTGCCGAAGCCGGCCAGGGCCAGCGGGTGGCGGGGAGCGTGGACGATGGGCTGCAGGACGTCGAGGGCCAGGGCGTCGAAGCCCTCCGACAGGCGCCGGAACGTGCGGTGCCAGGCCGGGCCATCTGGCCCCAGGCCGGCGGCGGTGCGGTCGAGGTCCTGCACCATCACCGCCACCCGCCCGCCGTCGAGCGGGTGGGCCAGGTCGACCTCGGGCCACCGCCAGCGGAGGCCGTGGGCGTCGAGGGGGAGGGAGGCGAAGAAGGGCGACGTCACGCCGAGCGGGTGCACGGCCGAGCACACGTCGTGCAGCAGGCCGGGGACGGTCAGCTCCTCGGTGCGGGTGCCGCCACCGATGGCCTCGTGGGCCTCCAGGACGGTGACCTCGAGGCCCTGCTGGGCCAGGGCCACGGCACCGGCCAGGCCGTTGGGCCCGGCCCCCACCACCACGGCATCGACCACGTGCCTCTCCTCGTCTGCCCGGCGACCGGGGGCGCGTCCCCCGGTCCGGTCGACGCTACCGGCCGGTGCCTCAGGGGCGTGACGGGACGAGGCCCCTCCCGGGCGATGACGGGGGCGTCGCGCCAGCACGGGTGCACGGCGGGATCTTCACTGGACGTGACGTCCCGTGGGCCCACGGCGCCCCGACACAGTACCTTTCGTCGGGCGACACCTGTCGCTTGCGGCGCGGATGTGGAGGAAGTACATGCGGGAACGGGGGACCGAGGTCCGTCCCACCAGGTCGCGTCCGGGGCACCTGCTGCGGGCCACCGCGGCCGCCACCCTGGCGGCCCTGGCCGCCACCCTGCTCGTCCTGGGGGTCCCGCCGGCGCCCGCCGGGGCCGCCACCCAGACCGTCAGCAACACCACGTCCATGGCCATCCCGGCTGGTGGGACGGCGGCCCCCGACCACAGCCCCGCCAGCCTGTACCCGTCGCCCGTGACCATCAGCGGGTTGACCGGTGTGACCACCAAGGTGACGGTGAAGCTCAACAACCTCAGCCACACCCTTGGCACCGACCTCGACGTCCTCCTGGTCGGCCCGGGCGGCCAGACGGTGGTGGTGGTCTCCGACGCCGGCAGCAACGCGCCGATCAGCAACACCTCCCCGACCTTCGACGACGCCGCCGCCGGCACCGTCCCCGCCGCCGTGAACAACGTCAGCGGCATCGGCTCCGGCACCTACAAGCCGACCAACAACGCCACGGGCTTCACCGGCGACGACTGGGACCCCCCGGCTCCCGCCGGCCCCTACGGCACCACCTTCGCCTCCTTCAACGGCACCAACCCCAACGGCACCTGGAACCTGTACGTCTCCGACGACGCCAACGGCGACGCCGGCACCCTGGCCGGCGGCTGGACCCTCACCGTCGAGACCGGCGTCTCCACCTTCCCGGGCCAGCTCCAGCTGAGCGCGGTCGAGTACCGCGGCACCGAGGGCGGCGGCGTGGCCACCGTGACCATCAGCCGCGTCACCGGCGACGACGGCCCCGTGGGCGTCACCTTCGCCACCGGCGCCGGCTCGGCCACCGCCGGCTCCGACTACACCCCGGTGGCCACCACCGTCTCCTTCGCCGACGGCCAGACCAGCCGCACCGTCGACGTGCCCATCACCCAGGACGCCGTGGAGGAGAGCACCGACGAGCTGGTCCCCATCACGCTCAGCTCCCCCACCGGCGGCGCCACCCTGGGCTCGCCGACCACGGGTGAGATCCGCATCCAGGACGACGACTCCCGGGCCAACACCTTCCCGATCACCGTCCCGGCCAGCGGCCCCACCCTCGGGGCCTCGTACCCGTACCCGTCGAACATCGTCGTGGCCGGGGCCGGCGGGGTGGTGACCGACGTCGACGTGACGCTGACCGGCCTGTCGCACACCCTCATCCGCGACCTCGACGTCGTGCTGGTGGCGCCCAACGGGGCCGACACCCTCCTCATGGGCGATGTCGGGCCCGGTGGGAGCAGCCCGACCTCCAACGTGAACCTGACCTTCAGCGACGAGGCCGCAGGCGGCATCGGCCAGTCCGCCCCCATCACCACCGGGCCCTACAAGCCGTCCCGGTTCGACGACGAGATCCCCGACAACCTCCCGGCCCCGGCCCCGGCCGAGCCCTGGGGCACGACCCTGGCCACCCTCGACGGCACCAGCCCCAACGGCACCTGGAGCCTCTACGTCTACGACGACGCCGGCGGCGACATCGGCCAGATCGCCGGCGGCTGGTCCCTCTCGCTGACCACGGCCACGGCCAGCGCCGGCGGGCCCTACACCGCCGCCGAGGGCTCGCCGGTGACCCTGGCCGGCTCGACCACGCCCGACGTGTCCGGGGCCACCTACGAGTGGGACGTCGACGGCGACGGCCAGTACGACGACGCCACCGGCCAGAGCCCCACCGTCAGCGCCGCAACCCTGGCCGGCATCGGGCTGGGCGACGGGCCCGACTCGTCGTCGGTCCGCGTCCGGGCCACGGCGGGGTCGGCCGTCATCACCTCGACGGCCACCACCCTGACCATCACCAACGTCGTCCCCACGGCCACCTTCGGCGACGGCGGCGACGTCGTCCTGGGCGGCGACGGCACGGTGTCCTTCGCCGGCCAGGCCGACCCGTCGGCCGCGGACGTCACCGCCGGGCTCCGGCACTCCTACGACTTCGAGGACGACAGCGACTTCGAGGTCGGGAACGGGACCTACGCCGGCGGCTCGACCTCGGCCTCGGCCACGGTGCCGGCCTCGTACCTGTCCACCCTGGGCGACCACGTGATCCGGGGCCGCATCACCGACAAGGACGGCGGCCAGACCACCTACACCACCACCATCGCCGTGGTCCCGCCGCCCAACGCCGCGGCCCAGGCCGACGCCGGCGAGGACCAGCTGGTCAACGCCGGTGACGAGGTCGACCTGGACGGCACCGGCTCCAGCGACCCCGAGGACGACCCCTTCACCTACAGCTGGGCCCAGACCGGCGGCAGCCCCACCGTGACCCTCACCGGGGCCGACACCGTCGCACACTCCTTCGAGGCCCCGGCCGGACCGGCCACCCTCACCTTCACCCTCACCGTCGACGACGACGGGGTCGGCCCCCACACCGACACCGACACCGTGACCATCACCGTCAACGGCCCGCCCGAGGCCGACGCCGGGCCCGACCAGACCGTCCTGGCCGAGTCCACGGTGACCCTCGACGGCAGCGGGTCGAGCGACCCGGACAGCGGCACCGTCCTCGCCCACTCCTGGGTGCAGACCGGCGGCAGCCCCACCGTGACCCTCACCGGGGCCGACACCGACAGCCCCACCTTCACCGCCCCGGCGGCGTCGACCACGCTCACCTTCACCCTCACGGTGGACGACGGCGACGGGCGCACCGACACCGACACCGTGGCCATCACCGTCAACGAGCCGCCCGAGGCCGACGCCGGGCCCGACCAGGTGGTCAACAAGGACGACCTGGCCGAGCTGGACGGCACCGGGTCGTCCGACCCCGACCCCCTCGACGTCCTCGGCTACTCGTGGGTCCAGACGGCCGGCCCGGCTGTGACCCTCACGGGCGCCAACACCGACACCCCGAGCTTCACCGCCCCCGAGGGCCCGGCCACCCTGACCTTCGAGCTCACCGTGGACGACGGGCGGGGCGGCACCGACACCGACACCGACACCGTGACCACCCGGGTCAACGGCCCGCCCGACGCCGACGCCGGTCCCGACGAGCTGGCGGTCCAGGGCGAGACCGTGACCCTGGACGGCACCGGGTCGTCGGACCCCGACGCCGGGGACACCCTCACCTACGCCTGGACCCAGACGGCCGGGCCCACGGTCATCCTCATCGGGCCGGACACGTCCTCGCCCACCTTCACCGCTCCGGCGTCGGCCGTCCCGCTGACCTTCAGCCTCACCATGTCCGACGGCGAGGGGCGCACCGACACCGACACGGTGGAGATCTCCATCAACCGCCGACCCACGGCGGCGGCCGGGGGTGACCAGCTGGCCAACACCGGTGACACCGTGAACCTGAGCGGTGCCGGCTCCTCCGACCCCGATGTCACCGACGTCCTCGGCTACTCGTGGGTCCAGATCGCCGGGCCCGCCGTGACCCTCACCGGGGCCACCACGGTGACGCCGAGCTTCACCGCCCCGGCCGGGCCGGCCACCCTCACCTTCGAGCTCACCGTGGACGACGGGCGGGGCGGCACCGACACCGACACCGTGACCACCCGGGTCAACGGCCCGCCCGAGGCCGACGCCGGGCCCGACCAGGCCGTCAACGACGGAGCCGCCGTCACCCTCGACGGCCGCGGGTCGTCCGACCCGGACAGCGGCACCACCCTCGGCTACTCCTGGGTCCAGACCACCGGTCCGGCCGTCACCCTGAGCGGTGCGACCACCGCCCAGCCCACCTTCACCGCCCCGACCGGGCCGGCCACGCTCACCTTCGAGCTGACCGTCGACGACGGCCAGGGCCGCACCGACACCGACACCGTGCAGGTCACGGTGAACTCCATCCCGAACGCCGACGCCGGCCCCGACCGGCTGGTGAACCTGGGTGACACCGTCACCCTCACCGGCGCCGGCTCCACCGACGGCGACGTCGGCGACGTCCTCGGCTACTCGTGGGCCCAGACCGGCGGCACCCCCACCGTCACTCCCACCGGCGCCACCACCGCCTCGCCCACCTTCACCGCCCCCGACGGCCCCACCACCTTGACCTTCACCCTCACCGTGTCCGACGGGCGGGGCGGAACCGATACCGACACCGTGGCCATCCGGGTCAACGGCGCCCCGACCGCCGGTGCCGGGGACGACGCCGACGCGGTGGAGCGCACGGTGGTCACCCTGGACGGGACCGGCTCCGCCGATCCCGACGACGGGACGACCCTGGGCCACAGCTGGACCCAGACGGCGGGGCCGGCGGTGACGCTGGCCGGGGCCACCACGGCGCAGCCCACCTTCACGATGCCCGACACCCCGGCCGTCCTGACCTTCGAGCTCACCGTGGACGACGGCCAGGGACGCACCGACACCGACACCGTCACCGTCACCTCCCTGCCCCGGTTCACCCCCGACGAGGCCGCGGTGGACCACACCTACGAGTCGCTGCTGGGCCGGGAGTCGGACCCGGAGGGCCTGGCGTACTGGTCCGGCCTCCTGGCCGACGGTGCCTCCCCCAAGGACGTCGCCACCCTGATCGCCTTCTCCACGGAGGGCACGAGCTGGGTCGTGGAGCAGCGCTACCAGGCCTGGCTGGGCCGCCCGGCCGATGCCGGGGCGCTGGCCTACTGGGTTCCCCGCCTCCAGGGCGGCCGGCCCCTCCTGGACCTGGAGCTGGCCATCCTGTCCTCCGGTGAGCTCTACCAGCGGGCCGGGGGCACCAACGGCGGCTACGTCGCCCTGCTCTACGAGCTGCTCCTGGGCCGGGCCCCCGAGCCGGCCGCCCTCACGTACTGGCAGGGACGCCTCGACGCGAGCACCAGGCGGCGCACCGTGGCCAACCTGTTGCTCGACACCGACGAGGTCGAGCGCCGCCGGGTCCGGGACGCCTACCAGCGCATCCTGGGCCGCCCGGCCGACGCCGGCGGGCTGACCTTCTTCGCCGGGGTCCTGGACAGCACCCGCGACCTCCGCCGGGTCGAGATCCGCCTGGCCGCAGCGGGGTTCGACCAGCCCGGCTCCTCGAGCTGAACACGACCGATCGGTCCCGTCCCGTGTGGGGGCGGGACCGGGCCGGGCCCCGGGCTCTCCTACGCTGGCCGGCCATGACCGCCACGCTCGTCCTGGTCCGCCACGGCCAGAGCACCTGGAACGCCGAGAACCTCTTCACCGGGTGGTGGGACTGCCCGCTGTCGGAGAAGGGCGAGGCCGAGGCGGTCGAGGCCGGCCGGCTGATGGCCGAGGCCGGCCTGGCCCTCGACGTGGTCCACACCTCGCTGCAGACCCGGGCCATCCGCACCGCCGAGCTGGCTCTGGGGGCCATGGGCCTGTCGTGGCTGCCGGTCCGGCGCCACTGGCGCCTCAACGAGCGCCACTACGGCGACCTGACCGGCCGCGACAAGGCCGAGACGGCGGCCCGCTACGGCGCCGAGCAGGTGCACGTGTGGCGCCGCAGCTACGACGTCTCGCCGCCGCCCATCGCCCCCGACAACCCGCACGACCCCAACGCCGATCGCCGCTACGCCGCCCTCCCGCCCGACGTGCTGCCCACCGCCGAGTGCCTGGCCGACGTGGTGGCCCGCATGCTGCCCTACTGGTACGACGGCATCGTCGCCGACCTGGCCGCCGGGAGCACGGTGCTGGTGGCGGCCCACGGCAACAGCCTCCGGGCCCTGGTGAAGCACCTCGACGGCATCGGCGACGACGACATCGCCGGGCTCAACATCCCGACCGGTGTCCCCCTCGTCTACGCCCTCGACCCCGCCACCATGCTCCCGGCCGAGCCCGGCGACCCCCTCAGCCGCAGCCTCGGCGACCAAGCCGCGGTGGCCGCCGCCGCAGCCGCGGTCGCGGCCCAGGCCCGCACCTGAACGAGCCGAGCCGGCGTCACGGCGCGGCGGGGTCGGCCTCCTCCGATCGCCCGGCGGTCCACAGGACGGCTGCGCCCACGGCGGCGGCCACGAGCGAGGCGGCCAGGATGCCCACCTTGGCCTGGCCGGCCAGGACCGGGTCGGGGAAGGCGCGCCCGGCCACGAACAGCGAGACGGTGAAGCCGATGCCGGCCAGGGTGCCCAGGCCGACGACCTGGCGGGTCGAGAGGCCGGGCGGCAGGTGGCCCAGGCCCAGCCGGGTGGCCAGCAGGACGGCGGCGACCACGCCCACCGGCTTGCCCAGGACCAGGCCCACGACCACGCCGAGGCTCACCGGTGAGGTGGCGGCGTCCCCCAGGGCGTCGGCCGAGAGCTCGATGCCGGCGTTGGCCAGCGCGAACAGGGGGACGACCACGAAGCTGGTCCACGGGTGCAGCCGGTCCTGGAGCCGCTGGGCCACCGAGGGGGCCTCGGCGCCGTCCGGCCCGGCCTGGGGCCGGGCCGGGGTGAGAAGGCCCAGGGCCACCCCGGCGATGGTGGCGTGCACGCCCGAGCGCCACGTCGCGAACCACACCACGGTGCCCAGGACCACGTAGGCGGGGACGATGCGGAGGCCGGCGACCCGAGCGGCCACCACCACCCCCAGCCCGGCCAGGGCGACCAGCGCCCAGCGCAGATCGAGCCCCTCGGAGTAGAAGGCGGCGATCACCACCACGGCGCCGATGTCGTCGACGATGGCCAGCGCGAGCAGCAGGACCTTGAGCTCGGTCGGCGCCCGGGACCCGAGCAGGGCCAGCACCCCGACGGCGAAGGCCACGTCGGTGGCCATGGGGATGCCCCAGCCGTGGGCGCCCTCGCCCCCGGCGTTGACGGCCAGGTAGGCCAGGGCGGGGACGACCATGCCGCCCACCGCCCCCAGCGCCGGCACCGCTGCGGCCCGGACCGACGCCAGGTGCCCGTCGGTGAGCTCGCGCCGGATCTCCAGGCCGATCACGAAGAAGAACAGGGTCATCAGCCCGTCGTCCAGCCAGTGCCGCAGGTCGGTCCCGATGCTGTGGCCGCCGACGCCGAGGGCCAGCTCGGTGGTCCAGAGCCGCTCGTAGGACGACGACCACGGCGAGCTGGCCCACACCAGGGCGACCACGACGGCGGCGGCCAGCACCGCCCCGCCGGCCGCCTCGACCTGCAGGAAGCGCCGCACCGGTGCCCACACGGTCTGGGCCAGGCGGACCGGGGCAGCGGGCCGGGAGGGGGTCGGGCGGTGGGGCACGGGCGTCCTCGGGGTCGACGATCAGGTCGCCGACCAGACTTCCCGGCACGCCACGGCCAGGGTACCCGCCACCGGCGGACGGGCGGGCCAGCGGGCGCCGGACGGTGCGGGCCGGTGCGACCGGGGGGCGGGCGCGACGACGCCCCCGGGCGGACCCGGGGGCGTCGTGGCGGGGAGGACCGGGGCGCCTAGAGGGCGTCGCTGCCCTGTTCCCCGGTGCGGATGCGCACGATGCTCTCGACGGGCGTGACCCACACCTTCCCGTCGCCGATCTTGCCCGTGGCCGCCGCGGCCACCACGGCCTGGACGACCCGGTCGACCTCGGCGTCGTCGATGACGACCTCCAGCTTGACCTTGGGGACGAAGTCGATCTTGTACTCGGTGCCCCGGTAGGTCTCGGTGTGGCCGCCCTGGCGGCCGAAGCCCTTCACCTCCGTGACGGTGATGCCGACGACGCCGGCATCCTTGAGGGCGCTCTTGACGTCGTCGAGCTTGAACGGCTTGACGATGGCCGTGACGATCTTCATGGCTGTGTCTCCTCTGTCGGTCGGGTGCTCAGGCGCTGGCGGTGCTGTCGTGGTAAGCGGTCTCGCTGTGCTCGGCCAGGTCGAGGCCGGCCTCCTCGATCTCGTCCGAGACCCGGACACCGATGGTGACCTTGAGGGCGTACATGATGGCCGCCGTCACGATGAACGAGTACACGATGGTCACACCGTTGGCCAGGGCCTGCTCCCCGAGGAGCCCGAGGCCACCGCCGTTGAACAGCCCGGCCTTCACCTCGGTGCCGAAGAACTCGGGGTCGGAGAACAGGCCGATCAGGAGCGAGCCCACCAGGCCGCCGACGAAGTGCACGCCCACCACGTCGAGGGCGTCGTCGTAGCCGGCCTTGGTCTTGAGGCCGACGGCGAAGCAGCAGATGGCCCCGGCGATGAGGCCGATGTAGATGGGCGACATGCCGGCCACGAAGCCGGCGCCGGGGGTGATGGCCACCAGGCCGGCCACGATGCCCGAGGCCACGCCCAGGTTGGTGAAGTGCCCGTCCCGGAGCCGCTCGATGAGGGCCCAGGCCAGGCCGGCGGCCGCCGCGGCCAGGAAGGTGTTCATGAAGGCCTGGACGGCGGTGCCGTTGGCGGCCAGGGCGGAGCCGGCGTTGAACCCGAACCACCCGAACCACAGGATGCCGGTGCCGATCATGACCAGGGGCATGGAGTGCGGCGGGTGGCCCTCGCTGGGCCAGCCCTTGCGCTTGCCCAGCACCAGCACGGCGGCCAGGGCGGCGATGCCGGCGTTGACGTGGATGGCGGTTCCGCCGGCGAAGTCCAGCGAGCCCCGGTCGCCCAGGAAGCCGCCGTAGACCCAGCGGAAGACGGGCACGAACACCAGGAGCATCCACACCGGGGCGAAGATGGCCCACGCCGCGAACTTCATGCGGTCGGCCACCGCCCCCGAGATCAGGGCCGGGGTGATCACCGCGAACATGCCGAGGAAGGCGATGCTGATGAGGAACGCCCCCCCGTCCTCGCTGACCCCGATGTCCTTCAGGCCGAAGTAGTCGAAGTTGCCGATGAAGTTGTTGGCCCCCGTCTCCAGCAGCGGGTCCCCGCCCTGGGCCAGGGAGAAGCCGACGACCACCCAGAGGATCGGGATGGTGATCAGGCACCAGAAGTTCATCATCAGCATGTTCAGGACGTTCCGGGACCGGTCCATGCCTCCGTAGAAGAAGGCCAGGCCCGGGGTCATGAACAGCACGAGGGCCGCAGAGATCAACACCCACGCCACGTTGCCGTCGACTGCGGCTGCACTGAGCAGCTCTTCCTCGCTCATCAACTCACCCTTCGCGTCTGGGCCCCAGAGGGCCTCCGATGGCGGGGCACCGTAAGGAGGGACTGTTTCGCCAACATTTCGCGGCCTTGACGGCCGCGTGACACGTGTGGGGGGCGTCGCCAGCGCCGCGCCCGGCCCGGCCGTATGCTCCCGGCCCATGGCCCGCCGTGAGACCTACCTCGACCACCTCGCCTCCGTGCCGCTGTTCTCGGCCTGCTCGCGCCGGGAGCTGGGCAAGATCGCCAAGGCCGGCGACGAGCTCACCGTCGACGACGGCCACGTGCTGGTCAGCCAGGGCGACGCCGGCCGGGAGTGCTTCGTGGTCATCGAGGGCAAGGCGGTGGTGAAGCGGGGCACCCGCAAGGTCGCCACCCTCGGCCCCGGCGACTGCGTCGGCGAGCTGGCCCTCCTCGACCACGGCCCCCGCACGGCCACGGTGGTGGCCGACGGCCCCATGACCGTGTTCGTCCTGGGGGCCCGGCAGTTCGCCGGGGTGCTGGAGGACGTGCCCAGCCTGTCCCGGAAGGTGATGGCCGCCCTGGCCAGCCGGGTGCGGGAGCTGGACTCCAAGCTGTTCTCCTAGGCGGCGACGGCGCGCCGCCCGGGGGGCGGGCTCCCGTTCACAACTGCGAAACAGGAGCGAAACGTCGCCTGCGTACGGTGCGGCGCCATGGTCGATGACCTCGCCGGCGTGCGTCCCGAGATCGCCCTCGTCCGCTGGCCCGAGCAGGAGTCGACCCGCGCCGCCCTCCGGGAGTCCGGCCACCCCCGGGTGCTGCTCCTCCACCCCAGCACCCCGGCCCCCGAGCCCGGCGACGCGCTGGAGGACTGGGTCCGCATCCCCGTGGCCGAGGCCGACCTGCGAGCCCGCGTCCGCTGGCTGGCCCACCGGGTGGCCTCGGCCGGCCCGGGCCGGGCGGGCGCCGGGGCCGAGGGCGGCGAGCCGGTCCTCGACGACGACGGCCTCGTCCGCGTCGGCGACCGGTGGGTGGCGCTGCCCCCGGTCGAGCACCGGCTGGCCCAGGCCCTCCTGGCCAGGATGGGCACGGTGGTCACCCGGGAGGCCCTGGCCCGGGCCGGCTGGCCCGAGGGGGCGCCGGGGCGCAACGCCCTCGACGTGCACGTCTTGCGGCTCCGGCGGCGCCTGGCCCCCCTCGACCTGACCATCCACACGGTGCGGAGCCGGGGCTACCTGCTGGAGGCCGGCGCCCCGGCCCAGGGCCGGGCCAGCAGCTGACGTCAGGACGCCGCCACGAGTGGGCCGCTTCCCGGGGTCGGAAGTAGCGTCAGCCGCACCATGGAGACTTCAGAGGTCGCCTCCTCCCAGGCGAAGCGGATCCGCCCCCACCACCTCGTGATCGGCCTCGGGGCCGGCGTCGCCGTCGCCGCCGCCGTGGTCGGCGGGGGCCTGCCCCTGCTGACCCAGTGGCACGACGACTCCCCCGTGCGCCGCGAGGTCTGGCACAACGTCCCCAGCGCGGTGAAGCTGGCCTTCTACCTGGTCGTCCCGGCGGCCATCCTGGCCGGCTCGATCCTCTTCGCCCAGCGCACCAAGAACTGGCAGCGGGGCGGCCCCGACAACCGGGCCACCACGGCCAAGAACGTGAAGCGGCGCATGGCCGACTTCCGGGCCGGCGTCTACATGAAGACCCTGCTGCGGGACCCGGCGGCCGGGATCATGCACTCGCTGATCTACTTCAGCTTCCTGATCCTGCTGGCCGTGACGCTCATCCTCGAGGCCGACCACCAGGTCCCCGAGTCGATGAAGTTCCTGCACGGCGACGTGTACAAGGCTTACTCCCTGGTCGGCGACCTGGCCGGCCTGGCCCTCTTCGCCGGGGTGGCCTGGGCCATCCTGCGGCGCTACGTGCAGCGGCCGTACCGCATCCGCATCAAGTCCAAGCCCGAGCACGCCCTGGGCCTGGGCACCCTGCTGTCGCTGGCCGTGACCGGCTTCGGGGCCGAGGCGTGGCGCATCGCCCTCGACGGGCGGCCCGCCTTCGAGCGGTGGTCGGTCATCGGCTACCCGCTGTCGGGCCTCATCGAGGGCAGTGGCACCCTCTCGGGCGGGCACCAGATCTGGTGGCTGGCCCACGTGGGCACGTTCGTGCTGTTCCTGGCCATCCTGCCGGTGACCATGCTGCGCCACATGTTCACCTCGCCGCTGAACATGTACCTGCGGGACAAGGAGCGCCCCAAGGGGGCCATGAAGGCCATGCCCAACCTGATGGAGACGGAGATGGAGAGCTTCGGCGCCTCGGTCGTCTCCGACTTCACCTGGAAGCAGCTCCTCGACACCGACTCCTGCACCATGTGCGGGCGGTGCACCAGCGTCTGCCCGGCCCATGCCACCGGCAAGCCCCTCGACCCCCGGGAGATCGTCCTCAAGACCGGCGAGGTCATGGCGGCCACCGGCGACCCCAAGGTCTCGCCCCCCATCGGGCTGGACTCCGACATCACCATCGGGGCCGACTCGCTGTTCGAGCGGATCACCCCCGAGGAGGTGTGGGCCTGCACCACCTGCAAGGCCTGCGACGAGATCTGCCCGGTCAACATCGAGATCCTGGACAAGATCCTCGACATGCGGCGCTACCTGTCGCTCATGGAGTCGAACTTCCCCACCGAGCTGGGCAGCGCCTATCGGGGCATGGAGAACAGCGGCAACCCGTGGGGCATGAGCCAGACGGAGCGGGCCAAGTGGACCGAGAAGCTGGGCGACGTGCCCATCGTGGACGGCACCTCGGCCCTGGAGCACGAGTACCTGTACTGGGTGGGCTGCGCCGGCAGCTTCGACGACAAGAACCAGAAGGTCACCCAGGCCATGGCCAAGCTGCTCCAGCGGGCCGGCATCGACTTCGCCATCCTGGGCCCGGCCGAGAACTGCACCGGCGACCCGGCCCGCCGCTCGGGCAACGAGTACATCTTCCAGATGCTGGCCATGCAGAACATCGAGACCCTCGACGGCATGGGCGTGAAGAAGATCATCACCCAGTGCCCGCACTGCTTCAACACGCTGCTCAACGAGTACCCGCAGCTGGGCGGGAACTACGAGGTGCTGCACCACTCGCAGCTCCTGGAGGACCTGACCGAGAGCGGGCAGCTCGACCTCAGCCGGGCCCGGCTGGAGGACCGCATCGTGTACCACGACTCCTGCTACCTGGGCCGCCACAACGACGTCTACCTGGCCCCCCGGCAGGTCATCGGCCGCCTGGGCGGCGTCGAGGTGGTCGAGGCGCCCCGCAACGGCACCAAGGGCATGTGCTGCGGCGCCGGTGGGGCCCGCATGTTCATGGAGGAGACCATCGGGACCAAGGTCAACGACGCCCGCTCCGCCGAGCTCATCGAGACCGGGGCCAGCCGGGTCGCGACCGCCTGCCCGTTCTGCTACATCATGATCGACGACGGCGTGAAGGGGGCCGGTAAGGACGAGGAGGTCAAGGTGGCCGACATCGCCCTGCACCTGGTCGAGGCCCTGGAGAACGGTGAGCGCCTGGACGCCGCCGCCGTCCACGCCGCGCCCCCCTCCACCACCGCTCCCACCTCCTGAGCCCGACCGCCTCGGCGCGGGGCGCCCGCGCCTGATGCACCTGAGGTCCAGCGACTCTGCTGGCCGTCTGGGCGGCGCGTGCTGGCGCCCGAGGCCTTCCTGGAGATCGCCGAGGAGAGCGCCCTCGCTCGTGACTCAGAGTGATCCGTAGGCCGAGCCAAAGCACGATCCGTGACGAAAAGTAGGCCGTTCGACCTAGACAGGTCGGCTCCGAGTCCGTACAGTGCCGGGCGTTGCCACCACTGAGGGTGGCTGATGCCCGGCGGCGCCCGGGTGCGTCCAGGAGGAACCCCGTGCCCGCCACGCCATCGCCCACGGCCACGTCGGCGGCCGCCGACCACCCGCCCCGCCTGGTCGAGGACCTCGGCCCCATCGGCGGCCAGGCCCTCATCGACGGGGTGATGATGCGCCGGGCCGGCGCCTGGGGGGCCGCCGTCCGCCGCAGCGACGGCACCATCGCCACCACGGTCACCGCCCTGCCCGGCGACGGCGACGGCGTCCGCCGCATCCCGCTGCTGCGGGGCTCGGTCGCCCTGTGGGAATCGGTGCGCCTCGGCACCCGAGCCATGCTGTGGGGCGCCCAGGAGCGCGGCACCGAGGACGGCAAGGGCTACTCGAAGGGCGGGCTGGCTCTCACCACCGCCATCGCCGGCGCCCTGGCCGTGACCTTCCTGGTGCTGCTGCCCGCGGCGGTGCCCAAGCTCCTCGGCCTCGACGGCCGGTGGGCCTTCAACCTGGTGGAGACCGGGGTCAGGCTGGCCGTCCTGGTCGGCTACATGGCCCTGCTGTCGCTGTCGCCGGAGGTGCGGCGCACCTTCGCCTACCACGGCGCCGAGCACATGACCATCCACGCCTACGAGCACGGCGTGGCCCTGGAGCCGGCGGCCATCCGCCGCTTCGATCGCCGCCACCCCCGGTGCGGCACCGCCTTCCTGCTGCTGGTGGTGCTGGTGGCGCTGCTGGCCCACGTGATCGTCGGCTCGCCGAGCTGGCCGGTGCTGGTGGCCAGTCGCCTGGTGGGCCTGCCCCTGGTGGCCGGCGTGGCCTACGAGGCCATCCGCCTGGCCGGGACCCGTCGCCACCAGCTGGTGGGGCGCATCCTGATGGCCCCCGGGTCCTGGTTGCAGGGCCTCACCACCGCCGAGCCCGACGACGACCAGATCGAGGTGGCCATCGCCGCCCTGCGGGCCACCACGTCCCTGGAGGACGGTGCGGCGAGCCCCGCCGGCACCGCCCCCGGCCCGGCCGCCGCCGTCCCGGTGGGGGTGGGGGCATGAGCGCGCCACCGGCCGCCGGCCGGCCCGCCCCGCTGTTCCGGGCCTCGTCCCTGGTCCGCACCAAGCCGGGCCGGACCGTGGTCCTGAGCCTGGCCATCGTCACCATGACCGTCGAGATGGGGTGGCTGCTGCTGCGCCCCGACGTCCACATCGGGAGCCTGGCCCTGTCGGCCTCGATCGTCCCGTCGCTGGCCCTCCTGCTGGCCCTCGGCACCCGGTCGGTGGGCACGCCGGGTGACCGGGATCGGCTGGTGCCGTTCTGGATCGCCATCCTGGCCGGCCTGGCCCTGGGGGCGGTGCTCTTCGCCCGCACCGGCGACCTGGCCGACCTGCTGGGCCTGGTGGTGGCGGCGGCCAACGAGGAGGTCGTCTACCGGTTCGCGGTGCCGGTGGTGATCGCCACCGCCCTGATGGTGGTGAAGGTGCCGGCCTCGCCGGCCCGGGTGGTGGGCTACCTGGCCGCCGGCGCCTGGTGGGTGCTGCTCCCGGGGCACCAGGCCCAGACCGACTCGGTGGCCGAGCTGCTCACCTTCGCGGCCTTCGCGGTGATCAGCGCCCTGGTGGTGTCCCGGTCGCGGGGCCTGCTGCCCATGAGCGCGGCCCACTGCGTGCTCAACGTCATCACCATCGCCCACACGAGGGGCGAGATCAGCGCCGGGGGTCGCAGCGCCCTGAGCGCCTGCCTGCTGTTCCTCCTGGTGGGCACGTTCGCCTGGCCGGGGGACCGGGTGGCGCGCCCCGCCGGCGCCGAGCGGGTCGAGGACGAGGACCTGGTCACCGACACCGTCATCGACCTGCGCGACGGCCAGCGACCGTCGGTGCGCCGCGGCGACCAGGTCACCTGGCTGGACGACGACGACCGGGAAGACGCCAGCCGGCGGTAGCCACGGCCAGCGGACTCGGCGGGTCAGCGGGTGGAGCCGGGGACCTCGTCGCGGACCTCGGCACCGGTCGGGCCGGTGTCGTCGCCGTGGTCGGGGTGGAGGCGGGCCCTGATGATGCGGCGCCACACGAACCACCCCACGGCGACCACGATGGCCAGCACCACCACGTACTGGACGTAGCCGATGATGGTCTCCACCTCGTCCTGGTAGGAGGAGGCGGCATAGCCGACGAGGATCAGCGCCGTGTTCCACACCAGGGAGCCGAGGGCGGTGTAGAGGGTGAAGCGCGCCTTGGGCATGCGGCGGAAGCCGGCCGGGATGGACACGACGGAGCGGACCAGCGGGATGCACCGGCAGACCAGCACGGCCAGGTCCTCGCGCCGGTCGAACCAGCCCTCGGCCTTGTCCAGGTCGCCCTCCTTGACCCCGAACCAGCGGCCCCGGCGGACCACGAAGGCCCGCAGCCGGTCGGGCCCGACCCAGGCGGCCACGGCGTAGAGCACCCAGGCGCCAGCCACGGAGCCGGCGGTGGCGGCCAGAACCATGCCGATCAGGGGGAGCACGCCGCCGTTCTTCTCGGCGTAGAGCCCGGCCGCCGGCAGCACCACCTCGGAGGGGATGGGCGGGAAGACGTTCTCCAGGGCGACCAGCAGGGCCACGCCGAGGTAGCCGATGGCATCGATGACGTCCTCGACCCAGCGGGACAGGTCCCCGAAGACGAAGTCGCTGAGGCCGGCGAGGATCATCGGCCGATCTTCGCCCCTGGCCGTCGCCGGGGCCAAGCCCTCCCCCGCGAGCGACGGCCGGTCGGCCGGGATCGTGCCGGCGCATCGATCGTCACCGAGCTGGCCGTCTCGTGTTCGGGATGCCTACCATCGGCCCGTCCGGCTCCCTCCGGACCGCCCCCACCCCTGGAGACACTGATGCCCACGCGTCGCTGGCGGGCCGCCTCCGCCGTCCTGACCCTCCTCGTGCTGCTGGCCCCGGCCTGCGGCGGCGACGACGGGTCCGCCTCGGGCTCGGGCCCGGTGCCCTCGTCGGTCGGCGACGGCACCGACCGCGAGCTGGAGGGGACGACCATCACCGTCTACAGCGGCCGGGACGAGGAGCTGGTCCAGCCCCTCATCGACCGGTTCGAGGCCGACACCGGCATCACCGTCGAGGTCCGCTACGGCGACTCCGCCGAGATGGCGGCCCAGATCCTGGAGGAGGGGTCCGAGACCCCGGCCGACGTCTTCTACTCCCAGGAGGTGGGGGCGGTGGGCGCCCTGGCCAAGGCCGACCTCATGGGCCGGCTGCCGGCGGAGGTGCTGGAGCGGGTCGACGAGCGGTTCCGGCCCCACGAGGGCACGGCGTGGGTCGGCGTCACCGGCCGGTCCCGGGTCATCGTCTACAACCCGGACCTGGTCGACGACCCGCCCGAGAGCGTCCTCGACCTGACCGATCCGCAGTACGAGGGCCAGGTGGCCTGGGTGCCGGGCAACGCCAGCTTCCAGTCCTTCGTCACCGCCTTCCGGGTCACGCGGGGCGAGGATGCGGCCCGGCAGTGGCTGGAGGACATGCAGGCCAACGGGGTCGACGGCGACTACGAGAGCAACGTCGACGTGCTCGACGCGGTGTCCAACGGCGACATCGCCCTCGGCCTCATCAACCACTACTACTGGGCCCGGGCCCTCCCCGAGGTGGGCGGGGCCGAGAACATGGGGTCGCGGCTGATCTTCCCCAAGGGCGACGACCCCGGCGCCCTGGTCAACGCCACCGCGGTCGGCGTGCTGGCCGGGGCCGAGGACGAGTCGGCGGCCCAGGCCTTCGTGGAGTACCTGCTGTCGGAGGCCGGCCAGTCGTACTTCGCCGAGGAGGTCTTCGAGTACCCGTTGGTCGAGGGGGTCGACGACCCCGAGGGCGTGCCCCCCCTCGAGGAGCTGGAGGGCCCGGCCATCGACCTGACGGACCTCGACTCGCTGGAGGAGACGCAGTCCCTGCTGTCCGAGGTGGGGCTGATCAGCTGACCGCCACCGCCACCCCCGTCGACACCGCGGGCCCCGGCTCGGCGGGTCCCGACCGGCCCGGGCCGGTGCCGGCCCGTCGTCGGGCCCCGGCCGGCCTCACCGTGCTGGCGGCGGCGGTCGGCGTGGCCGTGGTGGCCCCGCTGGGGCACCTGGCCCTGCGGGCCACCGAGCGGGGGTGGGACGAGGTGGAGGCCACGGTGTGGCGGGCCCGCACCCTGGAGCTGGTGGGCCGGTCGCTGGGCCTGGCCGCCGCCGTGACCGCCGCCTCCCTGGTGATCGGGGTGGCCGGGGCGTGGCTGGTGGTGCGCAGCGACCTGCCGGGGCGGCGGGTGTGGCAGGTGGTCTTCGGCCTGCCGCTGGCCCTGCCGTCGTACGTGGCCGCCTGGGCGTGGATCGGCTGGCGGCCGGGGCTGGCCGGCTTCTGGGGGGCGTTCGTGGTGATGACCTCGGTCAGCTACCCGTACGTGTACCTGCCGGTGCTGGCCGCCCTGCGGCGGGCCGACCCGGCCCTGGAGGAGGTGGCCCGCTCGCTGGGGCGAGGCCCGGTGCGGGTGTTCCTGGCGGTGACGCTGCGCCAGGTGCGGGTGGCGGCCACCGGCGGCGCCCTGCTGGCCGGGTTGTACGCCCTGAGCGACTTCGGGGCGGTGTCGATCATGCGCCACCAGACCCTCACCCAGACCATCTACCGCTCGTACCGGGCCTCGTTCGACCGCACCCCGGCCGCCATCCTGGGCTGCGTGCTGGTGCTCATCGCCCTGGTGGTGGTGGCCGGCGAGGCGCGGTGGCGGCGGGCCGAGCGCCAGGACCGGGTGGGGGCGGGCACCGACCGGCCGCTGACGCCGGTGCGGCTGGGACGGGCCACGGTGCCGGCGTTGCTGGGATCGGCGGCCATGGCCGGCCTGGCCCTCGGGGTGCCGGCCTGGAACCTGGTCCGGTGGCTGCACCGGGGCACGTCGGTGGCCGGCCACGGCGAGCTGGCCTCGGCCGCCGGCACCACCCTGGGCCTGGCCGCGCTGGCCGCGGTGGTGACCGTGGCCCTGGCCCTGCCGGTGGGCGTGTTGTCGGCCCGGCACCCCGGCCGGTTGCCCCGGGCGGTGACCAGCGCGGCCTACGCCGGCCACGCCCTGCCGGGGATCACGGTGGCGTTGGCCATGGTGTTCTTCAGCATCCGGGTGGTGCCGGGGCTCTACCAGCGGACACCGGTGCTGATCGCCGCCTACGTGGTGCTGTTCCTGTCCCTGGCCGTGGGGTCGGTGCACGCCTCGGTGGCGTCGGTGCCGCCGGGCCTCGACGAGGTGGCCCGGTCGCTGGGCCGGTCCCGCTGGGGGGCGTGGCGGGCCGTCACCTTCCGCCTGGCCTCGCCCGGCATCGGGGCCGGGGCGGCCCTGGTGTGCCTGACGGTGATGAAAGAGCTGCCGGCCACCCTGCTGCTGCGCCCCCTCGGGGTCGACACCCTGGCCACCCGGCTGTGGGGCCTGACCGGCGCCTCCTCCTACGCCGCAGCCGCCCCCTACGCGGCGGCCATCGTGATCCTGGCCGCCGTCCCCACCGCGCTCCTCACCCTCCCCGGCCGGTCCCGCTGATGCCGGCCCCCCTCCACCCGTCGGCGCGGCCCTCCCCGCCCCGCCCCGTGCCGTCCGACGCTGGGTCAGCCACCGCCAGTCACTCCCGTCCCGGCATGACCCGCACGGACTCCGCTGCCCACGCCCCGTCCTGCAGCCCGCCGGACCCGATGGTGGCCCGGGCATGACCGAGGTCGCCGTCCGGTCCCTGAGCCGGACCTACGCGGCCCGGCCCCCGGTGACGGCCCTCGGCGGTGTCGACCTCGACGTGCCCGGCGGGTCGCTCACGGCCGTGCTCGGACCCTCGGGCTGCGGCAAGACGACGCTGCTGCGCATCCTGGCCGGCTTCGACCAGCCCGACGGCGGGACCATCACCTTCGACGGCGAGGAGGTCAGCCGGCCCGGCCGAGCGGTCCCGCCCGAGCGCCGCCGCGTCGGCATCGTCCCCCAGGAGGGTGCCCTCTTCCCCCACTTGGATGTTGCCGCCAACGTCGCCTTCGGTCTCCGGGGCCAGCGCGGGAGCCGGGTGGCCGAGGTGCTGGAACTGGTGGGCCTGGCCGGGTTCGAGCGTCGGCGGCCCCACGAGCTCTCGGGGGGACAGCAGCAGCGGGTGGCCCTGGCCCGCGCCCTGGCCCCCCGACCAGCGGTGGTGCTCCTGGACGAGCCGTTCACCGCGCTGGACGCCAGCCTCCGCGATGCCCTGCGCCGGCAGGTGGCGGCCACGTTGAAGGCGGCGGGCACCACCGCGGTGCTGGTCACCCACGACCAGGGCGAGGCGCTGGCCATGGCCGGCCACTTGGCCGTGATGCGCGAGGGCCGCATCGTCCAGGCCGGCCCACCCAGCGAGGTGTACCACCGACCCGTGGACGTGGACGTGGCCCGTTTCCTGGGCGAGGCCGTGCTGCTCCCGGCCCAGGTGGTGGGGGGACGCCTGGAGTGCGCCCTGGGCCCGGTGATCCCCATGGCCTCGCCCACACACGCCGGCTCGCCGGCCTCTGGTAGCGGCCCATCCGACCTGGACGCCCCAATCGCCGCCATCGAGGCCGGGGCCGAGGCCGAGACCAACGGGATCGGGCTCACCGTGTGCCTGCGCCCCGAGCAGGTGGGCCGAGACGACGCCTCCCCTCAGCGAGCCACGGTGACCGCCGTGCACTACCTGGGCCACGACGCCCTGATCGACCTCGTCGTCACGCCTGACGCCACCCCAGTGCGGGCCCGGTGGGTCAGCCTCGACCTCCCCCGCCCCGGCGATGACGTGGGCCTCGCCGTCCTCGGCCCCGTCGTCACCTTCCCCTCGACCTGACCCCGGGCGGTCATGGCTCTGGGCGGGCGTCGCTTCCGGACCCACCGCTATGCTCGCCCCTCACGCATCCGGCTCCGGCCGACACCTGCGGGTGTAGTTCAGAGGCAGAACATCAGCTTCCCAAGCTGAGAACGCGGGTTCGATTCCCGTCACCCGCTCCAAGCAAACCCCCAGGTCAGAGGCGTAGAGCGCCTCCCTGGAACCTCTCCGGAGGCCCGTCGGAGCCCCGCCCTGCCAGATCCGTGCCAGATCGGCTCGCCCATACCCAAGGCAGACCGAGGCTCGGCGGCGACGGACGCTGGCTGGCTACCTGAACATCCCCCTGCGGGATGACCATTGAGGTCCACACCCACCTCCCTTAGTCTGCGTTCATGGCCGCGACGCGGGAGGAAGTGCTGTCGACGCTCGCCTACGAGGCTGCACTCCGAGGCCAAGCAGTCGTATCGAGATCGGTGGAAGCCTTTCGCAGCCACGTAATCTTCGTCGTATCCGGCGGGAGCGTAACGCTCGGCTTCTTCGCAAACGCAGCTCTCAAAGCTCCAGATGTGGAGGACTGCTGGGTTGTTGCGAGCGCTTCCGCAACCGGAGCATTCCTTATAATGGCCATGGTTGCCCTCCGCCTTCGATCCGGCCTCGGGAAGGAGTTGGATCCGGGTTCGCTGCTGAGTCTTCCGCCCGCAGACGGTCCGTCAGTCCGGATGGCAGTAGCCCAGAAGGTCGCTAGCAACGTCAAGAGTTCAAACAGCACGCTTCGCGCCGCACAGAAGGAACTCTACTGGACGGTGGCGCTACTCGGCCTCTCCATCCTATTGTGGGTTATCACTGTCCTCGTCGGACAGCCTTAGCCCACAGGGAGGCGACTTGAGTGACCGATGTTCAGCCCGATTCGCCTGACGAGCCCATCGAAACTTCGGAGGACGAAGCCGAGCGCGACGAAGTTTGGAACTTCGTCGATCTAGACTTCGAGAATTTGGACGACATCGATCTACTCGGCGGGCCGTAGCGCTGAGCCCGTCGTCAGATCTCCTTCCCCCGTTCGGCGGAGGCTTGGGGAGACGTCAACCATTCCCGATAGTGGTTCCAGCGGCACGTGTAACGGGGCGCGTCGGTGACTTCCTCCCAGTCGGACCGATAGGTCGACAGGTGACCTGGAAGGTGGACCGCTAGGACTGAGATGCGCTCGGTTCCCCAGCCGGAATGGGCGACTGCAGATCCGTCGACTATAGCGGTGGCAACCACTGCTGGGCGGGGCTGATCGTTCGGGCCCGGACGGAGTGAGCGGTCGAGTATCTCGACAACCCAGACGAACTTCGGAAGTTGGATCTTGCTCACTGCCCGCGCTGCTCGCTCGTCCTCCACCACTTCGGAGTAGCTGCGTTTGAAATCGGTGCCGGTCATGGCGAAGCTACGGACGGCATAGCCGGCCGCCGTGGTCGTCTCGTTTGCCCGCCGAGTTCGAATGAATTCAAGCAGCGCCTGGGCCGCGTCGCTCATCGACGCCTCGTGGCCGGCTGCCCAGGTCTCCAACTGCTCGCAAGCTCCCGCGATAGCGTTGGCTCCCGCAGCTTCGGCGAGACCTCCTTCAAGCCACAGACCACGCGGCAGTGGAACTAGAAGCGAGAAGGGCCAAGACTTCGCCTCAAGGCGTGGACCGTCCAGCGTGTCGGAAATCAACTCATCGATTGACTCAAGTTGGAAGGGGCCGACTAGATCGTCGTTGACCAAAAAGGCGGAGACATCAGAGTGTGATGGATCGAGATCGGCATTCGCGTTTCCGGCTAGGTCTTCGTCACGGACGTAGCCGCATATGACCTGAGCGTGACCGCGATGGTTCCTCGCGAGAACCAAAGGCAATCCAGAGTTCAGGTATCGACATGCCGTTGCCGTCAAACTTTCTCGCAACCAAAACTCCAGGTCATCCCTGGACCTCCGCTCTCCAGGTACGTCCGGGGTCATGGCGTGCTCGTACATCGCAGGGCGATCAGTCCACAGTGCCGGACGACGTTTGATGAGTGTTCCTACGGTGATGGCCTCGGCGGGGAAACCAATGTTGCGGAGAACCTTCGCCAGCATCACATCGGTGAGCCCTGTAGAGGGATACCTCCGACTGAGGCTGGGATGCGGACCCTTAGACGGATTGAACTCGGCAGTCCGGAGACGATGGGCCAAGCCTCTGAGCACTGCGGTGTAGTGACACATCCAGGCAGCGACGTGGGCGCACCTCAGAAGTCGCCCGTCTTGCTCCATGAATGGCACGCCGTATGCCTGCGCTTGCAGGCCGAAGATGTCGACGGGCTCACGAACGATGGTCCGCACTCGCGTCTCGAGCGCCTCGCCTTCGGCCAGCTCCACCCGCTCTTCTACCGGCGACACAATTGACCGGCCAATTGTGCCGGGTGATTGGGGGCGCACAATGACGTAACCGAGGTATCGGCTCCGCGGGCGCTGTAGACCCTCATTCGCCACGTCGGCACGGTCTGTTGCTTCAGCCTCGTACGGCGTAAGCGCTGCCTCGAGACAGACTCGAAGGTCGACCTCTGCTGCGGGATCCTCGGTGTCTCGGAAGAAGTGCAGCCGTGCTGTGCGGTGATCATCTACACCGAAGGAATCCTCAAGGACGGCGCTGAACTCACTCCGATAGTCGATATCGAAGTACTCGAGTTCGAGCACAATGAGGCTCACGGTGCCGAAGGCCCGAAGGGTAGCCCTGGTAACGTCGGTGTCGCGTATCTGCTGGTCTTCGAAGAACAGCGTTAGGAGGTGCTCGTGAAACGCCGGACAGGGCTGTATCACCCGCGCGAGGTCCGCGTCTGTGCCCTTCGTTCGGTCTTGGCACACGACAAGCCCTCCCCGGGCCTCCGTCGGTCAGGAAGCGGCGGAGTGGGGGTCCTGTTCGCCTTGGAGGAGCACCAACGAGTCGGCCGAGTCGGTGTCGCCAATCGCGAACGCACCGGTCTCAGCGACCACGTCCTGACTCACGAACGTGTCGAGGCGACGACCGCGCGGGGCTCGGAAGATGCTGGGATGAGGGGCCATAGGTATCCCTGATTGCCGACCAGGGACGTCGGGTCGCTCGGTCTGGGGTGAGGTGAGCTTGCCCATGTCGGGTTGCTCCAAGCGGTCGACAGTAGCCGTGCCCCTTCGGTCGTGCAATAGCACATCTTGAGGGCTGGCTGAGGGATGCTGACATCGGGCCGCTGACGCAGTTTCGCACATATGTTCGTGTGGGTCAAACGGCGCAGTTGTAATATACCGATTTTTGGTATGTTGTCTAGTAGGTTCTTTTTCGAGACTGGATATGGCCCGTCGTCTTTCCCAGCACCAGCCGGTCGCACCGAAGGCGCGGCTTCAAGACGTCGATGGCGGCGCTCCGCGAGCCGTCATGTTCCCGAACGAGGTCGCCAGCGCCCTCTCGATCCGGGCGATCGACTACGCCCAGCTCCGCGCCTTCTATCGGCTCGTGAGAGATCCGGACGGCACGCAAGGCGTGCCGTCCGGGTGGTCTCGGTACACGATCACTGACATGGCGGCCCTGGTCGTAGCCCTCGACCTGTGCGGAGGTCGAGGTGCCTTGGCACCAGGAAAGCACCTGGTGCGGAGCCGGCTAGGCAGGACGTGCGCTGCGCTCTTCCGCCAGGGAGTCGACACCCCACTGCTCACCACGCGGCTACGTCGAGTCGGGCAGAGCTTCCTCGTAGATGTGGATGGCGTGTTGCTAGATCCCATCTCGGGTCAGCTGCGGCTAGCGGTGGCCGTGAGCCACGCGGACGACTACTTCGACGGTGCTCTGCTCAAGGATCCGGCAGTGGCCAGCGCCTTGAGGGTCGAAGTCGAGCGACACCGATCGTCGACGCTCTGATCGTCGGCCTGCGCTCTGCACTTCCAAAGCACCTCGCAAACCGTGGACGGTCCCCGGGACACCTGGGTCAGCCCGCCCAGGGCCTTCCGGGCAGTCCTTCGACCGTGCCCGCATGCGTGTCAGCGAGCGGTCGGCAATGTGCTCTCGATCATGGCGCTGAGCGCGCCTGCAATCGCCCGATCTCGTTCGGCGGTGGCGTGCTGGTAGATCAGCGCCGCTCTGGGGCTGGCGTGGCCCATGCGTGCCATCAGCTCCTTGGTGCTGGCACCCGTCGACGCGGCGAGTGTGTTGCCCGTGTGGCGGAGGTCGTGGGATCGCATGCCCTCGATGCCCACGATTCGGGTGGCGTTCTTCCATTCCGTGTAGAAGGTCCCCCGCCGGAACGGAACGCCACCGGGGCCCGGTATCACCAGTCCCTCGGGCCCAGGCACCGAGTGCTCATCCATGTGGGCAGCGAGGTCCGGCAGGATGGCGGCTGGGATGGCGACCGTGCGGACCCCGGCGTCGGTCTTGGGCGGGCCGGTGATGAGGGTCCCGTCCTTGAGCAACTGGGTCTGCTCGACCACCCGGAGCGAGCCGTGCTCGAGGTCGACTCGCCGCCGCTTGAGTGCCTGCAGCTCGCCGAGGCGCAACCCCGTGAAGGTGGCGAGGAGGATGAGGATGCGGAACCGCGGATGGATGGTGTCGGCGATCTCGTACACCTGCGCCACCGTGGCGATGGGTCGCTCGGCTGGACGTTCGAACCCCGCCTTCTTGAGGATGCACGGGTTCTTGATGATCAGCTCGTCCTCGACGGCGGTGCGCATGATCGTGCTCAGGAGCCGGTACGCCTTCGCCACGGTCGACCGTCCTGGCTTGCCGGCTGCGATCAGGCCGGCGTGCCAGGCCCGGACCCGGGCCGTCGAGAGGCTGCCCAGCTCGACCTCGCCCAGGGTCGGAAGGATGTGCAGCCGCAAGTAGCCCTCGTACAGCTCCTGCGTGCGAGGGCGCAGCTCCGGGCGCAGGGCGAGCCAACCCCAGGCGTAGTCGGACATGGTCATCTGCCCGGGCCCGCGGGTCGATCCAGGCCCCCCGGTCCTGGTCGGTGCGGATCTGGTCGAGGTACCGACCGGCGTCAGCCTTCGTGGCGAACGTCGTCGGCGCCGGGATCAGCTGCCCGACCGCGTCGGGGTAGCGCCTGGTACTTCCCGGACGGGAGCTTGCGGATGCTCCCGAACTGACGCTTGCCTCCCACGCTTCACCGCCTTCCTGCCCGGTGCCGGAGCGCGCACCTAGCGAGGCTCGGTCCAGGTGCGCGGCGGTCGCCCCTCGTAGAGCACGAAGCCGGCCACGCTGTCGCCCTGGTCGATCAGCTCGACGCCGACGTAGGGCGGGTCGGTCTCATCGCCATCGAGAGCGAACACCTCCACCTGGGTCGTCCCACCGTCGGCGGAGGGGCTACTCAGCGTCACGGTGCCGCGCCCGGGTACGCCAGCGATCCGGATCTGCGGGAACCCGTCGGCACCGAGCAGGTCGACGCGGCTCTCGCCGGCGTTCGAGGAGATGCGGACGCGGCCGAAACCGGTCTCGTCGACCACGACGACCCGCCGTGTCCGCACCTCGTCGGCAAGCTGAAGCCGGAGGTCAGTCACCTCGGCACGCAGGCGCGCCACCGCTTCGGCATCGCTACTGGCTCGTTCCCTGCCGCCGCTGGCAGTCGACCGTTGCACCCGGCTCGGGTCGTCTCCGCTGTCTTCAGGGGGACGCGTAATATCACTCATCGTCGGGACCTCCTCGGGGGTTCCGGCCACGGCCCCGGGCAGCACCACCTGCGCCGGGGCCACCTTGATTTTCAATGGACGCCCCATGACAGCACCGGCAAAGGAAATAGTCAACAGCGGACGCCTACCGTGACCCCGATGGGCAGACGGGTCGATGCGGACGACCTGGTGGGCGCAGGGGAGATCGCCGAGCGGCTGGGCCTGGCGCATGTGCCATCCGCGCACAACCTGTTCCGCCGTCATGCCGACTTCCCCGAGCCGGTGGCGACCGTCGGGCGCGTTCGCATCTGGGCGTGGCCCGACGTCGAGAAGTGGGCGAAGGCCACCGGCCGACTCCCCTAGCGCCGTCCCGCCACGGGCGGGCGTCCCGGCCGGATCGGCGGTCGCTGGATGGTGTTCTCCTTCATCCACCGCTGGACGTCTGCCGGGTCGAAGCGGATGAGGTGGCCCCACTTGATTTGTGAGGATCACCGGCGCAGCTCATCCGTTGCGCTGGGCTGCGGGTCGGTGATTGCGAGCGTGACCCGCCACTTGATTGGCTTCGTGCCCTTCGTTCGACTTGTCCGCTCGTGATCGCCGGCCCCGGCCCGGGTCGAGGTGCTGGCCTGATCAGGAGCTTGACCGTCCCGGTGGCAGCCGGGACGTGTCCCATCACAGTCCTGCCGTGCTCGACCCGGACCGGAACCGACTCACGTCCCTTCCGGAAAAGGAGAAACGCATGGCCAGCCTCGCAGACCTCGTCGAGGTCGTCATCGGCGTCGACACCCACAAGCACACCCACACCGCCGCGGTCATCGCCGTGGGCACCGGCGGCCAGCTCGATGAGCTGACCATCGACACCGACCCCAACGGCTACCGCGCCCTCGTCTCGATGGCCGAAGGCCACGGCGGGCTGAGAGCGTGGGCGATCGAAGGGACCGGCAGCTACGGCGCTGGCCTGGTCCGCCACCTCCGTGACCTCGGCGAGTGGGTCATCGAACTGGACCGCCCGAGCCGCGTCGCCCGCCGACACGGCGCCAAGTCCGATGCCATCGACGCGGCCCGTGCCGCCCGCGAGGCGCTGGCACGCGACAACCTGGCCGAACCGCGAGCCCCCGGCGAGCGAGCCGCGCTGGCGGTGCTGCTGGTCGGGCGCCGCTCCGCAGTCGAGGGCGCCGCGGTGGCCAACCGTCAGCTCCAAGCGCTCGTCACCGCTGCACCGGAATGCCTCCGAGCCAAGTTCCGGGGCCAGACCGGCGTCGTCATGGTCGCCACCGCCGCCCGACTCCGCAGCTCGAAGCACTGGGACCTCGAGACCGCCACCACCGCCGACATGCTCCGCTCCCTCGCCCGGCGCTGGCAGGACCTCACCACAGAGGCCGCATCCCATGAGCGCCAGATCCGCGCCATCGTCGCTGACTGGCGACCCGAGCTCCTCGCCGAGTGCGGCGTCGGCCCGATCGTGGCCGCCGTCGTGCTCTGCGCCTGGTCTCACCCCGGCCGGGTCCGCAACGAGGCCGCCTTCGCCATGCTCGCCGGCACCTGCCCCATCCCCGCCAGCAGCGGCCTCACCACCCGATACCGGCTCAACCGCTCCGGAGATCGTCAGCTCAACCAAGCCCTGCACGTCGTGATGCTCTGCCGGCTGCGCTACGACCCCAACACCCGGGCCTACGCCGAACGCCGACGAGCCGAGGGCAAGACCAACCGAGAGATCCAACGCTGCCTCAAGCGCTACATCGCCCGCCACCTCTACCGACAACTCCAAGCTGACCCGCCACCGGCTTGACGATCCATAGGAGCGTCGAACGGGATCCGCCGCTCGTACACGAGCCTCCGGACGTGGCGGACGTTCACGCCGAGATGGTCGGCCACCTGGGTGATGTTGAGCAGCCGAGGCAGCTCCGAGGTGGTCGGTGTGTCGGTCGATGCGCCCATCGGGATCGTCCTTCCGTCGAGTGCGTGCGCCGGGTCGATCGGCGAGAGGTGCGCGCTGGGCACCTGTACGTCTTGACCCACTCGCCTAGGTCCGTTTCGTTGCAGATCCCCTACATGGAGATCCCGAGAACGACCGCTGGCGCCAGCCCGACGACGCCAGCCCGAGGCACTCGGCCCAACCTCGCCGGACCCATGACCCGACCACGTCGACGCAGACGACCACGCCCGATCTGACCGCCAGAGTCCACCACTCACCAGCCATCGCGAACACCTGGACCACGATCCTCATCCCGGTCCACAACGACCCCAATGGCGAACAAGATTGCAACCTTCGGCTGCACGATCCCGGGCACGACGGGCTGATGGCGTGGTTCCGCCCGATGGGCGTGAACGAGGTGGCGTACCACCAGAAGAACGGTCGTCGGCCGGGCCGACGACCACCCCGGCGCCGCCCTCGACTACTACGGCTCCCGAGGCGAGACGCCGTTGCGGTGGGGCGGCGCCGGCGCCACTCGGCTCGGCCTACACGGCGAGGTCACGCCGGGGGCCTACGAGGCCGCGTTCGGTCCGGGCGGCTTCATCGATCCGGTCACAGGACGCCGGCTGGCGGCGACGAAGCGGCCGGGGTTCGAGCTAGTGGTGAGCGCCCACAAGTCCGTCGCCGTCCTCGGCGTCATCGACCGGGCCGACGACATGCACTCGATCCTCGACGTCGAGACGCAGTCGACGAGGGACTGGCTGGACGAGTGGTTCCAGCAGCGAGGCGGCCGCCGAGGCCGAGCGCAGGTCCGCACCCAGACTGGTGGGCTCGTCTACGCCCGGACCCGCCACGGGACCTCCCGGGCGGGCGATCCGATGCCGCACGATCACGTGCTGGTCGCCAACGTGGCCGAGATGCTCGACGACCGAGGCGGGCACAAGGGGCTCGACTCCACCGCCCTGCGCGACACCGGGGAGGCAGCGACCATGGTCGGCCGGCTGCACTCCGCTGCTCGGGCCGTCGAACTCGGCTTCAAGATCGAACCCGACAACGGCCCGTCCGGGAAACTGCGGCACTGGCGCATCGTGGGCGTTCCCGAAGACGTGTGCGACCTGTTCTCCAAGCGCTCGGACGAGATCAGCGCATACCCCGCCGCGACCGGCCACGACAGCTACCGGGCCCGAGCCGTCGCAGCACGGGAGAGTAGCGCGGCGAAGCGGGACACCGGTGTCGACGAGCTGATGCCGCGATGGCGGGCCGAACTGGACTCCGTCGGCTGGTCGGTCGACCGCCTGCTCGAGACACTGGAGACCGCTCGCCGTCCGGACGGGGCGCTCCCCTTCTGGCTGACCGACCAGCAGGTCGAGGACCTGGCGGCCGAGGTCCTTCACACCGACGGGGACCTGATGGCGCGCCACAAGGTCTTCACCCGCACCCAGCTGGTCGCCGTCCTGGCGCCGAAGCTCTACGGCCGGGACCCGAGGGAGCTCGACCGCATCGACCAAGTCCTCGCTGGCCATTCGGTCGTTCCGCTCATCGGCGCCGGGGCTCTGCACGAGCAGGCCTAGGCCACGGTCGAGGTGCTGGCCGCCGAGCAGGCGATCGCCGTCGCCGTCGAGCGACTTGTCACCGCGCCGGGACCGACCATCCCGACGGCCGACGTCGACACGGCCATCGGGGCCAAGGACGATGAGATCGGCCACTTCCTCACACCCGGCCAAGTCGACGCCGTCCGGGCCGTCTGCTCCTCGGGACGGTCGGTCGAGGTGATCGTCGGCGTCGCCGGAGCGGCAAGACCACCGCCCTCGACGCCGCCGCCCCGGCGCTCGAGATCGACGGCTATCGGGTCATCGGGACCTCGACCAGCGGCCAGGCCGCCCGGACCCTCGGGACCGAGGCTCACATCGAGAGCCGCACCATCGCCTCGCTGCTCTGGCGGATCGACCACGACCGGATCGGACTCGACGATCGCACCGTCGTCGTCGTCGACGAGGCCGCCATGACCGCCGATGGTGACCTGCTCCGTCTGGTCACCTCCGTCGAGCGGGCGAGGGCGAAGGTCGTCCTCGTCGGCGACCCACGGCAGCTCTCGGCCATAGGACCCGGCGGTGCGGTCGCCTCACTCCTCGACCGGCACCCGGAACTGCTGACCACACTCGACCGCAACGCCCGCCAGCGGGACCCGGCCGAGCGAGCTGCGTTGGCGGAGCTGCGCCATGGCTCGGTCGAGCGGGCCGTCGATTGGTACTTGGCCCGGGGTCGCACGACCCTTTCGACCAACCGCACCGAAGCCCTCGCGGGGATGGCGGACGCCTGGGCGACCGACGTCGACGCCGGGCACGACACCGCCCTGATGGCTTGGCGACGGGACGACGTCCGCGACCTCAACCGGCTCGCCCGGGACCTGCACCGGGACCGAGGCCGGGTGTCGGGACCTGAGCTGACCGCTCCCGGAGGCCGCCGCTACGCCGAAGGCGACCAGACCGTCGTCCTCGCCCCGCTCCCGGATCACGGCCTGGTCACCAGTGAGCGCCTCACCGTCACCGCCGTCGACGTCCGTACGTCACGCCTTGGGCGCGGTAAACGGTGACGGCGTCGACGCCGACCACCTCGACCACGGCTACCTCGCCGCCGAGACGAAAGATGGACGCGAGGACGTGGGCTCGGTCGTAGGTGGCGCGCCGCTGGCGGCGGTCGAGAGCTCGCCTACGTGGCGATGAGCCGCGCCCGCCACGGCACCACTCTCCACGCCGTCGCCGACGACTTCGATCAAGCCCGCCACGACCTCGGCGCCGACTGGAGCACGCACGCCATCAGCGCTGGATCGCAGAGTCAACCGCCCCTCCTTCGCGCGATGTCCCAATCGCCGGGAGGGTGTCGAGGACGCTCAGCGCCGACCAGGGCATCGGGCTCTAACTACAGCGCTGGTTCATGGCGCCAGAGCCCGGGGATCGGTACGACGTCGTTCGCCAGATCTCCCCGATGCAGTCAAGGAAGGTCATGCGAAGGTCGGTCGGCTCCGTCGAACTCCCCGGACACCAGATGTATGCTCCATAGATGCAGCCGGGGGCGACAAAATCGTGCTTCGTAGTTATGCCCATCTCGGTCGCGCCCCATCTCTCTGATCGGTATGGGAGTCGCATTGATCACTTCGTGAAGATTGCTGACGCTCTCATCGCACCGGCAGTAGAGAAGGCGGGTCTTACGCTGATGCCGACGGTGAGGTCGGGAACTGAGAATATTCAGGCGGCTATCATCAACGACCTAAGAGATGCAGATTTGGTCCTTGCGGACCTATCAGCACTCAACCCAAATGTCTTCTTAGAATTGGGTATCAGGTCGGCGCTGGATAAGCCAGTCTGTCTCGTGTGGGATGGCCTTGACATCCTGCCCTTCGACACTGCGACGCTCAACGCGCACAAGTACGACCCGCGACCAGTCTACGAACTGAACCAAGAGATCGATCGACTGTCGGATTTTATAATTGCCACGCTCGAGAAATCCGATGGACGCAATGAGCTATGGCGCTTCTTTGGGACGGCGTCGGATGCTCTACCGGCTGCCGAGTTGGACCCATCGGACGCCTCCCTTCACTCAAAGGTAGACCGCCTGGCGGAGATCGTCGAACGGTATGCCGAAATCAGTTCTCCGAGCGTCGACGCCGGTCTCATCGCGAGTCTTGTGCGAGAGCTGCGGATCGAACTAGAGGAGTCCGGCCCGCACGGAGTCCACGGGAGTCTAGTTCGTAGGCGCTTTCGGCGCGAGCTGGGGGCAAGTTACGAGGTGTTTCTCCAGGGCCTTCCACTTCACAAAGCGCTAATTGAGCAAGGCCTGCCTGTCAGGGCTGACGGCAGTGGCAACTTCATCCTCGTCCATCACCTTTCAACAGGCGACGGCGATGAGTAGTCAATTCAGATGACAAGCCAATCTCATCAGCGTTGAAGCTGATCAGTCGAGTCGGCGCTCCACCGACGGGCGCACAGGTTCACGGTCTCGGACCTGTTGCGCGAGCGCACCCGGTGGATGAGATCGATGCATTCACTCGCGTCCGCCTGCTCGTCGTCCGTCTTCCCAGACCTCGAACCGGGATCTGATAGGGCGGTGGGGCGCAGACGTCGCTAGACGGCGAAGGCGCCCTCGTCCCAACTTCAGGTGAATCGTGGGAGCAGCAAGCGGAGGCGGCCGGGCGCACCCACATCACGCGTCCCATCTGATGGCATGCTGATCATGTGAACGCCGAGGATCTTCCAGCACTTCATCGAGCAGCCGACGAAGTGTCGCAGCGAGAGCAGGATCGATTCCTGCGCCTCCAGCAAGCAGAACTTGGGGCTCTTCTCGCCTCAGCCGCAGGAGGGGCCCTCTCGTGGCACACCGGGAGCATCAACATCGCAGCGTTAGTGGGCGCCACAGCCCTCCTGATCGCGGTCGCTGTGCGAGGCTACGTCGCAACCGCTCATCCGGAGCGCAGGTGGTACGACGCCCGGGCGCTAGCAGAGTCGGCGAAGACTCTCTGCTGGCAATACGCCGTCGGCGGAGAGGCATTCCATTACAACGATGAGACCGCCCGCAGCCGATACCTCGAGCGCATGAGGGCTCTCCTCGAGAAATTCCCTCACCTTGATATCCCTGCCGGGGCCTCCCCGGCGGCCCAACTCTCACCGGCAGTCGAGGACCTTCGACAGTCCGACCGCAGCGTTCGTCAGGCGAGCTATCGAGACGATCGTGTGCTCGACCAGCAGCAGTGGTATTCGAACGAGGCGAACCACAATCGTAAGCGCGCACGGCAGTGGGGCAGCACCCTGTTCGCTGCGGAGGGCGCAGCCGCGCTCCTGGGCCTCTTGCGAGGTCTCGGGCTAATCGATGTCGACTGGTCGGGAGTGTTTGTCACCTTGGCTGCGGCAATCCTCGCCTGGCGACAGACTAAGCAGTTTGAGTCTCTGGCCGAGTCTTACTCAGTGACGAGTCATGATGTGTCGGCGCTACTAGCGTCAATCGACACCGCAACGTCCGAAGACACCTGGGCGACCATCGTCCACGACAGCGAGGCGGCATTCAGCCGAGAGCACACTGTCTGGCTAGCCCGACGTCAAAGCGCGTCTCAGGATTGACACCGCCGTCAGGAACACGGCGAACTCCTGACGCGCAGAGCGGATGTCGATCCCTCGGCGGGTTCCATCGAGTCGCGCCGGCGGGCCGCAGCCTCGACCCAGGCGGCGATCGTCCCATCGCTGGGCGGAGGACCGTACGACCGCGCATAGCCGGCATCGGTACCGCCCTCCTCGTTCATCACCAGGTTGAGTTCTAGGCGTGGTGGCAGCCTCTCGAACCCATTCTCGGCAGCAGTCGGGAGTTGCACAGCAATGAGACCCCCTCGCGGATCACCTGTGTTGGTCTTGAGGGTGGCTGCAATTTCCCAGTCGACGTAGCGCCGGGCCCACGTGCACTTGCCGATCAAGACCACAGTGCACGAGGTGCCGGCAAGCTTTCTCTCGCGAATCCGCCGCATCACGTAGTCGCTGTCGCCGCTTTCGATCTTCTCTGCGTAAGTCTCGCCCTCTTCGGCAATTCCCAAGGTCCGAATCTCAGAGAAGTACTGCGCGTAACGCCTGCAGAAGACGGTGACCTCGAGTTCATCGTCGGCGTGGTAGGCGACGAAGATCTTCCGCTTAGCCATAGTTGCTACCTTGCGTCCCGTAGGGAGGCGTGAGCCTCAGTCATATCCTGCAGCACAATCCGCTGCACTTGCGGCGCAACCCTCCAGGCCGGGGCATCAGCAGTGAAGCCCATTTGTACTCGCCGTTGCTGGTACAGGGCTTCGTTGTTGCGGATCGCCGGCGTGAAGCGAACCCAGACGCTCACCGGCAGGCCGGACTCAGCTGCAAATGCGGCCAGTCGCTTGGCGATGATCCTCAACTCAGGCGCAGCACCACCCTCCCATCCAGGGAGGTCAGAGGAAACGGTCAAGTCCGCGTGATCGGAGTGCAAGGACCAGCTGATCTCGACCGATCCCTCTAGAACTCGCTTGCCATTCTTGGCAACATAGATGCCAACCTCATCAAGCCACCTAGCGCCGACAGCGTCGATGACCGTCTTGCGAAGGCCTTCATCGATTCCGGCCAACGTCAGGAAGATGTCAACTTGATCGAGTAGCGCCTCGGTGCGGGTGTAGGTGTAGGTGCGAGGAGGGGACACTCAATCCTCCAGATACGACATGTTCGAGGCGAGCCGTTGCTGCCAGCTCGCTGAGGCCAATTCGACAACTGATTGGCCACCCTTGCGAGATCCAGATCGCAGGTCCTTATGAAGCTGTGCCCCGGCCGACCCAGGGTCCTTGACGAGCGAGGCCAGGTCGGCGGCGAGACGCGCAATGCTCCTTCGCGCTCGGCTCGCCTGGATCTCGGCCCGGAATTCAGCGAAGAACGCCACCGGCGCACCGGGACAGGCGGTCAACAGCTCCTCTACCTCCGCTTCGTTGATCAGGTCGGCAAGCATGGTCACCACGATCGCAAGGCGCTCGTTCTCCGTAGGGTCCCATGTGAACGGCCGCATGCGACCTGGACGGCGCAGCGGAGGGTAGAGCTTGCCAAGGTCGTTACCGGTGACGATCACGGGCACTCGGCGAACTTCGCTGTCTGCAGTCTCCGTGGGTGAGTCAGCCAGGTGCATCACCTGCGCCAGCACCTGCTGATGGTTGACCGTCCCGGTGCTGTGCTCCCACTCCCCGACGGTCGTGTCGAAGTCGTCGATCAGGAGGACCGCGGGCAATCCTTCCCTCCCCCAGTTCCCAGCCTCGACATACTTGGCCAGCACCATTTTGCCGGGCTGACCAGCACGATCGCTCTCGAGATCGGCAGCGTTGATGGAGATGACTTCCACTCCTCGCCTCTCCAGGTGGGTGCGGGCCTGGAAGCTCTTACCGTCACCGGGGCGACCGAAAATGCCGAGAACGAGCGGCCAGCTCTGCACCTCGGCGAGGTTCATCACTAGGTGCTGATCGATCTCGTCGGCGAACCGCTCCGGTACGTGCACCTCGGTCACAAGAATCTCCGTCCGTCCTCAAGCCGCTTCGACCATACAGGGGGGGTGTGACAGTCAGCGGACGAGATCGACCGACTCGGGCAACCTCGGAGCGGCTGCGCAGTCAGTCGCCGGCCGTGGCGCGAGGTTCGATTAGGACGTCGTAGGACCACAGCCGCTGCACGGCGCCTTCACGGACGGGGTACCTGGATGAATGGACGTCCACGGGTCGCTCGATGAAGTGGCCCCGCGCCCTCTCCGTGGGTTGATCCTTGCCATCGACTCGCTCGAGGTAGCCGGTACGGCGCAACTTGGCGAGAACCGTGCTAGTCCCCATCGGCGGGTCCGTCACCGCACCGAGGTCGGACACCTTGATCCACTCGGGCTGATCGCAGGGATCATCTGGCGAGGAAGAACTAAACGCCGGCGGCCGGCCGCTCAGGACCGTCCAGAGGAGCGCGTCGTCGCAGTGGGCGTGCAGCTCACCTGAGACGCCCCAGTACCACTCCAGCCGCTCTCCTCGAGACGCCTCTCGATGTCGCCGCTCCTGCCGGGCACGGCCCGGAAGTAGCGGCTCACCTTTGAGGGCGAGAAGCTCACCCAACCTGTCGCAGGGTCATATCCCGACATGGCTACGGACGCCGCATGCGGCTTCGTCGGCGCTGGATGCCCCATTGCTTGCATCCCTCGACCTGAGCGCCCCAGAACATCAACGCCTCATCCGCTCTGGAGCGAGAGCCGCCTCGTCCGTAGGGATCCGGGAGGCCGTTCACCTTGAAGTACCCACCGCCTGGTCGCGCCTCACGTGGTGGCCCAACGTGCACCACCAGTGCGTCCATCGGCGGCAACTCTCGCTCGATGCATCGGTCGTGGAAGGCCTTCATGAACTGGGTCACCGAATCCGGGTCCTTTGTGTAGGAGACGGTGCTGCCGCGGTCCTCGGCGGCGGTGGTCACGAACGCGATCGCATCGTCGACCTGCTGATCAGTGAAGTCCATGGTCCCTCCCCTCCTCGCCGCACAATTCTTGCACGCCGACCTGTCCCGTCGCGACGGGTGAAGGCGACCATCTGGGGCCACAGGCGTGCCAGATGCGTGCCAGATCGGACGGAGAACAGTGGTCTTTCACGGGTAGGGGCGGACAGCGCTCACCACGTCTGACCTGGGGATACTCGCGTCGGAGGTGGTCAGGAGCCCGTCGGCCTAGTTCCCAAGCTGAGAACGCGCAGGCGCTCGGCACATGCATGGGACCTCCAGGATCACGAGCCAGTCCCAGCACGTGGATGAGGGGCCGCGACGAATGAGCACAGCAATTGCGAGACCAGGTCAGGGGGTCACAAGCGTGGCCGCGAGCGCCATCCGATGGTCCTTCGATCATGGCGGCCCAGCGTTTTCCGGGGGCCGCGGAGGACCTCCTCGCTCGCTTGCCCAGCACGCGGGCTGCTTCGGCTTCAACGTCGTCCTTGGCTTCGTATAGGTGGACGTCCAAGCTGCGCTCATGGGCCAGGTCGACCAGCACCTGGCGATACATGACGGAGTCGGCGCGGCTCTCGTAGGGCACCCGGCGTTGGGTGGCGATGTCGTCGGGGAAGTCGGCGGGCCAGGCTCGGAGCGAGATCGAGACGATCGGTTCGGGCAACGCGGTCGCGAGCTCGTCCACTGCTGCTGAGGTTGCTCGGACCGCGGAGGCTCGCACGTCCGCCACCAACGCGGCGAGAGCGTCATCGTCGAGAGGGTCACCCTGCCGGTGGAGGAGGTGTGGGCCGCCCTCGTGGTGGATCGGTGCCGTCGGCATGCCGGGTTCGATCAGCTCGATCCGGCGACGGTCCACGACCTGGTGGTCGGCCGAGGCCGTGACGGCTACGGCCCAGCCGAGGTGATGGGCGATGCCGAGACGCACGCCCCGATTCTGCCTCGGCCCATCCGACGAGACAGCCTGAACGCCAGCGTTGGGATCCATCGCCCGTCGGTGGGGCCACGACGCAGCCCGGGGGGTCAGCCGGCGGGGCGGTAGGTGCAGATGTGGACGCCGGTGTCACTGGTGATGGTCGACACCAGCTCCAGGGGGCGAGCTTGGCCGTCGTCGGGGAAGAGGCGCTTCCCGCCGCCCAGGGTCACCGGCTCGATCATCAGCCGGTACTCGTCGACCAGGTCGTGCTCGATCAGCGCGCCGGCGAGCGTCGGGCTGCCCATCAACTGCAGGTTGCCACCCTCCTTGGCTCGCAGGTCGCGTACGGCGCCGACCAGGTCGTCGGCCGGCAGCAAGGTCGAGTTCGACCATTGGAGGTCGGCCTGGGTCAGCGTCCGGGAGGCGACGTACTTGGGGATGGCGTTCATCTTGTCGGCGAAGGGGTCGCCGGCCCGGTCCGGCCACGCACCGGCCATGGTCTCCCACGTCCGCCGGCCGAAGAGCAGCCCGTCGGTCTGCTGCATGACCTCGTCGAGCACGGGCCCCATGACCTCGACGTCGAAGTAGGGCATCGACCAGCCGCCGTGCTCGAAGCCACCGTCGGTGTCCTCCTGCGCCCCACCAGGGGCCTGGACCACGCCGTCGAGACTCATGAACTCACTGATGACGATCCGCATGTCTCGCTCCTTGGGTACCGATGTCGGGGGCTTCGACGGTTCCGCCCCCAGGATCTCATCGGGGGCCGGTTGCGACGAGGGCCCGGGAGCGAGTGGGCTGCCCTCGTGGAGGACGCCGAGCCGATCACGACCGCCTCGAGGGGCACCGCCACCGGCCGCTCCCGCTCCCGCCGCGGACCGACCACCGGTGGACCGACAACCGGTCCTCCGCCGCCTCGGGGCGCGCCCTGGCCTGACGACCACGAGCCGACGCCGTTCCAGCGGGCGGTGGTCGCCGCCGTGGCCGCTCTGGAGCCGGGGGAGCTGGTGACCTACGGCGAGCTGGCCGAGGAGCTGGGCCGCCCGGGCGGAGGCCAGGCCGTGGCCAACGTCCTCCGCTCCGCACCCGGCCTGCCGTGGTGGCGGGTGCTCCCGGCCGAGGGCCGCCTGTACCGGACCCACGCCCCGAGCCAGGCCCCCCTCCTCCGGGCCGAGGGGCACGAGGTGGACGAGCACCGGCGCGTCCACGCCGGGCCCGGTCGATCAGGGCGGTGAGGGCTGGGTGAGCTCGACCACGTTGCCGTCGGGGTCGCGGTAGCGGGCGCTGGTGCCCCACGGCTCGGGTCGGGTCAGGTCGGCTGGGCGAGGATGACGTGCTCGAGGCCGGGGCGGTCGGGGGCGTCGCGCACCTCGATCACCTCAAGGCCGGCGGTGGCCAGGTCAGCCTCGATCTCGGGGAGGGAGCGGAAGCGGAGGGTGGAGTCGGAGATCAGGGTGGCGTCGTCGGAGAAGGCGCAGTGGTGGCGGAACGACACCAGAGGGAGGTCGACGGCGGTGAGCTCGACCCACGTCTCGACCGACCCCTCGGGCAGGGCCACGCGACGCCGGGTCGCTTCCGGGGTCCAGTCCTCCCACGCCCGGCGCTCGGGGCGGCGCACCTCGAAGGCCAGCGATCCGCCGGGCGCCAACCGGGAACGGGCCCCCGCCAGGACCGCTCGCCACTCGGCATCGTCCAGGAAGACCATGGCCACGTTGCCGGTCATGGTGACCAGGTCGACCTCCATCTCCGGGACGTTCGCCAGGTCCCCGAGCACCCACCGCACCCGCGACGCGTGAGGCTTCCGCTGAGCCACCGCCAGCGAGGCGGCGGCCGGGTCGACCCCCACCACATCGACACCCCGTCCGGCGAGGAGCGACGCGAAGCTGCCGGTCCCGCACCCGATGTCGAGCAGTTGTTGAGCACCCCGCTCGGCGACCACCGCCAGGTAGAGGTCGAGATCGGAGCGGTCGTCGTCCACCGCGTCGTAGATCTCGGCCAGCCGGGGATGGGCGAAGATAGCGTCGGCCACACCACATCCTCCTGGATGCTCCCCTGGCTCGGGCTCACTCGCCTCCCAAGTCATGCGGGAGGAGCGGGTCGAACTACTCGCTTGCGGGCCAGGAGGTAGGCCTGATCCTGAGGCTCGGGGGGGATCGGGTTGCGCGTCATCCTGGCGATGACGTCGAGCCCCGCCGTGTCGAGCGCATCCGAGACCGCATCGGGCGACAGGTGGTAGACGTCGTACGAGACGGCGTGGCCCTAGGCATGCTCCAGGTGCACCCGCTCGATCTCGATCGGAGCGATGGGAACCAGGTGACCCACGGCCCAGATCAGCCACGGGTGGCAGAGTGCGTCGGTCCGGAGGATGCGTACTACCGTGAAGAGTGAAGCCGACGGGCGGTCGGCTCGGGGAGGCCCAGCGACGTCGGGCGAGGTGCTCAACCGCATCGGGTGACGGGATGGTGGGGTTTGATCACCTCGTTGACGAAGGCGCCCACCGACTCCGCGGCGCGTAGCGCCGTGTACGTCGCCTCCTCGACGCCGGCGTAGGCGTACAGGCCGGGGCCGACGAACCGGACGAAGAGATCCTGGGTCCTGGGGTCGTACCCCACCGCGGCCACGGCTGAGGAGTCGACCGGGTGCATCGTCGGCACGGCGCGGAGCCTGCGGTCGGGACCAGCCACGGGCCCGCCCTACCCGCGGCGGCCGGCGTCACGCCTGGCGGCGGTGCCGTCCACGTCCGTGCCCGCCCCGCTGCCACCCCCGCGGCGCCCCCTGGCTGGAGGGCCTGGCCGAGCGGACCGACCTGCGTCACCCTGGCCGTGGGTGACCCCGCAGACCTGGGCCCCGCCCTCGACGCCGGAGGCCAGGCCCTGGGGCCGGGTGTGGGCGGTCAGGGCGACGGCGGTTGGGTGAGCTCGACCACGTTGCCGTCGGGGTCGCGGTAGCGGGCGCTGGTGCCCCAGGGCTCGGCCCGCGGCGGGTGGAGGACCTCGGCCCCGGCGGCCACGGCCCGGCGGTGGGCCGAGTCGATGTCGTCCACGGCCAGGCTGACCTGGGCCCCCGAGGTCCGCCCGCCCTGGCGGGACTCGTACAGGGCAAAGTGCAGGAACGCCCCGTCCCGCCAGGTGACCGCGGCGTGGCGGCCGCTGATCCACCGGTCGTCACCGCCGTGATCGCCGCCCTGGTGGTCGGAGAGGTGCAGGTCGAGGCCGAAGCCGTCCCGGTACAGGGCCATCGAGCGATCGAGGTCGGCCACCTCCAACACCACGGTCACCAGCCGGCCACCCGCCTCCCCGGCGGTCACAGGAACGGCTCCGACAGCTCGTGCTGGAGGAAGACCAGGTCGAGGCGACGACCCCACTTCTCCCCCACCCCGGGCATGCGAGCCACCTCCCGGAAGCCGAGCCGCTCGTGGAAGGCGATGGAGTCGGTGTTGGTGCCATCGGCGCCAGCCACCATGACCCACCGACCCTCGGACCGGGCCCGATCAGCCAGGGCCTCCAGCAGGGTCCGACCCACCCCCCGGCCCTGGTGGCTGGCAGCCACATGGAGGGTGTGCTCGACCGTGCACCAGTTGCCCGGGTAGTGGGCGTTGTCGCGGAACGGGCCGTAGGTGGCCCACCCCACCACCTGCCCGCCGTCCACCGCCACCAGCACCGGCCACCCGTCGGCACGCTTCTGCCGCAGCCACTCCGCCCGCTCCTCCACGGTGTGGCGCACCTCGGTCCACTCATAGGTGGTGGTGTCGAGCAGGGCGTTGTGGATCTCGGTGATGGTCGGGAGGTCACCGTCGGTCGCCGGCCGGATCTCCACGTCCGATTTGCTGCTGCCCATGGCCCCTCCCTCCGGCTGAGCGGATGGTACCCAGCCCCTCCCGCCCCATGGTGGCCTCGCGAACGCCAGGACGGCCGGGCCACCCGACCACACCCGGTCATGAGCCAGTCGCGCCGAGGGCGGTGACGCCACGGAGCCGCCGCCGCTCGGCCGTCCGCTTCAGCACCACCGACGCCGGGCTGGACACGCCACGACCGCGACAGTCGCGATGAGTTCGGGGCCGGCATCCCGTCGGATGGACGACACCCTGTCGACCATCCACCTGAGGAGACGACCATGCCCGCCCGCGACGCCCGCACCCGAGGGTGCCCCCTGTTGGATCGACCTGTTCACCTCCGATCCCGACGCCAGCCGCGCCTTCTACGGCGAGCTGTTCGGCTGGACCTCGGAGGTCGCCGGCGAGGAGTACGGCGGCTACATCACCTTCGCCCGGGACGGCGTGGCCGTCGCCGGGGCCATGGCCAACGACGGCACCTCGGGCACGCCGGACCTGTGGTCGGTGTACCTGGCCACCGCCGACCTCGACAGCACCGCCGAGAAGGCGGCCGCCCACGGGGGCGGCGTGATGGTGCCGCCCATGGACGTCGGCGACCAGGGCCGCATGGCCGTGCTCACCGACGCCGGGGGAGCGGCCGTGGGGGCCTGGCAGCCCGGGGCCCACAAGGGCTTCGGCGTCTGGGCCGAGACGGGGGCGCCGAGCTGGTTCGAGCTCCACACCCGCGACCACGCCGCCACCGTCCGCTTCTACCAGGACGTCTTCGGCTGGGACACCCACATCACGAGCGACACCGACGAGTTCCGCTACGCCACCCTCGGCCAGGGCGACGGGCAGCTGGCCGGGGTCATGGACGCCAGCGCCTTCCTGCCCGAGGGCGTGCCCGCCCACTGGTCGATCTACTTCGGGGTCGACGACGCCGAGGCGTCCCTGGCCCGCATCGAGGAGCTGGGGGGCAAGGTGGTGCTCCCGGCCGAGGACACCCCCTACGGCGTCCTGGCCCAGGCCGCGGACCCCACCGGGGCCCTGTTCAAGATCGTCCAGTGACCCGGCCGGGGACCCGGGCGCCCGCCCCGGTCCCCGGCCGTACGCTCGGTCCCGTGACGCGAGCCGAGCTCTCCCCCGCCGCCCCCGGGACGGGCCGGGCGGGGCCGCGCTGATGGCCGCCCGCCGGGCGCTCACCGCCGTGCTCCTCACCCGCCACCCCGACCTGGACGACATCGAGGCGGCGCTGGCCGCCGGGCGGGTGCGGGTCGACGGCGTGGTCATCACCAACCCCCGCTCGCAGGTCCGCCCCGACGCCCGCATCGAGGTGGCCACCCCCCGCACCCTCCAGGGCACCCGCAAGCTGGGCTTCGCCCTCGACCACTTCGGCGTGGACGTCGCCGGCCGGGTGGCCCTCGACGTGGGGGCCTGCACCGGGGGGTTCACGGTGGCCCTGCTGGAGCGGGGGGCCCGCCTGGTCCACGCCGTCGACGTGGGCTTCGGGCAGCTCCTCGGCTCGCTGCGCCAGGACCCCCGGGTGCGGAACCTGGAGCGCACCAACCTGGGGGTGCTGACCCGGGACCACCTCGACGAGCAACCCGACCTGATCGTGGTCGACGTGTCGAACCTGGCCCTCGCCGCGGCAGTGGCCCAGCTCACGGCCAACCTGGACCCCGCCCCCGGCACCGAGCTGGTGGGCCTGGTGAAGCCCATGTTCGAGCTGCGCCGGGCCCAGCCCCCCACCGACGAGGCCGAGCTGGCCGAAGCGGTGGCCCGGGCCGCGGCCGGCGCCGAGGAGCACGGGTGGGACGTGCTCGGGTCGGTGCGCTCGGCGATGACGGGCCACCGGGGCGCCGTCGAGCACCTGCTGCACCTCCGGTCCCGCCCCCGCCCGGAGCCTGACGCCTGACGGCCGGGATCTGACGGCCGCCCGCCGGGACCCTGACGACCTGACGGCCGGTCGGGCCTGACGGACCTAACGGACCTGACGGCCAGTCGGCCGGGCGGCAGGGAGGCAGGGAGGCAGGGAGGACGATCAGCTGGCGACGGTGAGGCTGCCGTCGGGGGCGGTGTCGACCTTCACGGTGTCGCCGTCGGCCACGTCGCCCTCCAGGATGGACACGGCCAGGCGGTCGCCCACCTCCCGCTGGATGACCCGCTTGAGGGGGCGGGCGCCGAAGGCCGGGTCGAAGCCCTCGCGGGCCAGCGTGGTGAGGGCGTCGGGCGTGACCTCCAGGCCGATGCGCCGCTCCTCCAGGCGCTTCCGCAGGCTCTGGAGCTGGATCTCCACGATGGCGCCCAGGTCGTCCTCGGTCAGGGACCGGAAGCGCACGATGTCGTCGATGCGGTTGACGAACTCGGGCTTGAAGAACTCCCGCGGGTCGCCGGGGATGTTGGAGGTCATGATCAGCACGGTGTTGGTGAAGTCGACCGTGCGCCCCTGCCCGTCGGTGAGGCGCCCGTCGTCGAACACCTGGAGCAGCACGTTGTACACGTCGGGGTGGGCCTTCTCGATCTCGTCCAGCAGCACCACCGAGTAGGGCCGGCGGCGCACCGCCTCGGTGAGCTGGCCGCCCTCGCCGTAGCCCACGTAGCCGGGCGGGGCGCCGATGAGGCGGCTCACGGTGTGCTTCTCCATGTACTCGCTCATGTCGATGCGGACCATGGCCTTGGCGTCGTCGAACAGGAACTCGGCCAGGGTGCGGGCCAGCTCCGTCTTGCCCACGCCGGTGGGACCGAGGAACAGGAACGAGCCGATGGGCCGGTCGGGGTCGGACAGGCCGGCCCGGCTGCGGCGGATGGCGTTGGCCACCGCGCTCACGGCCTCGTCCTGGCCCACCACCCGGCCGTGCAGCACCTCCTCCATGCGGACGAGCTTGGCCACCTCGCCCTCCATCATCCGGCTGACCGGCACGCCGGCCCAGGCGCTGACGATGTCGGCCACGTCCTCCTCGTCGACCTCCTCCTTCAACATCCGCTGGGTCTCCTGCAGGCCGGCCAGGCGGTCGGTGGCCGCGTCGACCTGCTTCTCCAGGGCGGGGATCTGCCCGTAGCGGATCTCCGAGGCCTTCTCCAGGTCCGGCTCGCGCTCCAGCTCGGAGCGCCGGGCCTCCAGGGCCTCCTTGAGCTCCCGGATGTCCTCGATGGCCTCCTTCTCGGCCTGCCAGTGGGCCTTCATGCCGCTGGCCTGCTCGGTCAGGTCAGCCAGGTCCCGGTCGAGGGCCTCCAGCCGCTCCTTGGACGCCTCGTCGGTCTCCTTGGCCAGGGCCACCCGCTCGATCTCCAGCTGGCGGATGCGGCGCTCCACCACGTCGATCTCGGTGGGCAGGGAGTCGATCTCGATGCGCAGCTTGGACGCGGCCTCGTCCATGAGGTCGATGGCCTTGTCGGGCAGGAACCGGCCGGTGAGGTAGCGGTCGGACAGCACGGCCGCGGCCACCAGGGCCGAGTCCTGGATGCGGACGCCGTGGTGGACCTCGTAGCGCTCCTTGAGGCCCCGCAGGATGGCGATGCTGTCCTCGACCGAGGGCTGGCCCACGAACACCTGCTGGAAGCGGCGCTCCAGGGCGGCGTCGGTCTCGATGAACTTCCGGTACTCGTCCAGGGTGGTGGCCCCGATGAGGCGCAGCTCGCCCCGGGCCAGCATGGGCTTGATCATGTTGCCGGCGTCCATGGCCCCCTCGGCCTTGCCGGCGCCGACGATGGTGTGGAGCTCGTCGATGAAGGTGATGACCTCGCCCTCGGCGTCGGTGATCTCCTTGAGCACGGCCTTGAGCCGCTCCTCGAACTCGCCCCGGTACTTGGCCCCGGCCACCATGCCCCCCAGGTCCAGGGAGATGAGCCGGCGGTTCTTCAGCCCCTCGGGCACGTCGCCCTCGACGATGCGGCGGGCCAGGCCCTCGACGATGGCCGTCTTGCCGACGCCAGGCTCGCCGATGAGGACCGGGTTGTTCTTGGTCCGGCGGCTGAGCACCTGGATGGTGCGGCGGATCTCCTCGTCCCGCCCGATGACGGGGTCGAGCTTGCCCTGGCGGGCGGCCTCGGTGAGGTCGCGCCCGAAGCGCTCCAGCGACTGGAACGTGTCCTCGGGGTTCTGGGTGGTGACCCGGTGGCTGCCCCGGACCTCGCGCAGCGCGGTGAGCAGCGCCTCCCGGGCCACGCCGAGCAGGTCGGCCAGGGCCAGCAGGATGTGCTCGGTGGACAGGTACTCGTCGGTCAGCTCGACCCGGGCCGCCTCGGCCTGGTCCATGACCCGGGTGAGGGCCCCGGACATGCGGACCTCGCTGCCGTAGGCCTTGGGCAGCTTGGCCAAGCGCTCCTGGGTGGCGTTGCGCAGGGCCAGCGGGGCCAGGCCGACCTTCTCGATGATGGGCAGCACCACACCCTCGGCCTGGCCCAGGAGGGCCAGGAGGAGGTGGTCGGAGGTGACCTCGGGGTTGTTGGCGGCCCGGGCCGCCTCGGTGGCGGCGGTGAAGGCCTCTTGGGTCTTGAGGGTCCAGCGGTTCGGGTCCATCGCCATGGGCCCAGGATACGCCCGCCTCCCAAACTTGCCAATGTCACCATCAAGTTTTCTCTGCGGCGATCCGCGTCAGCCCAGGATGTGGCGCCCGCCGGGGCGCTCCTCCAGGTCGCGCAGGATCAGCGCCCACGAGGCCAGCCCGTGCTCGCACCACCCGTCGACGGCGGCGACGCAGTCGTCGGGGCAGCGGGACAACCCCTCGGCGGCCCAGTCGGCCATGGTGTCCGGGTCCGGGGGCGCCCACCCGCTGGTGCGCTCGAACCACTCGTGCGCGGCGCGCACCGCCCGCCCCGCATCCATGGAGGTCAGCGGCGGCGGCCCTGGTAGAGGACGATCGACCGGGGCACGGGGACCAGGTCGGCCCGGCGCCGGGTGGCCTCGGCCACCTCGCGTCGAGCGGCCCGCTCCACGTCGTCCAGGCGGTCCCGCAGGCGGCGGACCTCGTCCTCCAGGGCCAGCACCCGCTGGACGCCGGCCAGGTTGAGGCCCTCGTTGGTCAGCTCGGTGATGCGGCGCAGGAGGGCGATGTCGTCGTCGCTGTAGCGGCGGCTCCCGCCCGGGGTGCGGGCCGGGTCGACCAGCCCCTTGCGCTCGTAGATGCGCAGGGTCTGGGGGTGGACGCCGGCCAGCTCGGCGGCCACGGAGATCACGTAGACGGCGCTGGTGGGACCTCGCATCTCAGCCTCCGCTCCCCATCATCGCGCCGACCCGTCCATGTGGGCGCGAGGGGACTCGTCCGCCGTCAGGGCGGCCAGCTCCTCGACGGCCTGGCGCTGGGCGGCGCTCAGCCGGGCCGGCACCGCCACCTCGACGGTGGCCAGCAGGTCGCCGGGCCCCTTGGTGTGGGGCACGCCCCGGCCCTTGACCCGGAAGGTGCGCCCGGTGGGGGTGCCCTCGGGGATGCGCACCGTGACCGTCCCCCCGTCCAGGGTCGGCACCGGGACGTCCGCCCCCAGCGCCGCCTCGGGGAAGGTCACGGGCAGGGTGAGGGCCAGGTCCCGCCCCTGGATCCGGAACAGCTCGTGGGGCTGGACCCGGCACACCACGTACAGGTCGCCGGCCGGCCCGCCGTCGCGCCCGGGGCCGCCCCGGCCCTTGACCTTGATGCGCGTCCCGTCGGTGACCCCGGCGGGGATGCGCACCTTCACGTCGCGGCGGCGGCGCTCGACCCCGCCGCCCTGGCAGGTGGGGCACGGGTCCTCGATGATCGAGCCCCGCCCGCCACACCGGGGGCACGGCGTGCTGAACGAGAACGGTCCCTGGTCCTCGGCCACGGAGCCCTGGCCCCCGCACCGGGGGCAGACGGTGGGCGTGGTGCCGGGTCGGGCGCCGTCGCCGTGGCACGTGCCGCACACGGCGTCGGCCAGGAGGCTCACCGCGGTGGTGACGCCCTGGACGGCGTCGACGAACGAGAGGTGGAGCTCGGTCTCCAGGTCGGGGCCCCGGCGGGGTCCGGGACCGGCCGGGCCGCCGGGCCGGCCGCCGCGGCCCCGGCCGAAGAGGTTGCCGAACAGCGAGCCCAGGTCGCCGACGTCGCCGGTGAAGCCGAAGCCGCCCGGGCCGCCCGGGCCGCCGGGCCCGAAGCCACCGCCGGCGGCGGCCATGGCCCGGACCTCGTCGTACTCCTTGCGGCGCTCGGCGTCGCCGACCACGTCGTAGGCGGCGGAGACCTCCTTGAAGCGCTCCTCGGCCCGGCTGTCGCCCGGGTTGGCGTCGGGGTGCAGCTCGCGGGCCAGCTTGCGGTACGCCTTGGTGAGGGCCTTGGGGTCGGCGTCGGACGGCACGCCGAGGACGGCGTAGTAGTCCTTCTCCAGCCACTCGCGCTGCGGCGCCATCGGCCCTAACCCCTGACCTTCACCATGGCCGCCCGGACCACGCGCCCCTTCCAGGCGTACCCGATCCGGAGGACGTCCAGCACGACCGACAGGGCCGGGTCGTCGCCCTCGCCGGCGGGCTCGTGCAGCACCGCCTCGTGCCGGGTGGGGTCGAAGACGTCCCCGGCCGGGTCGATGCGCTCCAGGCCGTTCTTCTCCAGGGTCTGGAGCAGGGCCGCGAACACCGGCTCCACACCGCTCTCGCCGTGGGCCAGGGCCGCGTCGCAGGCGTCGAGCACCGGGAGCAGGTCCTCGACCAGTCGGCCGGCGGCGGCGTCGGCCCGATCCTGGGCGTCGCGCTGGAGGCGCTTCTTGGCGTTCTCGAACTCGGCCTGGGCCCGCTGGAGCCGATCGAAGTGGGCGTCGCGCTCGGTGGTGAGGCGCTCGACGTCGTCCAGCAGGGCCTCGACGGACAGGTCGGCGGGCGGCCCGCCGGCCGGGGCCGGGGGGGCGTCGGCCAGCGACGACAGGTCGTCGGGGACCCGGTCGCCGGGGACCGGGTCGCCAGCCGGCGCCCGGGGGGCGGCGCCCGCCGGCGGGGCCGGGGCATCGCCGTCCGGGGGCCCACCGGGGGCCGCCTCGGGGGTCGGGGCGTCACCGTCCCGGGGGCCGCCGGGGGCCGCGTCCGGGCCGGGGCCGCGTCCGGGGGTCGGGCCCTCGTCGGGCTCGGGGGTGGGATCGGACATCAGACCGCCTTGCCGGCGCCGTCACCCTCGTCCTCGACCACCTCGGCGTCGACCACGTCGTCGTCGGAGCCGCCGTCGGTGGCCCCCGTCCCGCCGGCCCCGGCGTAGGCGCCGTCGCTCTCGGACTTGCTGGCCTCGTAGAGCTTCTGGGTCAGGGTCTGGCTGGCCGTCATGAGCTTCTCGGTGGCCCCCTTCACCGCGTCGGTGTCGGAGCCCTCCAGCGCCGTCTTGAGCTCGGCCAGGGCGGTCTCGGCGGCCTCCTTCTCGGAGCCCTCCACCTTCTCGCCCTGCTCCCGGAGCACCTTCTCGGTCTGGTACACGAGGGTGTCGGCCTGGTTGCGGACCTCGGCCTCCTCCTTGCGCTTCCGGTCCTCCTCGGCGTGGGCCTCGGCGTCCTTGATCATCTGGTCGATGGCGTCCTTGTCGAGCGACGACTGGCCGGTGATGGTCATCGACTGCTCCTTGTTGGTCGCCCGGTCCTTGGCCGAGACGTGGACGATGCCGTTGGCGTCGATGTCGAAGGTGACCTCGATCTGGGGCACGCCCCGGGGCGCCGGGGGCAGGTCGACGAGCTGGAACTTGCCCAGGGTCTTGTTGTACTGAGCCATCTCCCGCTCGCCCTGCAGGACGTGGATCTCCACCTGGGTCTGCATGTCGTCCGCGGTGGTGAACACCTCGGTCTTGCGGGTGGGGATGGTGGTGTTGCGCTCGATGAGCTTGGTGGTCACGCCGCCCTTGGTCTCGATGCCGAGGGAGAGGGGGGTGACGTCGAGGAGCAGCACGTCCTTGACCTCGCCCTTGAGCACGCCGGCCTGGATGGCGGCGCCCACGGCCACCACCTCGTCGGGGTTGACGCCCTTGTTGGGGTCCTTGCCCGTCATCTCCTTGACCAGCTCGGTCACCGCCGGCATGCGGGTCGAGCCGCCCACCAGGATGACGTGCTCGACCTGGCCCTTCTGGAGGCCGGCGTCGGTGATGGCCTGCTCGAACGGGCCCTTGCACCGGTTGAGGAGATCGGCGGTGAGCTCCTGGAACTTGGCCCGGGTGAGGGTCTCGTCCAGGTGCAGCGGGCCGTCGGCCCCGGCGGTGATGTAGGGCAGGTTGATCTGGGTCTGCTGGGTGGACGACAGCTCGATCTTGGCCTTCTCGGCCGCCTCCTTGAGGCGCTGCTCGGCCATCGGGTCCTTGGACAGGTCGATGCCGTGGGCGCCCTTGAAGCTGGCCACCATCCAGTCGATGACGGCCTGGTCCCAGTCGTCGCCGCCCAGGTTCACGTCGCCGTGGGTGGACTTGACCTCGAACACCCCGTCGCCGATCTCCAGCACCGACACGTCGAAGGTGCCGCCGCCCAGGTCGAACACCAGCACCGTCTCCTCGGCCCCCTCGTTCTCCAGGCCGTAGGCCAGGGCCGCGGCGGTGGGCTCGTTGATGATGCGGAGGACCTCGAGGCCGGCGATCTGGCCCGCCTCCTTGGTGGCGGTGCGCTCGGCGTCGTTGAAGTAGGCCGGGACGGTGATGACGGCCTGGCTGACCGTGTCGTTCAGGTAGGCCTCGGCGTCGGCCTTGAGCTTCATGAGGGTGCGGGCCGAGATCTCCTGGGCCGTGTAGTCCTTGCCGTCGATCTCGATCTTCCAGTCCGTGCCCATGTGGCGCTTGACGGAGCGGATGGTGCGCCCGGGGTTGGTGATGGCCTGGCGCTTGGCCACCTCACCTACCAGGACCTCGCCCGCCTTGGAGAAGGCGACCACCGACGGGGTGGTGCGCGACCCCTCGGCGTTAGGGATGACGAGCGGGTCGCCGGCCTCGAGGACGCTGACGACCGAGTTCGTGGTGCCGAGGTCGATTCCGACGGCCTTGGGCATGGGGGGCTCCTTGGGGGAGGACGGCTCTGTGTTGGAGTGCAGGATAAAAGTTGAGTCTGCTCTTATCAACTCCGGTCGCTGTGGCGCGCGCCACACGTCCCCGGCCGGTGGGCCGTGCGTGGGAGCATCGGCCCATGACCCGCCTGCAGGACTTCACCGCCACCGCCATCGACGGCACCGAGGTCGACCTCTCGGAGTACGAGGGGAAGGCCGTGCTGGTGGTCAACACCGCGTCCAAGTGCGGCTTCACCCCGCAGTACCAGGGCCTGGAGGAGATCTACGGTCGCTACCGCGACCAGGGGCTGGTGATCCTGGGCTTCCCCTGCGACCAGTTCGGCCACCAGGAGCCCGGGGACGAGGGGGAGATCCAGGAGTTCTGCCAGGTCAACTACGGCGTCTCGTTCCCCCTGTTCGCCAAGGTCGAGGTCAACGGCGACGACGCTCACCCTCTGTACCGATGGCTCCGTTCCGAGCAGGGCGGCGTGCTGGGCGACCGGATCAAGTGGAACTTCACCAAGTTCCTGGTGGACCGGGACGGCCGCCCCGTGAAGCGCTACGGCTCCACCACCAAGCCCGAGAAGCTCACCTCCGACATCGAGAAGCTCCTCGAAACCTGACCCCCTCGGGGCTTCTGGTCCGGGGCCACGTGGCATGATCCGCCATGTGAACCTGGCATCGCCCGCCCCCGCCGACCGACCACGACCCCGACGGTGACGGGGGCCCCCGAGCCGGGCTGGCATCCGGACCCCTACGGCCACCCACTCCTCCGGTGGTGGGACGGGTCGGTGTGGACCGAGCACACCCACGAGGTCGAGGGCCGATCGGCCCTCACCCCCGACCCGATGCCCACCCCCGGCCCGGCGACCGCACCCATCCCCGCTCAGGCCCCGCCCCCCGCGCCCTATCCGGCTCCGACGACGACGCCTGGCACCGCTCCGGCTCCTGTCATGTACCAACCCGAGGCCAGCGATCCAGGCTGGGTGGCCCGGAAGATGGCCGCGCGCGAGCACCAGCGAGTACTGGCCGAGGCCGAACAGCTCAGGGTCGAGGTCGCCGACCTCCGTCGGCAGCTGGTGGCGACCGAGGACGCCGTGCTCCTCCAGGAGGCGGGCCTCTACTCCTACCGCCACCCCCTGCACGACGCCCTGGCCTACAAGGCGCGCCTGGCGGACGTGCAGGACAAGATGAAGGCCGCCGTGCGCCAGGGCCAGGCCATCCAGTCGGCGTCAGGGTGGACGGTGAACGGCTCGACCACCGAGGGCCAGAAGATGGTCACCGACTTCTCCAAGCTGATGATCGGGGCCTACAACGCCGAGGCCGACAGCCTGGTGCGAGCCCTGAAGCCCCACGGCCTGGCCCGAGCCATCGAGCGGCTCGACAAGGTGGCGACGCGGATCTCCAAGCTCGGCCGCTCGATGAGCATCGCCATCACCGAGTACTACCACCAGCTCCGCATCTACGAGCTGGAGCTGACCGCCGACTACGCCAGCAAGGCCGCCGAGGAGAAGGAGCGCGAGCGGGAGGAACGCGCCCGCCTGCGCGAGGAGGAGAAGGTCCGTCGGGAGATCGCCAAGGCCAAGGAGAAGCTGGCCAAAGAGGCAGAGCACCGTCGGCGGGTCCTGGAGACCCTCCGGGCCGGGGCGGCCAGCGCCGACGAGATCGCACGGGCCGAGGCGGAGCTGAGCGCGGTCGAGGACTCGATCGAGGGCCTGTCCGAGAGGGAGGCCAACACCCGGGCCGGCTACGTGTACGTAATCTCCAACGTCGGCGCCTTCGGGCCCGGCGTGGTCAAGGTGGGAATGACCCGGCGGCTCGAGCCCATGGACCGGATCCGTGAGCTGGGTGACGCGTCCGTCCCCTTCCGCTACGACGTCCACGCCATCGTGTTCAGCAACGACGCCGTCGGCCTGGAGGGGACCCTCCACCGGGCGCTGGCCGACCACCGCCTCAACCAGGTGAACCTGCGGCGCGAGTTCTTCTTCGCCACCCCCTCGCAGGTACGGGCCCTGCTGGAGGGCACCGAGGTCAACCTGTTGGAGTTCGTGGAGGAGGCCGAGGCGCTCGAGTGGCACCAGTCGCAGCACGCTCGGGGCCTGACCACGGCGCCCGCCGCGCCGGCCGCGCCGGCCACGGCCGATCTCGCCTCCTCGGCCAGCCTCCCGTAAGCGCACACGCCCTCACCCAGCGTCCTCAGGCGCGCGCCTGGACCGTGGGGAAGCACTCGTCCTCACCCGAGTACCGCTAGCGGTTCCGGTGGACGCCGAGAGCGGGGCCCCCGACATCACGGTGCGACATCGAGCGCGACGCCCCGACGTTCGTCGCTTCGACGCTCGGCCTCGGTGGGCATGTCGGGTCGCCTTGGGACGGACCCGGGTCAGGCCGCGAAGGCGTCCGTGGACCCCGGAGGTGGCCGGCTGGAACGACATCGGCCATCGGCGTCGGTGACCCGGATGGTGGCATCGGCGTCCATCGCCAGTGACCAACCCGGTCGGTGGATCACGTGGTGGTGGTAGGCGCAGAGCAGGCAGAGGTTGCCGGGGTTGGTGGGTCCTCCGTCGATCCAGTGGCGGACGTGGTGGGCGTCGCAGCGATCGGGGGGGCGGTCACAGCCCGGGAACCGGCAGCCCCGGTCTCGGAGGACGAGGACGGCGAAGAGGGCGGCGGCCACGACGCGGGTGGCCCGTCCGTAGTCGAGGACCTCGGAGCGGCCTCGGGTGATGACGCGGTGGACATCGGCGTCGCAGGCCAGGCGCAGGGCCGTCTCGGCGTCGACGGTGGCCTCGTCGGCGAGGCGGGCCACCCCGGTGCGGTCGGTGAGGGTGGCGAGGTCGACGGTGACGTTGAGGTGCGGGCGGTGCCGGGCGGCGGCGTGGGTGGACTGGTGGTCGAGGAAGAACCGGAACACCGAGACCAGGGCGTCGTGGCGCTTCTCGGGCGGCGTGCGCTCGTCTTCGTCCCGCTTGGGGTCGAGCGCGACCCGCAGCGCGGCCCGGGCCGTGGCGTAGCCCTCCGCGGTCAGGTCCGCGTCAAGGCGGCCCCGCCCGTCCATCAGCGGCGACAGATGCGCCCGGCCCGTCTCCTCCACCGGATCCCGCTCGTCCAGGAGGGCCTCGGCCCGCGCCGACCAGTCGCGCATGGCGGCGGCTGTCTCCGGCACGTCCAGAGAGACCAACGACGGCACGAGAGCGGCCTCGTGCTCGGCGTACAGCGGCACCGTGCGGTCGCTCACGTTGACCACCACGGCCTGCACCTGACCACCCGACAACGCCCCGTCGACCCAGGCCCGCCTCGTGACGGGGCAGTCCCGCAGGCGTCGCGCCGTCGACGCGTGGCGCGTCGCGGCCCGGTTGGAGAGCCCCGCCCGCACCCGGAGCCACGACGCCAGCGACGCGGCGCCCTCTCCGTTCCACAGCTCCGCCGCGTCGAAGGCCCCCGCAGCCTCGGACACCTTCGCCGTCAACCGATCGAGCAGGCGGAACGCGCCGGCGAGGACGTCACCATCGACAGGCAGGTCCAACCCGTCGATCGCCTCATTCAGCTCGTCCAGCACACCGCCAGCCATGCACTCCATCATCACCACGAACATGTGTTCGCAAACGACTACGCCGACCAGAGTGACAGCCGCCCCCAACCGCAAGAGGGGCGGCGAACGGCATGGGGTAGCGTCGGCCGCCGTGTTCGAGGCCCTGCCGGACAAGCCGGACCACCAGCAGATCGAGGCCGACGTCCTGGCCCTGTGGGCCGAGCGGCGCACCTTCGACCAGGTCAGGGCCAAGAACGCGGACGGGCCGCGCTTCAGCTTCATCGACGGTCCGGTCACCGCCAACAAGGCCCTGGCCGTCCACACCGCCTGGGGCCGCACCCTCAAGGACGTGTTCCAGCGCTACAAGGCCCTGCAGGGCTTCCACCAGCGCTACCAGAACGGGTTCGACTGCCAGGGCCTGTGGATCGAGGTCGGCGTCGAGAAGGAGCTGGGCCTCGACTCCAAGCGCGACATCGAGGAGTTCGGCCTAGCCGAGTTCGCCCGCCGGTGCCGGGCCGTCGTGGAGTGGTCCTCGGCCGAGCTGACCCGGGGCTCGATCCGCCTGGGCCAGTGGATGGACTGGGACAACAGCTACTTCACGTTCTCCGACACCAACATCACCTACATCTGGCGCTTCCTCCAGGAGGTCGAGCGCCAGGGCCGCCTCTACCGGGGGCACCGGGCCACCGAGTGGTGCCCGCGCTGCGGCACGTCCATCTCGGCCCACGAGCTGGTGGGCAGCTACGTCGACCAGGAGGACCCGTCCCTGTCGGTGCGGTTCCCGCTGCTCGACCGGGCCGGCGAGGCCGTCGTCATCTGGACCACCACCCCGTGGACCCTGCCGGCCAACGTGGCCGCCGCCGTCTCCCCCACCGCCCGCTACGGCCTCCGCGGCGGCGACTGGGTGGCCGTCGAGCGCACCGGCCTGGACGACGACGCCTTCGACCGGATCCTCACCGGCGCCGACATGGTGGGCTGGCGCTACGAGGGCCCCTACGACGAGCTGCGCCCCCAGCACGGCATCGAGCACCGGGTGGTGGCGTGGGACGAGGTGTCGATGGACGACGGCACCGGCATCGTCCACATCGCCCCCGCCTGCGGCACCGACGACTTCGGCCTGGCCGCCGAGCTGGGCCTGCCCCACGTGGCCCCGGTGGACGAGGCCGGCCTCTTCTACCCCGACTTCGGCTGGCTGGCCGGCAAGCCCGCCCGCGGCGTGGCCGACGAGGTGATCGCCGACCTCCGGGAAAGGGGCCGCCTGGTCGAGGCCGGCACCATCGAGCACCGCTATCCCGAGTGCTGGCGCTGCCACACGCCCCTGATCTTCCGCCTGTCGGACGACTGGTTCATCCGGGTCGACGACGAGCTGCGCCAGGGGTTGCGCGACGCCAACGCCACCGTGGAGTGGACGCCGGCTTACATGGGCAAGCGCATGGACGACTGGCTGGTGAACATGGGCGACTGGAACATCTCCCGTCGCCGCTACTACGGCCTGCCCCTGCCCTTCTACCCCTGCGCCTGCGGGCACGTGACGGTCATCGGCTCCAAGGAGGAGCTGACCGAGCGGGCCGTCGACCCCCTCGACGGGCTGGAGGAGCTGCGCCGTCCGTGGATCGACGACATCCGCATCCGCTGCGCGGCCTGCGGGGACGTGGTGAGCCGCATCCCCGAGGTGGGCGACGTGTGGCTCGACGCCGGCATCGTCCCCTTCTCCACCCTGGGCTGGGAGAACCCCACCGCCGTCCCCCAGGGCTACGCCACCGGGGCGGCGAAGGGGCTCACCACCGCGGAGCTACCCGACCACACGTACTGGGAGGACTGGTTCCCGGCCGACTGGGTGTCGGAGATGCGGGAGCAGATCCGCCTGTGGTTCTACTCCCAGCTCTTCATGTCGGTGGTGCTCACCGGCCGGGCCCCGTACCGCAAGGTGCTGGGCTACGAGAAGATGCTGGACGAGACGGGCCGGGAGATGCACGGCTCGTGGGGGAACATGATCACCGCGGACGAGGCGTTCGACCGCATGGGCGCGGACGTGATGCGGTGGCAGTACTGCGCGCAACCCCCCAACCAGAACCTGCTGTTCGGCTACGGCCCCGCCGAGGCCATCGAACGCAAGCTGCTGACCCTCTGGAACAGCGTCAGCTTCTTCGTGCAGTACGCCACCGTCGAGGGCTTCACCCCGGCCTACGCCGATCTCGACACCCCGCCGTCAGGGGGCGAGGCGCTGGACCGTTGGCTGGTGGCCCGCACCGACCAGATGGTGACCGAGGCCGCGGCCGGCTACGACGCCTACCTGACCGTCAACGTGCTGCGGGCCGTCGAGGCCTACGTGGACGACCTGTCCAACTGGTACATCCGCCGCTCCCGCCGCCGCTTCTGGGACGGGGAGGAGGCCGCCCTGCGGGCCCTGTGGCGCGGGCTGGCCCAGGTGGTGCGGGTGGTGGCCCCGATCATGCCGTTCCTGGCCGAGCACCTGTGGCAGCGCCTGGTGGTGCCGGTGGGCGACGCGCCCGAGTCGGTGTTCCTGGCCGGGTGGCCGGCCGCCGGCGCCGTCGACCCCGAGCTGCTGGCCGACGTGGCCGCCATCCGCCGGGTGGTCGAGCTGGGCCGCCAGGCCCGGGGCGCGGCCCAGCTCCGGGTGCGCCAGCCCCTGCGCCGCCTGGTGGTCGAGGGGGCCGACCGGGTGGCCGGCCACACCGACGAGATCGCCGGGGAGCTGCGGGTCAAGGAGGTGGTGGTGGGCCCGGTGGAGGCCACCCAGCTCCGGGTCCGGCCCAACCTGCCGGTGCTGGGGCCGCGCCTGGGCCCCGACGTGGGCCGGGTGCGGGCCGCCCTGGCCGCCGGGGAGTTCGAGGAGCTGCCCGACGGGGGCTTCCGGGTGGCTGGCCACGACCTGGCCGCGGCCGACGTGCTGGTCGAGCGGACCGAGAAGGAGGGGTGGGCAGTGGCCGCCGACGGCGGCGTCACCGTGGCCCTGGACACCGAGCTGGACGACGAGCTGCGCCTCGAGGCCCGGGCCTACGACCTCATCCACGGGGTCAACACCATGCGCAAGGACGCCGGCCTGGAGATCACCGACCGCATCGTCCTGGCCCTCCCGGCCTCCGACGCCGACCTGGCCCCCCACCAGGACTGGATCGCGGCCGAGACCCTGGCCGTCGAGGTCACGGTGGGCACCGTCGACGCGGTGACCGTCACCAAGGCCTGACCCCCCGCCTGCCGGCGCGAGCCCGCGCCGCGGGACAGCACCGTCCGGCGGGACCGGCCGTCGGAGCCCCGACGCCCCGCGATCAGCCGCCGGGCAGCGGGACGAGCGTCGGAGCCGGGACGACCTCGGCGGTCAGCCTCCGGCCGGCGGGGACGTGGGTTCGGGCGAGGACGGAGGTGCGGCCGGGGCCGTGCTGGGCTCGGCCGACCCGGCGACCGAGGTCTCGGTGGTGGTCGACGCCGGAGGGGCAGACGTGGTGGGCTCCGACCCGTCCTCGGGGACGGGCAGCACCGGCTCGGGTTCACCGGCCGGGGCCGTGGTCGACGGGGGCGGGATCTGGTCCGCGGCCAGGGGGGCTCCCGGGCCGAAGGCCAGGCCCACCGGCTCGGCCTGCGGGGCCGAGGTGGCCCCCTCGATGCCGACGCCGATGATGCGCAGGGTGCAGGCGTCCCCGCACTCCACGGGCTGGCCGTCCTGGTACACCACCGAGTTGACGATCACGTCGAAGGCGAAGGCGCCGTCGGGGGCGGTGAAGCCCCGGGCCAGGGGCACGCACACTTCGCCGGCGCACTGCTGCACCTGGTTGAGCCGCCCCGGGATCATGTCCCGGCCCTCGACGTGGACCGTCTGGCCCGGCGTGTACGGCCCCTCGGGGGTGACGGCCATGGTCGGCTGGGGGAACGGCGGGGCGCCGGCGAAGTTCACGTAGGTGCCGCCGGAGCGGTCGTAGTTGGCGGCGGCGCCGATGGCCACGATGCACCGCTCGGCCTCCGAGGCGCAGTCGACGGGCCCGGTGGCCGGGGTGACGATGTGGCGCCTGACCGCGAACTCCTGCACCACGGTGCCGTCCTCGTAGGCGTTGGCCGAGGTGACGTGGGCGAACTGGTAGCTGGCATCACCCAACATGCAGGCCCCGACGCCCTCGGACTCGGCCTCCCGGGCGCACATGACCACGCCCAGCAGCTCGTTGGGCTCGAAGCCCCGGGCGTAGACGGTGACCGTCTCCCCGTCGCCCACGTCGGCCTGGGGTTGGGCCAGCACCGGGAGCCGCCACGAGTCGCGGCCGTCGATGGGCGACCGGGGCATGTCCCCCAGGATGGCCATGTCGGCGGCGTCGCGGCCGGAGTCCACGCCGTCGGGCGACCGGTTGAAGCCCGGGGCATGCAGCGACAGCGCAGCCAGGCCTCCCACCACGGCCAGGCAGGCGGCGGCCAGGCCCACGCCGGCAACCACCGAGCGCCGGGCCCGGCGCCGGGCCGCGCCGTGGGCCACGGCGTGGCGGGCGCCCTCCACGTCGAGCGTGGGCTCGACCTGCTGGCGGAGCGAGGAGGCGGCACGGGCGCCGCGGGCGTCAAGGTCCATCGGGGGCCTCCGGGAGGTCGAGTCGGCGGGCCAAGGCGGCCCGCCCCTTGTGCAAGTGGGCTTTGGCCGTGCCCTCGGCGCAGCCCAGGACGGCGGCCACCTCGGCCACGGGCCGGTCCTCCAGGTAGTGGAGGGCGACCGCCGCGGCCTGGCGCCGGGGGAGCTGGCGGACGAGCGACCAGAAGTCGTCGTCGGAGTAGTCGTAGGGGGCCAGAGGGGGCCGCTCGGCCCCCAGCCGGTCGAGGGTCCGCTGCTCGCGGCCCCGACGGGCCCGGGCGCTGGTGGCCAGGTTGATGGTCACCCGGCGGACCCAGGCCCCGGGCATGTCGTAGGAAGCGATGCGGGCCCACCGCTTGTGGGCCCGCAACAGCGCCTCCTGGGCCAGTTCCTCGGCCATCCGCCGGTCGCCGGTCATGGCCGAGGCCAGGGTGACCAGGCGGGGGTACTCGGCCCGGAAGAAGGTCTCGTAGTCGCCCGGGGGGCCGTTCACCGTGGCCCTCGCCCCGGGAGGTCGCCGCCCGGCGCCGGGCTCCACCACGTCGATCGACAGATCCCTACACACCCGCCTCGCCCCGGAAAGGTTTACCGGAGCGAGGATCTCACGCGTCGAGGTCGCGGAGGGCGTCCTCGATCCCCCGGTGGAACGTGGGGTAGGCGTAGATCATCGAGCGCAGGGTGGCCAGGGGGACCTGGGCGTGGACGGCCAGCACCAGCAGGCCCAGCACCTCGCCCCCGGCCGGGCCGGCGCTGGTGGCCCCGACCAGGACGCCCCGGTCGGTGTCGGCCACCAGCTTGATGAGGCCCTCGTTGCCGGCCTTGTGGATCCACCCCCGGGCCGTGGACGGGACCGGGGTGGACCCCACCGCCACCGGGATCCCCTGCTCCCGGGCCGCGGCCTCGGACAGGCCGACCGAGCCCACCTCGGGGTCGGTGAAGGTCACCCGGGGCAGGGCCCGGTACTCGGCGGGGTGGTGGTCGCGGCCCAGGATGTCGGCCACCGCGACGTGGGCCTGGTACATGGCCACGTGGGTGAAGGCCCCCTCACCGGTGACGTCGCCCACGGCCCACACCCCGTCGGCCACCCGCTGGCGCTCGTCGGTCGGCACCCGGCGGGCGCCGGGGTCGACGCCGACGGTGTCGGCCCCCACCGCGGCCGGGTCGGCCCGGCGCCCGGTGGCCACCAGGAGGCGCTCGGCGGTGAGGGTGCGCCCGTCGGCCAGGGTGACGGTGACGCCGTCGTCGCTGTGGGCCACCCGGGCCGCCCCCACCCCGGCGATCACGGTGATGCCGTCGGCGGCGAAGGCCTCGGCCACCACGGCGCCGGCCTCGGGCTCCTCCAGCGGGAGCAGGCGGTCGGCCGCCTCCACCACCGTGACCTCGGTGCCGAAGCGGGCGAAGGCCTGGGCCAGCTCGGCGCCGACGGCCCCGCCGCCGAGGACGACCAGGCTGGCCGGCGCCTCGGGGGCAGCGATGGCCTCCCGGTTGGTCCAGTAGGGCACGTCGGCCAGGCCGTCGATGGGGGGGATGGAGGCGGTGGTGCCGCTGGCCAGGACCACGGCCCGAGCGGCCTGGAAGGCCAGGCGCTGGCCGTCGGCCCCCTCCACCTCGACCCGCCCGGGCCCGGCCAGGCGGCCCCGACCCCGGACGAAGCGCCCACCCTTGCCCACGAAGCGGTCGACGGCCACGGTGTCGTCCCAGGTGTCGGTGGCCTCCTGGCGGATGCGGGCCGCCACCGGGCCCCAGTCGGGCTCCACGGTGGCGGTGCCGGCCATGCCCGGGATGCGGCCGGCCTCGGCCAGCAGGTGGGCGGCCCGGATCATCATCTTGGACGGGATGCAGCCCCAGTACGGACACTCGCCCCCCACCAGCTCGGCCTCCACACCGACCACGGCCAGGCCGGCCTCGGTCAGCTTCCCGGCCACCTCCTCGCCACCCGGGCCCATGCCGATGACCACCACGTCGACCTGCTCGCTCTCCATGGCCGGAGTCTGCCCGTCCACCGGCTCTCCCGCCGGAGCCGCGGACGCCGGGGCGATGAGCCAGGTCAAGGCCCGGCACCGCGACCTCTAGGGTCGGCGGCCATGCCGACCACCACCGGCGAGCTGGCCGAGCGCCTCACCCGCTTCTGCGTCGAGACCCTGGAGGCGCTGGAGCGCCACCACCTGCCGGGGTGGCAGATCCCCCGGACCTTCGCCGGCCACGAGGTGGGCGCGGATGTCCGGGCCGACGCGTGCTTCACCCTGGCCCACCTGGCCGACGCCGGGGTGGCCGAAGTGGCCGGCGAGCCGGTCGACACCGTCCTCACCCGCCTGCTGGGCCGGGTCGACGGGCGCTCGACCCACACCTTCTTCTCCTACCGCATCGCCGAGACCCTGCTGCGGGGCGGCCCCTTCGCCGGCAACCGCCTGGCCGCCGGCCTCGACGACGGCCAGCGGGCCGAGCTGGAGCGGGCCGTGGACAGCTCCGACTGGCTGGAGCTGCTCGACGCCAAGGTCCTGCCCCGCAACTACGCCGCCGTGCTGGCCCGCTGCGAGCTGGGCCGCCATCGCCTGGGCCTGATCGACGACACCGCCACCCTCGACCGCCTGGTCGACCGCGCCCGCAAGGTGCTGGCCGGCAACCCCCGGCGGGCTCTGGACGACTCCAACGACCGCATCGGCCGCTACGACATCTACACCGCGGACGTCTGGCTGTTCTGCGAGCCGCTGGCCCCCCTCCTCGGCCCGGTGTGGGGCGAGGGCCTGGCCGCCGCCCTCGACCTGGTGCTCCTGGTCGGGGCCCGGGACGGCTCGGCCGTGGCCTGGGGCCGCTCCGTGGGCGACCTGTCCGCCGCCCTCACCCTGGAGCTGGGGGCCCTGGCCCTGAGCGAGGGCCACGCCGGCGAGCGGGACGGGGTGTGGCTCCGCCGGGCCACCGACGCCGCCGCCACCGTCATGGCCGGCTTCGACCCCGACGGGGTGTCCACCGCCCACCGGGGCCGCAACCAGGACTCCTACCGGGGACCGGCCCGGCGCCTCCAGCTCACCCTCGACCTGCTGGGCAAGGTGGCCTGGGCCGCCGGGGCCCTGGGCCGGGCCCCGGCCGACCTGCAGGCCGCGCCCATCGCGGAGGCCTACCCCGAGGGCGACCACTGGGTCTCCTTCGAGGACGGGCGCCCGGCCGGGGTGTGGGCCCACCGCTCGACCGGGGTCGACACCGTGGTCCCGTTCGTGGGCACCACCCGCAGCCACTACCTCCCGGCCCTGCACCAGCCCGGCACGTGGGAGGTGCCCGTCGACCGCGACCTGCCGTGCTGGACCCCCCTGGTGGTGGCCGGCTTCCGCCGCCACACCGCCGGCGGGGTGCCCACCTCGGTGGTCCACGAGCCGGGCGCCGTCACCGTGGCCTGGGACGGGTTCCCGGTCTCGGGCAAGGGCCTCGACGGCGACGACCCCGGGCCCCCGCTGCCCGGCACCCGCACCGTGCGCCTGGCCGTCGAGGGCCGCACCGTGGTGGTCGAGGATCGGCTCACCTTCGAACGCCCCCCCACCGCGGTGGGCCTGGCCGTCCCCGAGGTGGCCGGCCGTCCCCTGCGGGTCGAGTGGGACTGCGCCTCGCCCCACCTGGCCACCGCCGTCACCGTCGAGGGCCTGGGCGAGTGGCGCACCCCCACCGGCGAGATCGGCCGGGTCCACCAGATCGACCTGGAGCCGGCCACCGAGCTGGCCTACACGGCCCGGGTCACGCCCCTGCTGCGGGTGGCCTCGACCGAACCCGACCACCACTACAGCCGCTCCCTCTACCGGCCCCTGGCCGATCGGGCCGTCATCGCCCGGCGACCGCCGGTGGGCTGGCGGGCCCGGCCCACGGACCGGCTGGCCGACGCCGACGTGCTCCACCTGCACTGGCCGGAGTGGCTGGCCTTCGACGACCTCGACACCCACCGGGCCGTCATCGACCGGTTGGCCGACGCCGACGTGCCCGTGGTGTGGACGGCCCACAACCTCACCCCCCACGAGAAGCGGCCCGAGGCCTTCGACCCCATCTACCAGGCGTGGGCGGGAGCGGTCCGGGGCGTCATCCACCACAGCGCCTGGGGCCAGGAGCGCATGCGGGACCGCTACCGGTTCCGGGACGACTGCCTCCACCAGGTCATCCCCCACGGCCACTTCGGCGGCCTGTGGGCCCGGGCCGGCCTCCCCAGCCGCGACGAGGCCGAGGAGCGCCTCGACCTGGCCCCCGCCGCCCTGCGCATCGGCGTGGTCGGCGCCCCCCGGGCCGAGAAGCTGGTCCAGGTGGTGATCGACGCCGTGGCGGCCTGCCGGCGCGACGACGTGGAGCTGGTGTGCTGGTCGCTGGGTCCCGGCGACACGGTGCCGGATGACCCCCGCATCACCATCGCCGAGCCCTACGCCATGGTCGAGCCGGCCGCCTACGCCACCCGGCTGGCCACCTGCGACGTACTGGCCCTGGTGTTCGACCCCGACGGCGAGATGCTGGGCACCGGGGCCGCAGCCGACGCCGTGGGGCTGGGCCTGCCCGCCCTGCGCAGCGACTGGGGCTACCTGGTCGAGGCCCTGGGCGACGCCGGCCTGCCCGCCGGCCACACCGTGGACTCGGTGGCCGCCGCCATCGACGCCCTCACGCCCGAGACCCTCGACCGGGCCCGGGCCGCAGCCCTGGCCCGCCGGGCCGACCTCGACTGGGCCGCCCTGGCCGACGACACCTTCGCCCTGTTCGAGCAGGCTGTCCTGTCCCGCCACTGACCGCCACGTCCTCAAAAATGGCAGTGGGAGACTAGGGTCGAGCGTTCACGGATGGGGAGGCCAGGACCGTGCCATCGATGAGCACCCAGGGTCGCGACGCGGACGACGCGTTCAAAGGGGGCGAGCGAATCCGAGCCGCCCAATTCCCCACCGCCGAACGCGACTACCAGCTGGGGGACGGACTCTGGAAGATGACCGAGGAGTGGTCGCGCCTTGACGGACCCGAGCAACCTCCGTCGCGCCTGATCCCCCCGTCGCTCTCGGGCCGACAAGCGCTGCGGGAGTGGCTGCTGGGCTTTCCGTCGGCCCCGATCTACCGCACCAACCGGCTGGTGGATCACCAACTGCAGGTCGCCAAGCCACAGCCGAAGTTCCACAGCTACCGAATCCTGGCCCGCAGCGACTTCAAGCCCCCCGCCTCCGATGTCTACCTCCTGCTCCATGGGCTCAACGAGGTGGACGAGATGCGTTTCTTCTACGACTTCGCGTCCAATCTGATGGCCAGCGACCAGGCGAAGAACACGATCTGCATCGTGAGGCCGTTCCCAGGGCACCTGACCCGACACCCCTTCAGCGGGCCATTTTCCCAGACGCCTCTGGACCGCTACCTCACCGATGCGGGAGATCTCTTCCGCCAGTTCCTCCGGTACATGGTCGAAAGTCGCTGGATGCTCTCAGCGATCGCCCCAGTGACCAACTACCAGACGCCGATCGGCCTCGACCTCCTCTGCGCGCCAGCCAACGGTGAGCGGTCTCGCCGCTCACCGACGGACATCGCTGTGGAGATGCGTGAGGAGTGGACCAACCTCCAAAGGGCCAACCCGCCAGCGCGACACGCCAGCAACAGAGTCGCCAGGCCCCCGCGGGACCCTCCTGATCTTAAGGACTTCCGCCGCTCGGTCGACCGCCTGCGGGACTTCACTGGCGAGCCCATCACCTGCGAGGAGGAGACGCCCGACGGGGTACACCGCGTCTTGGACGAGGCCACCCCTCGCATTCACGTGGTTGGTTACAGCCTGGGGGGGTTCGTGGCTCAGTCCATCTTCTTCGCCTGGCCCTACCTCATAGGAGGGTGCACGACCCTCCTGTCTGGCGGCGCCCTCCGCACCCTGACGCCTACCGCCTTCGCCAACCCGGAGGAGTGGCAGACCGTCCTCCACGCTCTCCGCTACGAGCTGGACGGCAGCTTGCTTGAAAAGCGCATCCAGAGGTCCAGCCCCACGGCCGGCTTCACCCTCGGACTGCCGGATCAGCACTTCGAGGCGATGCTGCGTGTGTTCTACGACGTCTTCCAGCAGGAGTATCGGAACGCCTACCAGTCACGCGTCGAGGAGTTCAGCCGTCGTCTGCTCTTCGTCGTCGGGGGGAGCGACGAGATCGTCAGCACCCAGAACGTCATCGACGCAGCCCCCGAGAAGGCTGGGGTGAACCTCCTGCAGATCGCCAACCTCTCTCACTTCCTTGGCCACAAGGCAAAAGGGGTGGAGCAACAGCAACGCGAGTACTGGCTGCCGGAGATCGGCCGCCTCACGCGTCGCTTCAGCAACCAATCCGACGAGGCGCGCCGAGAGGACCTGACGTGCGGGTGGCTTCGAGACCTGGTGACCCCCTGGGAGAACGTCTCGGATCGTCTGAAGGACGCGGATCTGCCGGCAGTGGGCGCCGATCTCCCAAGCCCCCAGTTCGAGAAGTTCCTGGACGAGACGATCTCCCGTCTCGACCGGCCTCGGGGCCCCCAACGACGTGATGTCACGGAGTGGCGCCGCGGGGCTCTGTTCATTGCCCAGAGCACGCTGCCCGCCTTCCTCCTCGGACCCGAAGGCATGCGTGAACGAGCGATCGCACTCCACCACTCGGACAACGCCGTCGTGGCCTACCTCGCCGGGCTCCGCGACCGCCGTGTCGCGCTGCGAGACAACGAGGGAGACGACGACAGGAACGTCTGCGTGCTCCTCCCTGGCAAGGGACCGAAGTGGCACAGGGACCGAGGACCTGGTCACCCGTCGAGGAGCGAGACCCTTCCCGGTCTCCTGGGCTCCCAGATCAATCGCACGGAGGAGTGGAAGAACATCGTCCGGGAGTGGGGACCCCAACTCCGCTACTTCGTCCCTCCACAGTGGGAGGACCCTATCGACGATCTAGACGTACGGGGGTTCGACTCTAAGCTGGTGAGGACGGCCGCGGCCTTCTGGTCGGGCGAGGCAGCGAGGACGGCGCCCACCCTGCCCCATGCTGTCACGGACCTGCCGAACCTATGGGTCTGGATCGACGGCTCCAAGCTCGCCGATGCCGGCCGCACGCAGCCGGGTGACCAGGCTGACACCATCCTGGTGCGCAGGCTGATCAAGACCCTGGACAACTTCCGCAGCGCAGCTATCGACGACGTGGAAGGGAGCAAGAAAGGAGCCGGTCAGACGTGGGAGAAAGCCCTCCGACGACGCCTGGCAACCGAGGTGCAAGAGGATCGACTGGTCTGCCTCAGGGTATCGCCAGCCCACTTCAACCCGCGTCATCGCGGCAAGGTGATCCAGAAGGGCAAGCAGCTCCACGAAGCTCTGGCCTTCCTCGGCCTCTGCCTCGCGCTTTCGGTCGACAACGAACCTGAGGTCCCGGCAACGCCTTAACCGCCGCCGAGTCACCAACACCGTTGCCGTGACCTGGTCCGGAACCATCCGGACGGTCAGCGCCCGGCCGTCGAGGCTGGTTCACTGGGGCCGACACCACCCCCCACCCGAGGAGCCGACCGTGGCCGTGAACCCCATCCCCGAGGGCTATCCCCGCCTGTCCCCCTACCTGGCCGTGGACGGGGCCACCGACGCCATCGCCTTCTACTGCGACGTGCTCGGCTTCGAGTCCCGGGGCGGGGTGATGACCGGTCCCGACGGCCGCGTCGGCCATGCCGAGCTGGCCCTCGGCAGCTCGGTGCTGATGCTCAGCGACGAGGCGCCCGAGGCCGGCGCCCTGAGCCCCCGGTCACTCGGCGGTTCGCCGGTGCTGCTCCACCTGTACGTGGAGGACGTGGACGCCCTCTTCGCCAAGGCCGTCGAGGCCGGCGCCACCGTGGAGCGCGAACCGTCGGACCAGTTCTACGGCGACCGCATGGCCGTCATCGCCGACCCGTGGGGCCACCGCTGGAGCATGTCCTCCCACATCGAGGACGTGTCGATGGAAGAGATGGAGCGCCGGGCCACCGAAGCCATGTCCGAGGGCTGACACCGGCCGGCCAGCGCCTCCGGGGGCGGCGGACGTCGACCACGGTGCGAGCCGAGGACCGACCTCCCCCGCCTCCGGCTGCTCAGGCCAGCGACTCGACCGGGGTGGCGTCGTCGCCACCGGCCTCGTCGTCGGCGGCGGCGGTCGGGTCGGAGCCGGCCAGCTGGGTGCGGTGGAGCTCGGCGTAGCGCCCTTCGGCGGCCAGGAGGTCGGCGTGGCTGCCCCGCTCCACGATGCGGCCGCCCTCCACCACCAGGATGGTGTCGGCCCGGCGGATGGTCGAGAGCCGGTGGGCGATGACGATGGCCGTCCGGCCCTCCAGGGCATCGGCCAGAGCGGCCTGGACCGCGGCCTCCGAGGTCGAGTCGAGCGAGGCGGTGGCCTCGTCCAGGATCACCACCCGGGGCCGGGCCAGCAGCACCCGGGCGATGGTGAGGCGCTGGCGCTCGCCGCCGGAGAACCGGTACCCGCGCTCGCCCACCACCGTGCCCAGGCCGTCGGGCAGCCCGGCCACCAGGCCGTCGAGGCGGGCCCGGCGCAGGGCGTCCCACAGCTCCTCGTCGGTGGCCTCGGGCCGGGCCAGGCGCAGGTTGTCGCGCACCGACTCGTGGAACAGGTGGCCGTCCTGGGTGACGAAGCCCACCGTCTCCCGCAGGGACGCGAACGTGAGGTCCCGCACGTCGACCCCGGCGATGCGCACCGCCCCGCCGTCCACGTCGTAGAGCCGGGCGGCCAGCGACGCGGTGGTCGACTTGCCGCTGCCGGAGGTGCCGACCAGGGCCACCATCTGGCCCGGCTCGACCCGGAACGAGATGCCGTGCAGCACCTCCACGCCACCCCGGGTGTCCAGGGTGGCCACCTCCTCCAGGGAGGCCAGCGACACCTTGTCCGCCGCCGGGTAGGCGAAGCGGACGTCGTCGTAGGTGATCGACACCGGGCCCTCGGGCACGGCCCGGGCGTCGGGCCGCTCGGCGATGAGGGGCTCCAGGTCCAGCACCTCGAAGATGCGCTCGAAGCTGACCAGGGCGGTGGAGGCGTCGACCCGGGCGCTGGCCAGGGCGGTGAGGGGGGCGTAGAGCCGGGTGAGCAGCAGGGCCAGGGTGACGATGGTGCCGGCGTCCAGGGAGCCCCGCAGGGCCAGCCAGCCCCCCAGGCCGTAGACCAGGGCCAGGGCCACAGCCGACACCGAGGCCAGGGCGGTGAGGAAGATGGACTGGCCCATGGCCGTGCGCACCCCGATCTCGGCCACCCGCTGGGCCCGGGCCCCGAACTCGGCCTCCTCCTGCTCGGGCCGGCCGAACAGCTTCACCAGGGTGGCGCCGGGGGCCGAGAACCGTTCGGTCATCTGGCTGGTCATGGCCGAGTTGTGGTCGGCCGCCTCCCGCTCCAGGTGGGCCAGGCGGGCCCCCATGCGCCGGGCCGGGATCAGGAACACCGGCAGCAGCACCAGCGACAGCAGGGTGATGGGCCACGACAGGGTCAGCATCACCCCCAGGGTCAGGAGCAGGATGATGAGGTTGCTGACCACGTCGGAGAGGGTCCAGGTGAAGGCCCGCTGGGCCCCGATGACGTCGTTGTCCAGCCGGCTGACCAAGGCACCGGTGCGGGTGCGGGTGAAGAAGGCCACCGGCATGCGCTGCACGTGGCCGAACACCGCCCGCCGCAGGTCGAGGATCAGGCCCTCGCCGATGCGGGACGACTGCCAGCGCTCGGCCACGCCGGTGATGGCCTCGGCCACGGCGATGGCGGCGATGAGCAGGCCGAGGCGGATGACGGTGCCCTCCGAGCCCCGGCCCACGATCTCGTCCACCACCCGGCCGGCCAGGACCGGGGTGGCCACCGTGAGGACGGCCCCGATGGCACTGAGGACCAGGTAGGCCACGATGGCCCGCCGATGGGGGCGGGCGAAGCGGGCCACGCGGCGCAACGTCTCTCGGCTGATGCGGCGGCCGCTGCGGTCGCCGTGCACCGCGCTCTCCAGAGCCATCCAGTGGGTGAAGTCCATCTGCATGCCGACAGCTTCACACCTCGAGAGAAGTCGAGGTCAAGCGCCAGGCGTAGGTTGCACGGCGTGCCCCTGCCCACCGTTCACCCGCCCGCCGCCTCAACCGGCCCTCGCCGTCCGGCGCCGCGCCGGGCCGCGGCGCTGGCCCTGGCCGGGCTGCTGCTGGTGGCCGGGGCGGGCTGCTCCTCCGACCCCGGCGACGGGACGGCAGCGTCGGGTGCGACCACCACCGCCCCCGGCGACCCCGACGGCGGCGCCACGACCACCACGCCGGCCGACCCGTCCACCCCGGGAGACGGCACGACCACGGCTCCGACGGTCGAAGCCGTCGGGACCTACGCCGTGGGCTCCCACGAGGAGACCCTGGTGGACGACACCCGGACCACCCAGGCCCACGGGGGCGAGGCCGAGAAGCCCGACCGCACCCTGCCGGTGCTGGTGCTCTACCCCACCGACGGCGGCACCGCCCCTGACCCCGAGGCCGACATCGTGGTCGACGCCCCTCCCGCGCCGGGGCCGTGGCCGCTGGTGGTGTTCTCCCACGGGCTGAGTGGCAACGGCCCCGCCTACACCACCACCCTCCGGGTCTGGGCCTCGGCCGGCTACGTGGTCGTCGCCCCCACCTACCCCCTGGCCAACGACGAGACGCCGGGCGGCAGCACCCCCAGCGACATCCCCGAGCAGACCGCAGACGTGGCCTTCGTGATCGACTGGGCCCGCCAGGCGTCGAGCGCTGACGACGGGCCGCTGGCCGGGCTGATCGACGGCGAGCGCGTCGGCCTGGCCGGCCACTCCCTGGGCGCCATCACCTCGGTGGCCGTGGGCTACAACCCCTGCTGCCAGGACCCGCGGGTCGGCGCCGTGGCCGAGTGGGCCGGTGGGTACGCCACCGACCTGGGCCAGGGCGGCGGAGAGCCGGTGGCCGACGGGCCGCCCCTCCTGATCGTGCACGGCGACGCCGACGACACCGTGCCCTACGACCGGGCCGAGGATGCCTTCGCTCGCATCGACGCGCCGCGCACCCTGGTGACGCTGATCGGCGGCGCCCACACCCCGCCCTACGTGCAGGGCCTGGCTCACCCCGACACCACCGTGGTGACCCTGTCCGCGCTGGCCTTCTTCGACCAGCACCTCAAGGACGACCCCGACGGCGCCGACCGCCTGGCCGCCGTGGTGGACGACGCCGGCCCCACCGTGGCCACCCGAGAGGACGCCCCGGCCTGATCGGGGCCTCGACGTCGTCAGGTGGCGGTCCGCCGCCGTCTTCCTGGCCGTCGCGCTACGGGGTGGCGAACCAGTTGGAGTTCAGGCCCAACAGGGACCGGACCTGGTCGCCGGTCAGGGTCACGTTCTCGCCGGTGAAGCGGGCCCGCACCGACAGCACCCGGCCGCCCTGGTCGCCCAGGCCGTTGCGGACGTAGGAGTCGAAGCCCAGGAAGGCGCCCACGTCGTGACCCTGGCGCCCGTCGAAGGCGGACTCGACCGCCGACGCCTCCAGGTCCACCGTCCACGTGTGCCGGCTGTTGCGGCTGGTGTCGTCGCCCTCGTCGATCACCGCCGGGAAGTCCCCGCCCGCGGTCCAGCCCCCGGTGGAGGAGGAGAACTCGGTGCGGGCCACGGCGCCCCCGGACCGCTGGCGCACCTGCCGGGCGGTGGCCGCCACCGCGGCGTCGCTGCGGCTGTCCTCGGACCGGGTCACCGCCCCGCCGATCGACGAGCGGGACCCGTAGCCGGCATAGGCCTGGCACTGGGTGGTGTCGCAGCTGGTGGCCCAGGCCACGCCCCCGTCGGTCCAGCGGGTGTCGCCGGCCAGGAGGTAGGACCGGGCCGCCACCGCCTGGACCCGCAGGGCCGCGGCCCCGGCCCCACCGGCCAGGTCGGCCCACGAGGCCGGCATCTCGGCCGGCACCACCGAGCGCAGCATCGACTCGGTGTCGACCTCGTTGACCGTCACGATGGTCCGCCCTCCGCCCACCGTGGTGTCCACCGCCCGCAGGTTGCCCCGGTAGTAGCGGGCGCTGGCCCCGGTGCAGCGCTGCAGCATCAGGCTGGCGTCGTCACCCTGGGCCAGGCGGGAGTGCACGGCCACCTCGGAGGCCAGGCGCTCGCCCCGGCTGGCCCACGGCCCGCTGCACCCCGGCCCGGTCCACACCTGGAACCGGTCGGCGCCCAGCCGGGCGATGCGCACCGCGGCCACGTCGGCGCCGTACCCGTCCACCCGCAGCACCCCGGCCCCCTGCTGCACCACCAGCTCCTGGCCCCTGCTGGCCACCAGGTAGACCCGCTGGTTGACGTTGGTAGGACGGGTAGCGGTGCTGGTGCCGCCGTAGAAGTGGTTCAGGATCTGGGTGCCGCTCCACCCGTGGTCGATGGCGTAGCCCAGGGCGCCGTACTGGCCCATGCCCCGACCGTGGCCCCAACCGTGGCCGGTGAAGGTGACCACGCCGGGCGGCGGCAGCTCGCACCCGACCTGGGCCCGGGTGAAGAACTCGCCGCTGGAGGCCAGCTGCACGGCCAGGCGCACGTCGTTGACGGTGCGGAGCTGCTCGGCCCAGAAGGCCAGGCCCTCGGCGTCGGGGGCGCGGCCCAGCACCTCGTTGTAGAGCCGGGTGACCCGATCCCGGCGCGACTCCGACGAGGCCAGGAAGTCGGCCGCCACCCGCGGGCGCCCCCGGGTGAGCACCTGCGGCCGCCAGAACTCGAGGCCGGCGGCGTCCGGGGCCCGGTGCAGGATCCGGGCGTACAGGTCGGTGACGAAACCGTCGTCGGTGCCACCGGCTCGGGCGTAGAACTCGTCGGAGCCGTAGATCTGGCTCCCGATGCGAGTGACCATCGCCCCCCGGCGCAGCCGGTCGATCCAGTAGATCCGCCCGGCCTCGTCGGGGTTCCGGTCGAGGGCCTGCTGGTACAGGGCGGTGACCTCCACCGAGAGCCACTCGTCGCTGGTGGCCAGCGCCTCGGGCAGGCGGCTCCGGGGCACGGCGGCATCGAACAGCGCGGTCCAGCCGGCGATCTCCGACGCGGTGGCATCGCGGTCCAGGAAGACCTGGTGGCCGCGCTGGACGAAGCAGCCCTCCTCGTCGGGCGCCGCCCCGGCGGGGCCCGAGCCCACCCCGGGGAGCAGCGCGCCGGCCACCAGCACGACGGCCAGCAGCACCACCGCCACGGGGAGGGGCGGGCCCGATCGCCGGACGGACGCCGGGCCGCCTCGTCCCGTGAGCGGCGCTCTCCTGTCCATGCGTCACCGTCCCATCGGCCGTGCCCGCGGCTCGCCTCGACGCTAGGCCAGCGGCCAGCGCCGCCCGGGCCGCCAGCCAGTTCCCCTGGCGTCGCGGCCGGGACGCGCCGCGGGGGCGGCCCGATGGGCCGCCCCCGCGGGCATACCGAAGGAGGGCGATCCTCAGCCGGGGCCGATGCCGCTGAGGTCGGTCTGGCAGCCCTGGAACCGCTCCGAGTCCTCGGGGGTGAAGTTGGGCATCTCGGCCGCCAGCTCCGCGCCCTGGGTGCCCAGGTCGGTGGAGAGCTGGGTGACCTCCTGCTGCAGGTCGGAGTTGGTGGGGTCGTCCTGGAGCTCGGCCGACTTGTCGACCAGCTCCTGCACCGAGTCGCAGAAGGCCTCGATGGCCTCGTTGCCGCCGGCGTCGCCACCGTCACCGGAGTCGCCGCCCTCGTCGGTCTGCTCCGTGGTCGTGGTGTCGCCACCATCGCCGTCGTCGTCACCGCACGCCGCTGCTCCTCCGACCAGCAGCGTCAGCACCAACAACCATCCCAGCTTGCGTCGCATCTGATACGTCCCTTCGCCCGTGGCGTCTCGGCGGCCCGGGGTGAACCGCGCCGTCATGGTGCGGGCCGACGGCCGGCCTGTCCTGAGTGGCCCCTACGCAAATGTCGGCCCGCCACCCGGGTGCCCCTCCCCGGCCCGCCGCCGGGGCCGCCCCCAGGGAGGCCGCCGAGCGCCGTGACCAGCGGGATCACCCGCGCCAGCCGGGCCAGCACCGCGGCACGTCCCGCACGACCGGGGCACGAGCGAAATGCCCGGCCGGGTCAGGCGCGGCCGTCCTCGGAGTGGGCCAGGGTGTCGAGCTGCTGCCACCGCGACCGCAACGACCGGGCGTGGCGGGCCATCCCGGCCCACGGGTCGCCGTGGGCGGCCAGCCGGTCGGGCACGGTGGCCACCGTCCACCCGTCGGGCCGCAGGTCCGGGTCGTCCAGCTCGTCCCAGGTGATGGGGGTGGCCACCGGGGCGCCGGGCCGGGGGCGTACGGAGTACGGCGCCACCGCCGTCTGGGCCCAGCCGTTGCGGGCCACGTCCACGTAGAGGCGGCCCTTCCGCTTGGCCTTGCGCCCGGCGTCGGTGAGCTCGTCGGGGTGGCGGAGGGCCAGCACCCGGGCCAGGGCCTGGGCGAAGGCGCCCACCGCCTCGGTGGGGGCGGACCGGTCGACGGGCGACACCACATGGATGCCCCGCGACCCGGTGACCTGCAGGTAGGAGGCCAGGCCGAGCTCGTCCAGCAGGTCCCGGGTCCAGTGGGCGGCCCGGCGCACGCCGTCGAAGTCGTCGTCGGAGGGGTCGAGGTCGACCAGGATCAGGTCGGGGTGCTCCAGGTCCGGGGCCCGGCTGGGCCACCGGTGGAACGACACGGTCCCCAGGTTGGTGAGGGCCAGCAGAGCGGCCTCGTCGTCGACCACGGGGTGGCAGACCGTCCCGCCGGCCTTGCGGGCCTCGACGGTGCGGATCCACCCCGGCGTCCCCCGGCCCACGTCCTTCTGGTAGAAGCCGTCGGCCCCGATGCCCTCGGGGAAGCGCTGGAGCATCAGGGGCCGGCCGGCCAGGTGGGGCACCAGCACGTCGGCCACGGCGTGGTGGTACGCGGCCAGGTCGGCCTTGGTCAGCCCGTCGTCGGGGAACAGCACCCGGTCCGGGTGGGTGATCTCCACCTCTCGGCGCCCGGCCCGGTACGTCGTCGCCGACTCCTCCACCCCCCCGATCTACCCGACACGGCCCACCGGAACCGGGACCCCGCCGGCCGGCCGTCGCCTGGTCCTCCCGGGCAGGGCCACGGCGAGGCCGGAGGCGACCACCAGCGCGCCGCGCTCCGAGCCTGGCACCGGCGGCCTCAGGTCCCGGACCCGCGCCGGGCCACGACCCGGGCCTCGCGCCAGAGGGCGAGCACGGTGGCGGCGTCGGGCAGGCCCGCGGCCCGGAGCCGAGCCGGGTCGGCGGATCGCTGCGAGGGCGGGAGGGGGGCGTCCTCCGGCAGGCGGCTCGCAGCACGGCGGAGCACGGCCCCGACCAGGCGGGGTGACTGCCCCCGGCACCAACGGACCACGTCGGCGCCGAGGTCGGCGTGACGGTCCTCGTCCCGGGCCATGGCCCGCAACACCGGCCCGACGCTCGGATCGACAGCGGTGGCCGCACCGGCCCGGAGGCGGGCCGCGGCCGAGCGCTCCCCCACCACCCCGTCGGCCCATGACTCGACGGCCAGGCCGACCACCTCGGCTCGCCACCGCAGCCCTCGGCCCGGGACCCTGGCGCCGGGCCGGGCCCCGACGGACCCGGCCCCGGGCGCGTCGAAGGGGTCGCGGGGCGCTCGACGATGCACCGGGGCGGTCGGGGCCCCGCCGGCCAGGCGGAGGCAGGCCCGCGCGTGGCGCACCTCGTCGGTGGCCGCGGTCCGGGCCCGCTGGGCCAGCTCGGACGGGCCACCGACGGCCTCCAGGCGGGCGGCCAGGTTCTCGAAGGCCGCCACCGAGGCCGCCTCCTCGACCGCGGCCTCTTGCCACCACGTCGCCGGGTCACCGGCCACCGACACCGGCCCGGGGGCCCGACCCGGCCCGTCCGCCGAGGTCGTCCCGATCACGTCGAGATCGACGGCGTCGACCGCTGCCACCCCGGGCCCGCTCGCCCCGGCCGCCGTCACCCTGCCCCCCGACGTCGCCCGGACCGGGGTCGCCGGCTGGCGCCGGCCCCGGCGGCGCTCGGGCCGACCCGAGATGAACGAGTAGCCGGTCACCTCCCGCAGCACCACGGCGATGGCCACGATGCCCCCGGCCAGGGCCACGCACGCTCCGACCACGGCCCGGACCCGGACCCGATCGTCCACGCCGAGGGCCGGGCGCCGCTCGACCCAGGCCACCACCACGCCCGCCGCCACAAGGGCCAGGCCCAGGACGACCACCGGCCACCACGTCTGCAGGATGCGCTGGGAGGAGCCCGACAGGCCATCGGGGGCGAGGACCAGCGAGACCCGGCGGGCCCGGCCCACCCCGCTGCCCACCGCCACCACGGCCACGCCCCCCAGGGCCAGCAGGAGCCCCGGTGCGACCCGGCCCCGGGCCCGGCCGGCCAGGGCGGCCAGGGCGGGGAGGCTCGCGGCTCCGACCACGGCGGCGAGCAGCGCCTCCCCGTCGCCGGGCCGCGTGGCGGCTTCGCCGTGGGCCAGGATCACCAGGACGACGACCGCGGCGGCCCCGGCCAGGGTGGCCCGGAGCCGCCATGGGGCGGGGCGGCCGGGTGCGGCCCACCGCTCCGGCTCGGTGGTGGTGCCCGCCTCGGTCTCCATGGCGCCTCCCGACGTCGCTCGGACCCTATGACGCCGCCGAGCCGGCCGAGGTTCCGCGGGGTCGGGCCGACCTCCGCCGCGCCCGCCCGCCCGATCACAGGTGAGGGTCACGTCGTCCCGTGCCTCGGGCGCGGCGTGCAGCCGCTGGTCCTTGGTGACGAGGGGCAGGCGCCCGAGGAGCGCGGTGGCGTGGACCAGCGCTCGGTTCAGGTGGCGGCGATGACGTCGATCAGCACCTGGGCCAGCTCGGGGCCCCGGTCCTCCTGGAGGAAGTGGCCGCCGCCCTCGATGGTGGTGTGGGGCTGGCCGGCGGCTCCGGGGACCTTGGCCCGGAACGGCGCGTCGCCCCCGGTGGTGATGGGATCCTTGTCGCTGAAGGCGCACACGAACGGCTTCTCGAAGCGGGACAGCACCTCCCAGGCCGCCTGGTTGTCGGCCGAGGCCGGGTCGTCGGTGGAGGTGGGCACCAGCGCGGGGAAGATCCGGGCCCCGGCCTTGTAGCTGTCGTCGGGGAACGGGGCGTCGTAGGCGGCGATCACCTCGGGGGCCAGGTCGGTGGCGCAGCCCCCGTTGATGATGGCCCCCACCGGGAACGACTCGGCCTCCTGCGAGAAGGCCTGCCAGGCCAGGAAGGCGTCGCTGGGCCGGCCGTGGCCGGTGGGCAGCCCGGTGTTGCCGACCACGACGCGGGTGTAGCGGTCGGGGTCGGCGGCCACCAGGCGCAGGCCGATCAGGCCGCCCCAGTCCTGGCCGAAGAAGGTGATGTCGCGCAGGTCGAGGTGGTCGAAGAGGAGCTGGCGCACCCACTCCACCTGGCGGGCGTAGGTGTGATCGGCCATGGCCGTGGGCTTGTCGCTGCGCCCGAAGCCCACCAGGTCGGGGGCGATCACCCGGTGCCCGGCGGCCACCAGGGGCGGGATCATGTGGCGGTACAGGTAGCTCCACGACGGCTCGCCGTGCAGCAGCAGGACGGGGGCCGCCTCCGGGGGGCCCTCGTCCAGGAAGTGGACCCGCAGGGAGCCGCCCTCGCCGTCGTCGATCTCGGCGTGGTGGGGGGCGAAGGGGTAGCCGGGGAGGTCGGCGAAGCGCTCGTCGGGGGTGCGGAGGGTCTGCATCGGTGCTCCTCGGGTCTACTGGCGGGACATGGTCCGGCGCTCGGCGGCGGCGGCGTCGCCGTCGTCGGCGCGGGGCGGGCGGACGAGCGCGATGTCGACGCGGCGCAGGTCGCCGGCGAAGGGGTTCGGCGCCTGGTAGAGGTCGCTGACCGCCGAGCCGTGGTCGAAGCCCACGCTGGGACCGATGCTCGACATCACCGACATCACGAAGGGGATGGCCACCGAGCCGGCCTCGGCCCCGTCGACCACCAGGGTGGCCTGGCCGGCGCGCCCCTGGCGCCGGAACTGCACGCCGACCACCGACGGGCCCTCGGGCACCGGCCGGTCGGAGCGCACCACCTGGTGGTCGCCGAAGCAGTTGTAGTCGAAGGTCAGGTGGTCGTCCTGGACGAACAGGCTGAGCCCGGAGTTCTCGGTGCCCGAGGCGTAGAGCACGCCGCCGGCCCCGGCCGGGCGGTCGATGGTGGCCTCCAGGTCCCAGCTCCGGCCGCCCAGGGCCGGGGCCACCTGGGCCGGCAGCGGGGTCATGGGCGGGTGGTAGGTGTAGCGCCGGCTGGCGGGGTGGGGGGAGCGGTCGCGGAAGCGGGTGCCGAACAGCTCGATGGTGCGGTCGTCGAGGGGCAGCACGCCGTGGGCCTCGGCCTCCTGCCACCACCGCTCGACCAGCTCGGCCACCTTCTCGGGTCGCGCGGCGGCCAGGTCGTGGCACTCCGAGCGGTCCACCTCCACGTGGTACAGCTCCCAGGTGTCGTCGTCGAAGGAGGTGCCCGGCTGGTGGCGGGTGACGACCTTCCAGCCCTCGGCGTAGAGGCCGCGGTGGCCCATCATCTCGAAGTACTGGACGTGCTTGCGGCTGGGCGCCTCGGGGTCGGTGAACGTGTAGGTCAGGGGGACGCCGGTGACCGGCATCTGCTCCCGTCCCCGGTACACCTCCGGCGGGGTGACGCCGAGGATGTCGTAGATGGTGGGGGCGATGTCGTTCACGTGGTGGAACTGGTGGCGCAGGGACCCGCCATCGGCGATGCGTGACGGCCAGCGCACGATGAGGGGCACGTGGACGCCGCCCTCGTGGGTGTTCTGCTTGTACCACTTGAACGGGGTGTTGCCGGCCTGGGCCCAGCCCCACGGGTAGTTGGTGTGGCTGTGGGGCCCGCCGATGTCGTCGATGTGGTCGATGGCCTCGTCGGGGGCCTCCACGATGAAGTTGAAGAACTTCATCTCGTGCAGCACCCCGAAGGGCCCGCCCTCCTGGCTGGCCCCGTTGTCGGAGAGGAAGACGACCAGCGTGTCGTCGGTGAGGCCGAGGCGGTCGAGGCCGGCCAGGAAGCGGCCGATCTGGTCGTCGGTGTGCTCCAGGAAGGCGGCGAAGGCCTCCTGGAGGCGGGCGGCCAGGCGGCGGTGGTTCTCGGGCAGGTCGTCCCAGGCCTCGACCCCGGGGTTGCGGGGGGCCAGCGCGGTGCCCGGCGGGACCAGGCCCATCTCCTGCTGGCGGGCGAACCACCGCTGGCGGGCCGCGTCCCACCCGTCGTCGAAGCGGCCCCGCCACCGCTCCCGATAGGCCGCCGGGGCCTGGTGGGGGGCGTGCATGGCCCCCAGGGCCAGGTACAGGAAGAAGGGCCGGTCGGGCCGGATCGACACCGTGTCGTGGATGAAGCCCAGCGACCGGTCGACCAGGTCCTCGGTCAGGTGGTAGCCCTCGTCGGGGCCGGCCGGGGGGTCGACGGCGTGGTTGTCGTAGACCAGCTCGGGGTGGAACTGGTCGGTCTCGCCCTCCATGAACCCGTAGAAGCGGTCGAAGCCCCGCTGGCACGGCCACTGGTCGTAGGGCCCGGCGGCCGAGGCGTCCTCCATGGGGCACAGGTGCCACTTGCCCGCCGCGAAGGTGGTGTAGCCCTCGTCGCGCAGCACCTCGGCCACGGTGGCGGCGTGGTCCGAGACGTGGCCCCGCATGTGGGGGTAGCCGCTGCTGAAGTTGGACACCGCCCGCATCCCGACCTCGTGGTGGTTGCGCCCGGTCAGCAGGGCGGCCCGGGTGGGCGAGCACAGCGGGGTGACGTGGAAGTTGGTGTAGCGCAGGCCCTGGGCGGCCAGGCCGTCGATGTGGGGGGTGGCCAGGTCGGAGCCGTAGCAGCCGAGCTGGGCGAAGCCGGTGTCGTCGAGGAGGATCACCACCACGTTGGGGGCGTCCTCGCCCGGGTGGGATCGGGTGGGCCACCAGGGCGTGGACTCGGCCTGGGTGCGCCCGATGCGGCCCTCGAAGGCCTCACCGCGGGCCGACACCGCACCGCCCGTCCGGGGTCGGCTCATCTTTTGGCTCCCCACATGACAGAAGATCGTAGACAGGAACCCCCGGGGGCGCCAGGGGTGCCGTCCGGGACGCCGGCCGGCCGTCGGCCGGGGGCGCCTCAGCCCGGGACGGCCAGGAGGGAGCCGACGGCCCGCACCAGCACCCGCCGGCTGGCCGGCTCGTCCAGGTCCCGCACCTGGACCAGGTGCTCGAGGGCCTCGAACCCGAGCAGCACGTCGAGGGCGGCGGCCACGTCCTCGGCCCCGTCGGCCGGCAGGGCGGCCAGCTCGGGGGCGAACATGGCGCCGACCTGGTCCCGCAGCCGGGCCCGCCCCTGGCGCAGGCGCTCGGCGATGAGCGGGTTGGCCCGGGCCCGCAGGAGGGCGGCCCGAGCCATGGGGGCGACCGCCTCGTAGAGCCGGAGGCGGGCGTCCACGATGCGCTCGATGCGTTGCGGGAGGGGGCCCACACCCACGTCCTCCAGGGCGAACAGGTGCTCGACCCGCTCCAGGTGGCGGACCATGGCCGCCCGCACCAGGGCGTCCATGTCGTCGAAGTAGCGCTGCACCGAGCGACGGGACACCCCGGACCGCTCGGCCACGTCGGCGGGCGAGGGCGTCAGGGGGTTCTCCCGGAACAGTTCGAGCACGGCGTCGAGGACCGCCTCCCGGTTCCGGTCCCGCCGGGCGGTGCGCCCGTCCTGGGGTGGGGCTGCCCCCGCAGGCTCGGTCATGTCCTGTCGCTGGCCGGCACTCATCGCCGTTGCACCATCACTGTCCGCATGGCCACAAGCTACCGACGACGCCGCTCCCCGGGCGGGCGGGTCGGGCCGGCGCCGATGGGTGGCGGTGGGGCCGGTGACGGCGCCTAGGGTGCGCGCCCACGACGGCAGCTCGAGCGATCGGTCGGTGCACGTGGAGCTCCTCCTGCTCTCCAACTCCACCAACCACGGGGAGGAGATGTTCTCCCACGCCGCCGCGGCCTTCGCCGAGGTGGCCGCCGGGGCCCGGGTGACGTTCGTGCCCTTCGCCCTGGCCGACTGGGACGGCTACGCCGACCGGGCCGCCGCCGCCCTCGGGCGGTTCGACATCGAGGTCACCTCGGCCCACCGGGCCACCGCCCCCGACCAGGCCATCCTGTCCGCCGAGGTGATCATGATGGGCGGGGGGAACTCCTTCCGCCTGCTCGACGCGCTGTACGGGCTGGGCGTGGTGGAGGGGCTGGGGCAGCGGGTCCGGGACGGGGCGACCCGGTACATGGGGGCCTCGGCAGGCACCAACATGGCCTGCCCCACCATCCGGACCACCAACGACATGCCGATCTGCCGTCCCCCGAGCTTCACCGCCCTCGGCCTGGTGCCGTTCCAGATCAACCTCCACTACGTCGACGCCGACCCGCTCTCGACCTACATGGGCGAGACCCGCGAGGAGCGCATCGAGGAGTTCCTGGAGGAGAACGACTGCCCGGTCCTGGCCCTCTACGAGGGCACCTGGCTACGGGTCAGCGGCGAGCGGGCCACGGTGACCGGGCCGGCTCGCCTGTTCCGCCGCCAGGGCTGCGAGGCCTTCGCCGACGGGGTCGACGTGTCCTCCCTCCTGGACCTGCGCCCCGTCTTCGACGGCGGAGCCCGCCCGCGACGGGGCCCCCGGCCGAGCTGAGGGGCACCGAGCCCGCACCCAGCAAGAGGCCACGAAGCCCCCGCTCCAGTACTCTCGGGGCCCCACCTGACTTAGTGGACCTCCGTCCTTGACGGTCGACCCGACCAGGGTCGACACGATCCGTCGCCTCCTCTGAGCCCGATCTCGAGGAGCGTCATGTCCGTCGTCCCCACCCCCCGGTTGTCGCTCGTCCCCAACGGTGACGGCGACCATCGAGCGGCCCGCCCCGCCCCGGCGACCGGAACCGCCCCCCGGGCCGCGGCCGGCCACCGCCGGCCCACCGCGGTCGTCTACTGCGAGGCCAACCTCGGAGCCATCGACGGGAAGACGGCCAACGGGCTCGTCCGCCACTCCGAGACCTACGAGATCCTCTCGGTCATCGACAGCGAGAAGGCCGGCCAGGACGCCGGGGCGGTGCTGGACGACGTCCCGAACGGCATCCCGGTGTGCCAGGACCTGGATCGGGCCGTGGCCCACGCCGGCCACGTCCCCGACCACTTCATCTTCGGGATGGCCCCCTCCAGCGGGATGCTGTCGCCGAACGAGCGGACGGTCGTTCTGGGGGCCATCGGCCGGGGGATGAACATCGTCAACGGGCTCCACGAGTTCCTGAACGACGACGCCGAGCTCGCCGCCGCGGCCGCGGCCTGCAACGTCGAGATCCTCGACGTGCGCCGGCCCCGGGCCAAGAAGGACCTGCGGATGTTCAGCGGCCGCATCACCGAGGTCACCTGCCCGGTCATCGCCGTGCTGGGCACCGACGGCGCCATCGGCAAGCGCACCACCGCCACCATCCTGACCCGGGCCCTCAACGACCAGGGCATCAGGGCCGTCATGGTCAGCACCGGCCAGACCGGTCTCATCCAGGGGGCCCGCTACGGCATCGCCCTGGACGCCATCCCGTCGCAGTTCTGCTCCGGGGAGATGGAGGCGACGGTGCTGGCCGCCTTCGAGGGTGAGCACCCGCAGGTGATCGTGGTCGAGGGCCAGGGGGCGCTGAGCCACCCCGCCTACCTGACCTCGACCTTCATCCTCCGAGGCAGCCGGCCCGACGGGGTGATCCTCCAGCACGCCCCCGGGCGCACGCACCTGGGCGACTTCGGGCAGGTCACCATGCCCACGCCGGCGTCGGAGATCGACCTCATCGAGACCTTCGCCGACACCCGGGTCATCGGCCTGACCGTCAACCACGAGAACATGAGCGACGCCGAGGTCGACCAGGCCATCGACGGCTACGCCGAGGAGCTCGGCATCCCGGCCACCGACGCCCTGACCCGGCCGCCCGAGCAGCTGGTGGAGATGGTCCTGGCCGCCTTCCCCGGCCTCCGGAAGGCCTCGGCCCTCGACGCCTGATGCCCGCTCCGAGGCCGACGCCGGCCCCGCGACTGGACATCGACCTCGGCAAGGTCCACCACAACGCCCGGACCTTGGTCGAGGCCCTGGGGGCACGGGGCATCTCGGTCACCGGCGTGACCAAGGCGGCGCTCGGCTCCCCGGAGATCGCCCGGACGCTCCTCCGGGCCGGGGTGCGGGCCCTGGGGGACTCCCGCGTGGAGAACCTGGAGGGGCTGCGCCGGGCCGGCGTGACCGCCCCCCTGGTCCTGGTGCGCTCACCCATGCCCAGCCAGGTGGACCGGGTGGTGCGGGCCGCGGACGTCAGCCTGAACACCGAGCGGGCCGTGGTCCGGGCCCTGTCCGGCGCGGCGCAGGCCGCAGGGCGGGAGCACGGGATCGTGCTCATGGTCGAGCTCGGGGACCTGCGCGAGGGCCTCCTGCCCACCGAGCTGGAGGCGGCGGCGCGGGAGGTGTTGCAGCTCCCCCACCTGGTGCTGCGGGGCATCGGCACCAACCTGGCCTGCCAGAGCGGGGTCGTGCCCGACCCGGCCAACATGGGCGAGCTGTCGGCGCTGGCCCGGGCCGTCGAGGCGGCCTGCGGCGTGACCCTGGACGTGGTCTCGGGGGGCAACTCCGCCAACCTGGGCTGGGCCCTCTCCGGTGCCGATCCCGGACGGGTCGACGACCTGCGGCTGGGCGAGGCCATCCTCCTGGGGCGCGAGCCCCTCCACCGCCGCCCCCTCGACGGGTTGCACGCCGACGCCTTCACCCTGGTGGCCGAGGTCATCGAGGCCAAGGTCAAGCCGTCGCAGCCCCGGGGCGAGCGGGCCCAGGCCGCCTTCGGCCCGGTGCCGGCCCATCCGGGCACCGGGTCGGCCGACGGGGACAGCGGCGCGGGCCGGAGCGACGGGACGGGCCCCGAGGGGCGGGACGGCGACGAGGTCGGGCCCCGGGTGATCGTCGCCCTCGGGCACCAGGACACCGATCCCGCCGGCCTGCTGCCCCCACCCGGGGTCACCGTCCTCGGAGCCAGCAGCGACCACCTGGTGCTCGACCCCGGTCGCCACACGCTGGCGGTCGGGGACGAGGTGCCGTTCCAGGTGGGCTACGGCGCCCTGGTCCGGGCCATGACCTCCCCCTTCGTCACCCAGGTCCTCACCGGGGGCGTCGAGGTGCCGCCCGCCGCGACCTCGGGGGCGAGGCCGGCCTGAGCCGGCGGCTCAGAGGGGACGCCACACCCCGACGGGGACCACCCGGCGCACCCAATCCTGCGGACCGCCGGCTGGCCGAGCGCCTCTGACCGGCCTCTAGCGTGGATAGCCGGAACAGGTCGCAGTGTTGGCGATGCAGCGTCGCACCCAGACGTAGCCGGGCGAGCTCGCCAGCGAGCCCCGGGAACCCACCTTCATGTAGATCGCACCCCGAGAGCCATCGCAGGCGTAGCTGTAGGTGGCGGAGGTGATCCCGACCAGGCGCTCGCCCTTGGCCGTCTTCTTGACCGCCGGTCCCCCGCTGTCCCCCGGGCACACGTGGCGCCCCGTCCACGTGGCGGTGAAGAAGTGGTGGGCCCGGAAGGAACGGGAGAGGCCCGTGGGCCTCCACGGCGAGAAGGTGTTGATCCGGAAGACGGCCTGTCGCTGGTACCGGGACGGGGCGCCCCCACCGGCGGTCGGGCCGTAGCCGTAGACCCGGATGTCCTTGCCGGGGCCCCAGTCGCCGGTGACGGAGGAGTCGGCCAGGGGCAGGGCCGGCAGGGTGGACGGGGTGGACAGCTGGAGGAGCGCCAGGTCGCTGCTCACCGCGTAGATCCCCGAGGCCGACGACGCCGTGGCGTACTCGGGCATTGGGTAGATGTGCTTGATGGCCCGGACCTGGCCCTGTCCCCCGCTGCGAACGTCCCGCCGGCCGATGACCACCTTGGTCCCGGCCTTGCTGATGTCCCTGAGGCAGTGCCGCGCCGTGAGCACGTAGGAGCGGTGGACGAGCACGCCGGAGCAGACGTAGCGACGGATCGAGTCAGGCGTGCCCTGAGTCGGGGTGCCGTTGACCAGGCTGACGACCCACGGCTTCGAGGACGGCGTCCCCCCGTGGATGGCCCCGACCGGGTCCGGCCGGGCGACGGCCACGCAGGAGATGAGGATGGCGCAGAGGATCAGGCGACGCATCGCCTGACCGTAGCAACAGAGCCGGCAGGGACTGCCATCGGGGGTGGGCCGGTCAGGCCGGCGCGGAGGCGGGGACGAGGGGGCGGGGGCCGAACCAGCCCCGCGCCGCCAGGTGCCCGGAGGCCGAGGCCACATGGGCCTCGGTGAACATCCGGCCGGGACGGGAGCTGCCCACCAGGGCCACCGCCCGCTGCGGGTCGTCGGCGGCGGCCGGGTCGTCGCGGGTGGCCACCCAGTGCACGGTGGCCAGGAGCTCCAGGCCGTAGGGCGACTCGTAGCCCCGGGCCAGGGCCAGGACCCGCTCGATGCGGGCGGCCAGCCCCGGCACCGTGGCCACCACCGCGGCCGCGTCGTCAACCGCGCCGGGGAGCACCTCGATGGGCCCGGCCGAGGCGGCCGGCTCGGAGCCGTCGCCGTAGCCGGCCACCAGCGACCCCTCCAGGGGGACCAGGGCGTGGCGGAGGTCCTCGGCGTCGGGCCCGTGGCGGTCCCGGACGTAGGTGAGGCGCAGGTCGTGGCCCGCCTCCTGGAGGAAGTACAGGAGCTTCTGGACCTCCATCATCGTCACCTCGGGGGCCACCGCGGCGTAGCGGTCGACCAGGGTGACCAGGGCGGCCCGGGCCGGGGTCATGGGCACCCGGCGGGCCTCACCCGTCCCGGCGTCGCGGCCCGGCCGGCCACCGGGGCCGTAGAGGCGGACGTCCACCTCGGGCACCGCGGCCAGGGCCCGCTCCAGGAGGGGCCGCACCTCCGACCACGCCAGACCGCCGCTCCCGCAGCCCAGGGCGGGCACGGCCAGCGAGGTGATGCCGTGCTCGGCCACCACCCGCACCAGGTCGTCCAGGCCGGCCTCGATGTCGGCCGGGCGGACCTTGGACCGCCAGTGTCGACGGGTGGGGAAGTTGACGACCAGCCGGGGGGCGGTCCCGCCGGTGGCCCACACGTGCATGCGCCCCAGGTCCAGCTCGCCCCGGCGGGCGGCCCGCTCGTAGTCCTTGAACATGTCCGGGTGGCGCCGCTTCACCGCCAGGGCCAGGCCCTGGACCATCACCCCGACCAGGTTGACCGGGTTGACCAGGGCGTCGGCGTCGTCGTCGAGGAGGTCGCCGTCGGTGTCGGTGATCATGGGGGTCCGCCTCTCAGAAGTACCAGTCGCCGGTGGGGGCGACGGGCGGTCGGTGGGGAGCGTCGGCCAGGAGGCTGGACACCTCGGCGGACCGCTCCGCCGTCTTGGTCACGATCCCGTCGATGGCCGTCCAGGGGACCGAGCCGTGGACCAGGCACTCGGCCATGCGCCGCTCCTTGCGGTCCGGCTCCTCCGGGGTGTCGTTCCAGAACATGGCCCGCATCAGCTCCCAGTCGACGATGTCGTCCAGGCGCTCCAGGTCGTCGGTCTGGTCGGCGTAGGCCAGCACCGCGTTGCGGTCGGTGACGACCAGCTCGCCGCCGCCGGCGACGAGGCCCTCGATGGTGGTCGTCAGGTACACCAGCATGTCGCTGCCCCCCTGGAGCCCCGGGACCGCGCCCCGGTGGATGACGTACATCATGGGGCTTCTCGGCGCGAAGTAGAAGGGGACGTAGTCGGAAACCACCCCGCCAGGGCCGACGCGCACCTCGGTCTCCCGCCGGTAGGTCTTGATCTCGGGCTTGCCCACCTCGACGCCGGCCACGGTGCCCTGGGCCCGGGTGTCCGACAGGAGCCCGTGCTCGACGATGGACGGGAGGTTGGACTGGTGGGTGAAGTGCAGGATGCGGGTCGACACGGGCGGACCGTTCCGAGAGCGGGCGCCCCCGGCACGAGGGGCGGCGTGCGTCGGGACCACTGGAAGGGGTTGCGCCGGGTCGAGACCCTAGGCGCACGCTGGCCCTCCCGTGCGGGCCCCGCCCGCCTCGGCCGTCCTGCGACACCGGTCACCCCGCCAGCGGCCAGGATGGGGGGATGGCGCGACCAGCGACCCCCCTGCCGGTGCGCCCGGCGGGGCTCCGGCCCGGGAGCGGGCCGTGAGGGTCCTGGTTGTCGAGGACGAGCCCGGGGTGGCCCGCGGCGTGACCCAGGCCCTGGAGGCCGAGGGCTTCTCGGTCGACCACGAGGCCGACGGAGCCGACGGCCTGGCCGCGGCCCGGTCCGGTTCCTACGACGTGATCGTGCTCGACATCCTGCTGCCGTCCCTGAACGGCTACCGGGTGTGCGCCGCCCTGCGGGAGGCGGGTGACTGGACGCCGGTCCTCATGCTCACGGCCAAGGACGGCGAGCACGACGAGGCCGAGGGGCTGGAGCTGGGGGCCGACGACTACCTGACCAAGCCGTTCCACATGGTGGTGCTGGTGGCCCGCATCCGGGCCCTGATGCGCCGGCCCCGGTTCGCCGGGTCCGTGCCCTTCACCGTGGGCGACCTGCGCCTCGACCCGATCCGCCACCGGTGCTGGCGGGGCGAGGTGGAGATCGCCCTCACCGCCCGGGAGCGCGACGTGTTGGTCCAGCTCATGACCCACAGCGGCCAGGCCGTGTCCAAGGCCCGGCTGCTCGACAACGTGTGGGGCGAGGACTTCGCCGGCGACCCGAACATCGTCGAGGTCTACGTCCGGCACCTCCGCCGCAAGGTCGACATCCCCTTCGGGTGCGAGACCATCGAGACCATCCGCAACGTCGGCTACCGCCTCCGGGCCGCCCCGGATCCCGCCCCCCGGAGGGCCCGGTGAGGCTCCGCCGCTCGGCCCGGCTGCGCATCACCGCGGTGGCCACCATCGGCGTGGCCGTCACCGTGGGCGCCGTGGCCCTGTGGCTGGCCGGCTACACCGCCGAGCGCCAGGTGGCCGAGATCGACGGCCAGCTCCGCTCCGACGCCAAGGTGGCCCAGCGGCTGATCCTCTCCGGCGAGCCCATCCCCGACCTGGGGCCCATCGGTCGCATCGTCCAGGTGGTGGACGACGAGGGGGCGGTGATCGGCACCAACGAGGACGGCGAGGGCTACGGGCCGTTGCTGCAGGCGCCGTTCCCGTGGGAGGACGACCCGACCACCGCCCTCACCATCGACGACCCCACCCTGGGGCAGATGCGGGTGTGGGTGACGCCCCTGGTGGGCGACGCGGCCCCGTGGATCGTGGTGGCCCGCTCCACCGACCCGGTGCAACGGTCGACCGACTCGCTGCGGGCCACCCTGGCGGTGGTGGTGCCGCTCCTCACCCTGGTGCTGGGCGGGCTGATCTGGCTGGTGGTGGGCCGGTCGCTGCGCCCGGTGGAGCAGATCCGCTCCACGGTGAGCGAGATCACGGAGCGGGACCTGTCCCAGAGGGTGGTCACCTCGGGCACCGACGACGAGGTGGACCGCCTGGCCTCCACCATGAACGCCATGCTGGCCCGCCTGGAGCAGGCCGCCGAGCGCGAGCGCCGACTGGTGGCCGACGCCAGCCACGAGCTGCGCAGCCCGCTGGCCGCGGCGCAGGCCCTCATCCAGTCCCGGCCGTCGGACCCCGACGAGGCCCGCCGCCACGACGCCATGGCCCTCGACGCCCTGGCCCGGCTCCAGGCCCTGGTGGACCAGTTGCTGGAGCTGGCCCGCCACGACCTGCCCGACACCCCGCCCAGCCGGCCCGTCGACCTGGACGAGCTGGTGCTCCAGCACGCCGATGTCCTGCGCCGGACCAGCGCCCTGGCCGTCGACACCTCCACCGTGTCGGGGGGGCAGGTGCTGGGCAGCGAGGAGGCGCTGGGCCGGATGGTCGAGAACCTGGCCTCCAACGCCGCCCGCCACGCCGGCTCCGAGGTGCGCTTCACCGTACGGGAGGGCGACGGCCGGGTGGAGCTGGTGGTGGCCGACGACGGGCCCGGCATCCCCGAGACCGAGCGGGCCGCGGTGTTCGAGCGCTTCACCCGCCTGGACGACGCCCGGGCCCGGGACCGGGCCGGGGCCGGGCTGGGCCTGGCCATCGTGGCCCGCATCGTCGAGCGCCACGGCGGCACCGTGGAGGTCGGCACCGGCCCCGCCGGCCGGGGTGCCGCCTTCACCGTGTCGCTCCCCTCCACCGGCGCCGGCTGACGGGCCGGCGGCGAGCGCGGCTGACGGGGCCAAGCGACAGGCGCCGGGGCTGGCCGACGAGCGGCGGCGGCGGGACCGGCGGCGGGCGCCCCTCGGCGGGGCCAGTCGGCGCCGTTCGACGGGCCGATCGACGAGATCCGCCAGCGGGCGTGCCGGCGGGCATCGCCGGCGACGCGTCGCCGGCGGGACCGTCGCTCAGGGGCCGAGGTGGGTGGCCACCAGGGCGGCCAGCTCCCGGTCCGGCGAGGTGTGCCGCGCGTAGAGCGGGGTGCACGGGATGCCGGCCAGGTAGACGGCCAGCTCGACGTGGTCATGGACGCCGAGGCGGCTCCGGCGGTGGGCGGCGAAGTGGGTGAACTCGTTCATGATGCCGATGACGCTGCGGCTGGCGGTGCGGGCGTAGCGGGGCCCGGTGGTGGCCGCCACCTCGGTGGCCACGAACCGGGCATCGGTGCCGAGGGCGTCGAGCACCCGGCCCAGGGCGTCGGGGAGCCGGTCGGCCACGGTCCGGGCCGGCGCCAGGGGTAGCAGGACGGGCAGCAGCGTGGCCTCGTTGACGAACAGGGCGACCTGCGGCTTCCACGGCAGAGAGGTGGCGTACCAGTTGCCCAGCACGTTCGTCGGCTGGTCGACGGGGTCCTCCACCGCCGCCCCCACCCGTTCCAGCAGCTTCTTGGTGGCGTGGACGGTGAACATGCGCCTCCGAGCGTCGCACCCCGACGGGACGGCGACACCTTCTGGGGCGAGGTCGGATCCCTCGGTCGCCCCCGGGGAGGGGTCGCTTCTTGCGTTACTTATCGTTATTCGATAGATTCCTGCCGTGACTCGATCGAAGGAGATGCCGTGGGACGCCTGATGGTCCTGGCGCTGCGCGCCGTGATGGCGATGATGCTGGCCGGCTCGCTGTTCGTGCAGGTGGCGATGGTGCCGCTGATGGCCATCGACCTGGAGGAGGCTGACTCGGACCTGGCGCACCTGCAGATCCCGTTCGCCGTGGTCATGATCCTGGTCATCCTCACGGCCCAGGTGACCCTGCTCTGCGTGTGGCGGCTGGTGACGATGGTGCGCCGGGGGACGCTCTTCTCGCCCGACGCCTTCCGCTACGTCGACGTCGTGATCGGCGCCGCCGCCGCGGCCGCGGTCCTCACCTTCGCCCTCGCCGTCATCCTCGCCCCGGGCGAAGCCATCGCCCCTGGTGTGGTCCTCCTCGTCTGCGGAGGGACCGTGGGAGCCGTCGGGATCGGGCTCATCGTGCTGGTGATGCGGACGCTGCTGGCCCAGGCCATCTCCCGTGAGGCCGAGGCCCACGAGCTGCGGGCCGAGCTGGACGAGGTCATCTGATGCCGATCGTGGTCGACGTCGACGTGATGCTGGCCAAGCGCAAGATGTCCGTCGGCGAGCTGGCCCAGCGGGTGGGGATCACGCCCGCCAACCTGGCCGTGCTCAAGAACGGTCGCGCCAAGGCGGTGCGCTTCACCACGCTCGCTGCGCTGTGCGAGGTCCTCGAGTGCCAGCCCGGCGACCTGTTGCGGTGGGAGGCGCCAGATCGACCGGAGGGCTCCTGACGGGGTCCGACCCGAGCGGAGGCGTCGCCCTCCAGGAGGGGGTCGGCGGACCACGTGCATCGGCCGGGTGACCACGAGCCCGCGCGACACTGAGCCCGGCCGACGAGGCGGGGAGGACGAGAGCGATGGACGCGGAGGAACGGAGAGCGATGAACGCGGAGGAACGGAACCGCATCATCCGGTCGATGGTCCAGCACGAGGACCAGCTGCGCGACCACCGACTCGGCTGGCTCCTGACCCTGAACGGGTTCATGTTCGCCAGCGTGGGGTTGGCCTGGCAGCACCCCGAGACCGGGGGGCTCCTCGCCGGCCTGGCCGGCCTCGGGGTCGTGGTGGGGATCAGCGCCGTCGCCACCATGCGGGTGAGCGACGAGGCGATCAGGCACCTCGACGAGCTGTCGGCGGCCGATGTGATCGACGGGCAGCCGCCGCTCCCGCCGGTTCGGGCCGTGGACAGCGCCCACTTCCGGGGCTTGCCGGGCTGGGAGAGGTACCTGCCGCACCTCTACATCTGGAACCTCGTGCCCTGGGCGCTCGTCCTGGCCTGGGCCGTCGTGCTGGTCGCCCTCGTCCGGCGGTAGCGCCGGCGACGACTCGACCATCGGCGGGTGTGTCAGGGGCCCGGGCGTGGGCAGCGGAGGATCCCGGGCCTCGTCGAGGCCCCCGACCCTGGAGGTCGACCATGGAACGCCACGCACCCCGTCCGTCCAAGGAGCATCGGGAGGTCGCCCGGGAAGCCGGAGTGGGCCAGGTCTCCCTGGTCAGCATCATCGCCGGGGTGGTCACCGCCTACGGCACGTTCGCCGTGGTGGCCGCCGTGGTCGGCGCCCTCCTGGCCGCCGCCGACGTCGACACCGAGTTCCGGACCGACGACTGGACCAGCAGCGGGGCCGGAGCCAGCCTGGCATCGGCCGTCGCGCTGTTCGTCGCCTACCTCTTCGGGGGCTACGTGGCCGGCCGGATGGCCCGCCGCGCCGGCCTCCTCCACGGCGCGGCGGTGGTCGTGCTCAGCCTCATCATCGGGGCGGTCGTCGGCGCGGTGGTGAGCTTGGGCGACAGCAGCGCCATCGAGGACAACCTGCGCAGCATCGGCGTGCCCACCACGACCGACCAGATCGAGGACGTGGCCGTGGCCGGCGCCCTGCTCTCGTTGCTGGGCCTGGTGGTCGGCGGCCTGCTCGGCGGCGTGCTGGGCGAGCGGTGGCACACCAAGCTGGCCCGGCGGTTCGCCGATCCCGAGATCGGGCCGGCGGCCGAGGCCCGGGCCGAGGCCGACCGGCTCGACCGTGAGCGCGACGGCCGCTTCGACGATGCCGTCCTCCGGCACGACGCCGGAACCGAGCGGGTTCGCGCCACCGCGGTCGACAGCGACGCCCCGGCAGCGGGGCGGGACGACGCGGCCCGGGGCGACGTAGGCCAGGACGGCCCCCCGGTCATCAACCCCGAACCGCCGTCTCCCCGACGCTGAGGCCGGCCCCCATCTCGGCCGGGGCGGCCGCGCCGTCATTCCACGACGCCCTGGTGTCTGGTCCGGATGCGTCGGTCGGGCCAAGGCGGTGCGCTTCAGCACCCTGGAGGCCCGGGCTCAGCCCTCCTTCACCAGGGCGACGAGCTGGTCGAGCACCGTGCCCCAGCCCTCGTGGAAGCCCATCTCGGCGTGGCGGGCGCAGACCGCCGCCTCGCTGTGCAGGGCCACCACGGTGTAGCGGGTGCCCGACGGGGTGGGCTCCAGGGAGATGATGGCGGTGAAAGGCGAGGTCCTCGGCCGCCTCGGGGCGGAAGCCCGGGCCCAGGGCCGAGGTCCACGTCAGGCGCTCGTTCTCGACCACCTCCAGGAAGCAGCCGGCCCCGTCGGACTCCTCGCCCTCGGGCGAGCGCATGACCGTGCGGAAGATCCCGCCCGGCCGCAGGTCGATCTCGCAGGCCGACGTGGTGTACGGGGCGGGGGCGAACCAGCGGGTGAGCAGGTCGGGCTGCGTCCACGCCGCCCACACCTTCTCGGGCGGCACGTCCACCTCCCGTGCGAGCACCAGGTCGAGGTCGGGGTTCGGCGTGAAGCCGGTCGGGAGGGTCACTGCGGTCGCTCCTTCAGGAAGGTGTCGAGCTGGTCGAGCCGTCGGGTCACTGGTCGTGCTGCACGGCCATCCAGCCCTGCGCGGCCTGCAGGGGCGTCTCGACCAGGTGCCAGGTCCGCACCCGGCCCCGCTTGTGCGAGCGGACGACACCGCTGCGCTCGAGGACGTCGAGGTGCTGGGTGAACGACGGGAGGGCCATGGCGAAGGGGCGGGCCAGCTCGCTGGTGGTGGCGGGGCCGCGCCCCAGCCGCTCGACGACGGCCCGCCGGGTGGGGTCGGCCAGCGCCTGGAACACCAGGTCGAGCTGCCCTCTCGATCGCTTAGGCATATGCCTAACTGTTCCACACCGGAGGGCGCCGGTCAACCAGGCCGTCAGCGACCGGGCAGGTCGAGGAGGGCGGCGGCATGGCGTCGAAAGCGTCGAACCAGATCACGTTGACGCCGAGCTCGGCCAACGTCGGCACCTGGAGGGCGTGGTGGATCCCGAGGAAGCGCTCCCGGGCGGCGCGGGCACGGACCGGGTCCGCTCGTCGCCGTCGACCAGGGCGGCGTCGTCCAGACGGGGCAGGAAGGCGTAGTGGCGGGCCGGGTGCTGCCCCGCCCGCCGATCTCCAGCAGGCGGCGCAGGTTCGCGTCGGTGAGGAGGGACTCGAACCCCCAACCTTCTGATTCGTAGGTCTGTTTCAATGTATTTCCGCCACTTACCTTCAGAGCCGTTTCTGACCCCTGAGCAGCCGATTCGGGCTATCCCGAGCGACCGCCAGAACCCTTGAGTAACCCGGTTAGTCCGAGTTTGCTTCTCACCCTGCTTCTCACGGCGGACCCACTGGAGCCCACCCCCCCGTCAGACGCTCTGGAGCGATGCTCGGTCCACGTAGACCCCGTGACGTGCGAACTCCTCGGGGGTCTGCTCCCGGATCGAGGGGTGCAGTCGTTCGTAGGGCGAGACGACCCAGCCGGGAGCGTCGAGCTTCCATCGAGCACCACTCGTCCAAGCCGGTGCCGGCCAGTGGCGAACAGACGACACCCAATCGACAGCAGCGGCGATGAGCGCATCCCACCGAAGGTCTCCGGTCGTCGGAGGCTCCTCCTCGACGGCGGCGCGGCTCATCTCGGGGTCGAAGGCAGCGAAATCGTCGACGAACTGGACGACCTCACGAAACGCCGCGGCGTGCTCGGCAGCCATCAGGCGATGCCGCACCCGCTCGGCGAGGGCCGTCGGCGTCGCCATCCCGCCAGGCTTCTGTCCAACAACCGGCATGCCCGAGGACGGTAGCCACGACCCTGGACGTCAGCGCAGGCCGTTGAGCGAGACGAGGAGATCGGTGAGGAACATGGGCCGAATCGTCAGCCGGCAAGATCGACGTTCACCCACTCATTCACTCGATCCCTGATCGACCGCTCGATTGTGAACATGTCGAACGGCTTGTACAGGTGACCTATCACATCGCTCGGCAGAGCGGCGAGCCTCTGCTCCTTAAGAATCAGGGTTCGCTTGCGCCTGGCCATCATATAGCCGAGCTCCAGAGCAACGTTCGGGTTGAGGGGCTCTGCGTCGATGTCTTCGAATACGGCGATGCCGAAGCGACAGCCAAGGGCGTACACCTGAATGTTGGACCAAAGCTCGTCCACGTAGGCCTTGTCATCGGCCCGGACAGCGTCGTAGCCGTTGGCAGCCAGGCTCGCTCTAATCGTCTCGATAATCGCACGGTGCTGGGCAGTCGGCTTGAAGCGCATCATCACGAACACGTTCCGGTCAAACGTTGGGTGGTCAGCTAGGAACGCCCTCAGGGGCGTTTCGAGATGAGTGAGCCCGGTGAGGTCACCTAAGGCGCCCAGAGCGATAGCTCGCTCGATATCCCGAAGAGCACCGTCAGCGATGGCTTGAACGACAGCTCCTCGATCCCGATGATCGTCCTGGAGAACAACGCTCTTCGGTGCCGCCAGGGTGCCAAGTGCCGGTCCGCCCTTCCGCAGCTGCACCTCGTTCTGCCACACGTCAGGTGGCTGATCAGCGTCAGGTAGGTCGTTCCAGATCGAGTCAGGCAGGCCGCCCGGTGATGGAAGGAAGACCGCCGTCATTACATCTCGTCCGAGGATCACGTAGATCGAGAACGGCCGAAAGAGAAATGACACCTCCCGCCGTAGGCCTCGTCCGACAAGGAGCGCTTCCAGGCCGTCAACGACCTCGTCGATGAACTGCTGACACTGACGCTCAACGGCACCGTCCATGTTGCCGCCATGCATGCAGCTTCTCTCCCAATCAATCGGCATCCAAGGAGCCTTGCATGAAGCGACCGCTCCCTGAGGGACGAAGCAGTCGTCGTGAGGAGCGCCAGGCGACGGGGACGAACCGGGCTCATCGAACTGCGAGGGTCCTCACCAGCGTGGTCGTCAGCTGTCCTCCACCGACATGGCGGCCAACGGCCGCAGCTAAGCCTGGAGGGACCGCCAGAACCCCTGAGTAACCCGGTTGGTCCGAGTTTTGCTTCTCACCCCGCTTCTCACGCAGTGGTCGTTGGTGGCCGGGGGATGACGGCGAGGAGCGCTGGGAGATCGATCATGACCGTGCTCCACAGCACGTCCAGGTCGATGTCGAAGTAGTGGTGGACCAAGCGGTCCCGCATGCGAGCGGCGGCCGACCACGGGACCGTCGGATGGTCCTGCCGGGTCGCCCCCGTGACCTGCTTGGCCGCCTCGCCGACGATCTCGACCAGCTTGGTCAATGCCAGTCGCAACATCTCGTCGTCATCGAGGTCGGAGCGGGATCGTCCCTCCACGAACTGCATCGCCGTCTCGGCCGCCTCGATGAGGTGCCGAAGGCGAGCATCGTCGTCAGGCGGCATACAGCGCTCGGGCGGTGTCGCGGACGGTGTCCCGGAAGTACCGGCTCAGGTCGGCGTAGGTCCGAAGATCGACCTCTCGGCCCAGAAGCTCGCCCAGGTCGATCTCCATGGCGGCAAGGCCCAGGAGTCCCGGCGTTCGACCACGTTCGAACTCGACCAAGAGGTCGATGTCGCTGTCGGGCCCGAAATCGTCGCGCAAGGCGGATCCGAACACCGCCAGATGCCGGATCCCATGACGCGACGCGAAGGCGGCCACCGCCTCGTCGTCGATACCAAGCCCTGGGCGAATCTGCATACCTCTCATCATCGCCCACAGACCGCACCTGGTGGGCGCTGCCACGTTCCGGACACGACTACGGCGGCGATTGCCACCAGAGCTACAGGGTCGCCGGCCCGAACGGACGAGCAGCTAGGCAGACTTGACGGCTCGGTCCAAGTACCCGGCAACCTTGGCATCGAACGCCTCGTGTGCCGCCAACATCGCCATCGCGCCGAGAACTCCGGCCTTGGTGCCGAACAGCTCCTTGAGGCCCCACCCGGTGCCCAAGGTCACGATGGCCTTGGCGGCGACTTTGGTGAGATTCGACGTCTCCATCCTCCTACTTCCGATCGCGAGGCGGATGAGGGTCGTTGCCTGGCGCCACCGTGTCGGAATCGCGGATGCGACCGTCTCGGCCATGGATCACAACCTCGCCACCGCCGAGGTTCTGCACAATCTCACGCGCTCGGTCGATGGCGTCGGCTTGGGTGGGAGCGACGGCTGAGGCGCGGTCCGCGCTGGGGGCGACGACCTGCCAGCCGTCCTCGTGGGGGGTCACATGTCGTTCATTGCTGGGCGCCACGGCGAACTCCTTCGGATCTTGGTCGAGGCTGTCCACGACCTCTCCAGTATGAGGAGAAGGTGTGACAGTGAGTTCGACCCCGATCATCCTCAGTGAGGCACCCCCCACCGCCGGCGACTCGACCGAGCATTTCGCTGTCACACCTCCGCTGTACCTTCGTTGCCGTGCAGCGCCCACGCTGCTGCCTGGACGACCGAGAGGCGATCATGGGTGCCGAGTCCGATGTGAGACGTCACCGGAGCGCGGTACTCGACCTCCAGAAGAAGATCGGCCAAGAGTCGACCAAGGTGGCGACGGCGCGGAAGAAGGCAGCCAGCGCGCTCCAGTCGGCACAGCGAGCGACCTCGGCCTCCACCCAGACGAGCAGGTACCGAGAGGCCGAACGGGAGAACGAGAAGGCGAACAAGGCTGAGGCCGAGCGGGCCAAGCTCGAAGGTCAGCTCGCTGCGCGCAACAAGCAGCTCTACGACGCGGAAGCAAAGCTCATCAAGGAACAGGCCGCTACCCAGCAGCGGAACCTTCGACAGCTTGACGATGCCATCCGACGTTCCGAACGACAGTTCCGACCCACCCGGCCAGCCATACGCCCCGCGCCACCACTCAACACCCGCCTCTCCGCGACCGCCCCCGACTGCGATCTATTCGTCTCCCACGCATCGGAGGACAAGGAGGAGATTGCCCGTCCGCTGGCTGATGCGCTTATCCAGGCTGGGTTGAACGTGTGGTTCGACGAACTCACGCTGCAAGTCGGCGACAGCCTCCGACGAAAGATCGACGATGGCCTCGCCCGTTCGCGATTTGGTGTGGTCATCCTGTCGCCACACTTCTTCGAGAAGGAGTGGACCCAGATCGAACTCGACGGCCTCACGGCCAAGGCCACGACCACCGGGGAGACCGTCATCCTGCCGATCTGGCATCACCTCTCGAAGGACGACGTACTGGCACGCAGTCCATCCCTTGCCGGGGTGAAGGCCCTGAACACGGCCCTCATGACCATCGACGAGATCGCCGAGGCCCTGGTCGTCCGCGTCCAAGCGTGATCCGAGCACCTATTCAGTCACACCGCCACTGGCCTGCAAGCCCGTCGGTGGCCTGCAAGAGTCGAAGCAACGATCACCGGTGGGCGACAGGCACCTAGGAAGAGTGCCTACTTGCGAAGGCGGCCCGTCGAGCGGAGCCAGGCTTCGACGTCGGGCCAGTACCAGATGCGGATGCGGCCCCACTCCCGAACCGGTGCGGGGAAGTCGGGATGGCGGGTGCGCCAGGAGTGGACCTGCTGGTAGTGGGCCAGGTCCACGCGGTCGGCGATGTCCTGAGCGAGCACCAGGTCGTCAGCGTCGATCTTTCGGCCCATGCGAGCGACACGCTACGCGCCGATGCTTGACTATTGGGATACGCAGTGGTACTGCTGGGTGGGCCGCCGCTCTGGCGGTACACAAACCGATGAGTGGCCCCGGCGCAGCCCTAACTGCCCGGGGCCGTGGCCGGAACCCCCGAGGAGGTCCCGACGATGGCTGACGATACGCGCCCACGCCCAGGAGGTGTGGACGACACAGAAGAATCTGGAAGTCCTGTCCCAGACGGCGAGAGCATCACGGTCGACGCGGCAGTGCTCTCCCGGCTCCGCCGCGAGGTCAGCGATCTCCGGCTGCAGATCGAAGAGGGGGTGAGGACGCGGCAACTCGTCGTTGTCGATGATGCCGGCGTGGCTCGCGCTCGCATCACGGCGGAGTCGGGTGGGGACTGTGGCTTCGTCCTGCTCGACGAGGACGGCTTCGAGCGCATCCACCTCGTCTCCAAGCCCAACATCGGGCTCATCAACATCGCCGGCCGCCCCCCGGGGGACGAGGTGACCCAAGTCGAGATGTTCGCCCTCGACGCCGAGGACAGCGACAGCATCTACATCGGTGTCGAGCTGGTCGACAGAGGCAACAGCATCGCTGGCTTCGCCATGCACGAGGGAGAACCGGGCCGCTTCTGGACGATTGACGACTAACCCACCCTGCGCTCACAGGCCAGGGCGCCAACCCGGCACGAGGCGCCCGCTCAAGATCCCAGCCTGCGTCGCAGGCCAACGTCGGGTGACGACGACAACGCACCTCATCGAGGGCCACCGCCGACATAGCGGTGGCGGTCGAGCCACTCGGCGATCTCATCCGGATCGAACCGAATGAGGTGGCCCCACTTTATGAAGGGGATGCGTCGTTCATGGATGAGGCGACGGACGTGACGAACGTCCACACCGAGCGTCTCGGCGACCTGGGTGACGTTGAGCAGTCGAGGTAGGTCCTTCGGCGAGGACGGCAGGCAGGGCTGGGACATCGTTGCCCCTTTCAGGTTGGCGATCGGTCGGTCCGACGGCGGGTCGCCGGCAGGTCCGGCGAGGGCTCATCAGTGAGCTCTACGACTGAACCCACGCCACTAGGCCGGTCTCGTTACCGATCTCTCTCACCTGATCCGAGGTGACGCCCACCCGTCCGTTGCTGCGTCGTGGCCTTCGGCTCGGATCGGCCTCAAACACGACTCGATCGCCGCCAACGAAGCCCTCCGCACTCAAGCACGACCTACCCATCACGACCCCAAGAACCCTGACCACTGCACCCCGCCAGTTACCGGCCATCACGAAGTCCTGGACCAGCCCCACTGATCCGTAGGACACCTGGACCCGATGAGGAACATGATTGCAACCGTTGGTTGCGGGACCTTGCCCGGGACGTCGTGATGGCCTGGTTCCGGCGCATGGGTGTCGACGAGGTCGCCTACCACCAGGCGACCATCGTCGGCCGGGCCGACGACCACCCCGGCCAGGCACTGGACTACTACGGCACCCGAGGTGAGACGCCCCTGCGGTGGGGCGGCGCCGGAGCCGCACGGCTCGGTCTGCACGGTGAGGTGACCGCCGAGGCGTATGAGGCGGCGTTCGGGCCGGGCGGGTTCCGCGACCCGGCCTCTGGGGTACGGTTGGTGAGGACGAAGCGCCCGGGGTTCGAGTTGGTCGTGAGCGCGCACAAGTCCGTCGCTGTCCTCGGGGTGATCGATCAGGCCGACACCATGCACGCCCTCTTGGATGTGGAGACCCAGGCCACGATGGACTGGCTCGATGACTGGTTCCAACAGCGCGGTGGTCGTCGGGGCCGGGCGCAGGTCCGCACCGGCACGGGCGGTCTCGTCTATGCCCGGACGCGGCATGGCACGTCCCGGGCCGGTGACCCCAGCCGCACGATCACGTCCTGGTAGCGAACGTCGTCGAGATGCTCGATCGCACCGGCGGCTACAAGGGCCTCGACAGTGCGTCGCTCCGAGACACCGTCGAGGCGGCCACGATGGTCGGCCGTCTCCACTCCGCAGCCCGAGCGGCCGAGATGGGGTTCGTGATCGCCCCTGATCCGGGGGAGTCGGGGAACCTGCGCCACTGGCGCATCGTGGGCATCCCTGACGAGGTGTGCGAGATGTTCTCGAAGCGCAGCGACGAGATCACCGCCTACCTAGCCGAGTCCGGTCACAACGACAGCCACCGGGCCCGATCGGTGGCCGCCCGGCAGAGCCGGGCGGTGAAGCGCCACACCGGCATCGACCAGCTCATGCCCGTGTGGTGTGCCGAGCTGGAGTCCATCGGATGGACTGTCGAGCGCCTCACTGCCGCGCTCGATGCCGCACGCACAGAACCGGGCCTGCCGGCGCTGCTGTCCGAGCAGAAGGTCGAGGACCTTGCGGCCGAGGTCCTGCATGTCGATGGCGATCTGATGGCCAAGCACAAGGTCTTCACCGGCACCCACCTCGTCGCCGCGGTCGCGCCTCTGCTCTACGGCCACGATCCGGCCGAGTTGGACCGGGTCGTCGCAACCATCCTCGGTGGGCGTCACGTCGTTCCGCTCCTTGGCTCCGGTGCGGTTCATGAGCGGGCCTACGCGACGGTCGAGGTTCTGGCCACCGAGCAGGCCATCGCGGATGGCATCGAGCGTCTCACCCGCCAGCCTGGCCCCGCTCTTCCCGAACACGACATCACCAACGCCTTCGTTGCCAAGGGTCGTGAGATCGGCCGGTCGCTCACGCCAGGCCAGTGGGACGTCGTCGAAGCCGTCTGCGGTTCCGGGCGGGCGGTCGAGGTCATCGTCGGGGTCGCCGGCTCAGGGAAGACCACCGCCCTGGACGCCGCCACCACCGCCCTCGACCGGGCCGGCTACCGGATCGTCGGCACGTCCACCTCGGGTCAAGCGGCCAGGACCCTCGGCGCCGAGGCTCACATCGAGTCCCGCACCATCGCCTCGCTCCTCTGGCGCCTCGACAACCACCAGATCGTCCTCGACTGCCACACGGTCCTGATCCTCGACGAAGCGGCCATGACCGCCGACCGGGAGCTCCACCGGGTCATCGGTCATGCCGAACAGGCCGGGTCGAAGCTCGTCCTCGTCGGCGACCCCCGCCAGCTCTCATCCATCGGCCCCGGTGGCGCCCTCGCCGCCCTCCTCGAGCGCCACCCCGAGGTTCTCACCACGCTCGGCCAGAACGTCCGCCAACGCGACCCGGCCGAACGCCGCGCTCTCGCCCAGCTCCGCAACGGGGATGTCCATGAAGCGATCGACTGGTACCTCGGGCGTGGTCGCACGTCCCTAAACGCCAACCGCACCGACGCCCTCATCGAGATGACCCAAGCCTGGGCCCGGGACGTCACGAACGGGCACGACACTGCGTTGCTGGCGTGGCGCCGGGACGATGTCCGGGACCTCAACCGTCTCGCCCGCCAGCACATGCACCGATCGGGACGACTCTCGGGACCCCACGTGGTCGCTCCCGGGGGGCGGGCCTACGCCGCCGGGGACCAAGCCGTCGTCCTCGCCCCACTCCCCGACCACGGCCTCGTCACCAGCCAACGCCTCACCATCACCCGCGCCCACCCCCAAGAACACGCCCTCGAAGCCAAGACCACCGACGGCCGTCGAGTCCTTCTCACCGGCGACGCCATCGACAGCCAGCACCTCGACCACGGCTACGCCCTCACCGTCCACCGCGCCCAAGGCGCCACCTACGACCACGCCCACGTCCTCACCAACGGCGGCGTGGAGTTCCCCCGTTCTTCCGGACACCTACCGTTCGCGGCTGAGGCCGCGGGAAGGAGTCCGTCATGCCGCCTCCGCATCCGCCGGAGTTCCGTCGTCGAGCTGTCGCGTTGGCCCTCGAGGTCGACGAGGACGGCAACCGCAAGCACCCTGTGGCGCAGCTCGCTCGGGATCTAAAGATCTCCGAGTCGTGTCTGCGGAACTGGGTGGCCCAGGACCAGGTCGAGACCGGCGAGCGGCCCGGGTTGACCAAGGCCGAGCGGGAGGAGCTGGTTCGCCTTCGCCGGGAGAACAGGGTGCTCAAGGCGGAGCGTGATCTGCTCTCTCGAGCCGCGGCCTTCTTCGCCCAGGAGAATGTCCTGCCGCCTCGGCAGTGACGTTCGCGTTCATCGACGCGGAGAAGGCCACCAACCCGAACCTGAGCATCGCGTGGGCCTGTCGGACCCTCGGGGTGTCGACCAGCGGCTTCTATGACTGGCGCCGGGCCCAGGCCCAGCCGTGCCGTCGGCGCTGCGCCGACGCCGAGCTGACCGAGACGATCATCGAGATCCACCGCCAGTCCCGGGGCACCTACGGCTCGCCGAGGGTGCACGCCGAGCTCCGGTTGGGCCTCGACATCAGAGTCGGACGCAAACGGGTCGAACGCCTGATGCGGGCCGCAGGGATCACCGGCGTGACCCGCCGACGCCGCAAGTCCAGCCGCGCCGCCGACGCGGTGTCCTCCGATGACCTGGTGGCCCGCCGGTTCCGACCAGACGGGCCCAACAAGCTGTGGGTCGCGGACATCACCGAGCACCCCACCGCCGAGGGCAAGGTGTACTGCGCGGTGGTGATCGATGCTTGGAACCGCCATGTCGTCGGACACTCCATCGCCGATCACCTCCGCGCCGAGCTCATCATTGATGCCCTCGATGCGGCCTGCTGGCGACAGCGCCCCGTGGCCGGTCAGACGATCCACCACAGCGACCACGGCTGCCAATACACGTCATGGGCCTTCGGCCAACGACTCCGCTCAGCGGGCCTCCTCGGCTCCATGGGCACCGTCGGCGACGCCCTCGACAACGCGGTCGCCGAGAGCTTCTTCGCCACCTTGCAGACCGAGCTGCTCGACCGGCACCGCTGGGCCACTCGAGCCCAGCTGGCACAAGCGATCTTCGAGTGGATCGAGGTCTTCTACAACCAGCAACGCCGCCACTCAACCCTCGACATGCACCCGCCCATCACCTACGCCGCAGCAGCCCACACCGGCTCTGCGGCATGATCCTGACCACCACACCCACCCCGTCCGGACAAGCAGGGGAACTCCAGGCGGCCGAGAACTCGTCTACGTCGCCCTCAGCCGCGCCCGCAACGGCACCACCCTCCACGCCATCGCGGATGACCTCCCCCAACTCCGCCACGACCTCGCCACCGACTGGACCACCCCCACCCACCAACGCTGGATCACCGATACCACGCAGCCTCGTGGGCCTGCCACCCAGGAACGAGCTGAGCCTGACGACATCGAAACCACGCTGAACCAGGACGCCGCCAGAATCATCAAGCAACTCGACGCCCTACAGGCACGCAACGCCTCAAGGAGCATCGATGACGACTTCGGCCTCGGGCTCTAACAGCTCGGCAGGGAGAACGACGATGGACAGTTGCCCCCTCGGACTCGTCAAGATAACTTGACGGCAGTGGATCCCGTCATCCTGCCGAGCGCTCGACGACACGGAATCACCGACGACGACATGCTCCACGCCCACCGACACCCCATCCGCGTCTTCAAGGTCGATGACCTCACGATGATCGTCGGAGGAGATCGGGCCGGCCAGCTCCTAGAGGTCGGCCTCGCCACCGCCGATGAAGGCACCGAGTTCATAGTCCACGCCATGACCGCACGACCCAAGTACCTGAGGTGATCCAGATGCCCCGATCCCTACAGGAGATCCTCGACCACGCAGACGAGCTGGCCCGGAAGCTGGAGGACTACGAACCTTCCCCTGACGATGAGGTGGATGTCGCCGAGTACCTCCTCCGCCGGGCCGCTCTCGGCCGGGCACGCAGCGAGCGCCAGGTGGCCGAAGCCGTCGCCGCCGCTCGAAGCGCCGGCCTCTCCTGGAAGCACATCGGAACTCAGATCGGCACCTCAGCCCAAGGCGCCCAGCAGCGATACGGGCAGCCGAAGTGGAGCGCCGGGAGTACGGCACTTGTCACCAAGCAGGGAAGGACGGGTTATGCCAGGATGTCCGGCGCCGACCGCCAGATTGGCGGTTCGAGCATCGGAGGGACCATGCCAAGGAAGCGCCAGGGCTCTGACACCGTTCACTTCTGCACCAACTGCTCGAATTGGCCGACGAGCAACTACATCGAAAGCAACAGTGGTGAGCGCTGCAACGAATGCCTTGCCAAGCGGAACGCTGGTACCTGTAGCGCCGGCTGACCCACTCGCGTTACATCGAGGGCCGCAGTGAGGGCGGCCGGCTCCCCCTCCTCAACGAGGTTGCTATCAGCCCCTAGCTGGTCCAAACAGGGCTTGGCCGAGTTTGTCGGCGGCTTCGCGCTGCATGGTGGGGGTGACGTGGCTGTAGAGGTTCATGAACAGGGAGGGGTCGCTGTGGCCGAGGCGTTCGGCGGCGACCTTGGGGGGGATACCGCTGGCGAGCATGAGGGTGGCGCTGGTGTGGCGGAGGCCGTGGGCGGTGAGGCGGGGCAGGCCGGCGTCGGTTGAGGCTTGGCCCAGGGCCTTGGAGATCACCTGCGGGTGGTAGTAGCCGCCGCCGGGCTTGGTGAAGGCGTAGTCGGACTCCACATAGTCCTCCTGACGGGCCTCGAAGCGCTGCATCTCTCGCTGCTGCTTGAGGACGGCCACGAGGCCGGCGTCGAGATCGACGGTGCGGGTGGCCGTGGCGCTCTTGCCCTGCGACTCGACCAGGTCCCAGCCGAGGGTCGAGGCGAACTCCACGATCCGGGCGTGCTGGCGGACTATGTCGACGTTCTCCCACCGCAGCCACACCAGCTCGCCGATCCTCAAGCCCGAGCGAGCAGAAAGGCCCACAGCGGGTAGAGACGGTCGCCGTTCTGGCTGTCGAGGAACTGGCGAGCCTGCTCCGGGCTCCAGTGCTTCGGCACCGACCGCTTCGTCGGGGGGCGGGCCACCGACGTCATCGGGTTCGTCCGGATCACGCCCTGCTCGACAGGGAGCTTGAGCGCACCCGTGAGCGGTGAGCGGGCCAGGCGCACGGTGTTGGCCGCCAGCGGCTTGCCGCTCTTCGTCCCTCCACCGGCCAGGAGCTGGCGCTGCCAGGCCAGGACAACCTCGGGCGTCAGCTCCCGTACCCGCTTCTTGCCGAGCCACGGCCGCACGTACGACGCCGCGTTGTGGCGGTAGTCGAACCTCGTCTTGGCCGAGAGCTTCTCGTCGGCGTCGAGGCCGTCGAGGTACAGGTCGAGCAGGTCGTCGACCGACAGCGTGGCCGGCAGGGTCGCGGCCCGGGGGCGCTCGTCCACCTCGTCGAGCACCTTGCGCCGGGCTCGGGCCGCATCGGCGGCCGTGACGAACCCGCGCTTGGTCACCTGCTGCTGGCGGCCCGTCAGGGGATCCCGACCGAGCCAGACCTTGAAGTACCAGCGGCCCTTGCCGTCCTGGTACACGCCGTCGTACTTCGGCATGACGCCTCCCGTGAGAAGCAAGCGTGAGAAGCAGCGAACCCCAGGATTCCCGGGCTTCTGCTTCTCATATGCTTCTCACGGAGCGGGTCCGGCGCAAGAGCCTCCACCAAATAAGGCCCTGACCTGGACGTACGTGGCGCGCTCGGAGGGACTCGAACCCCCAACCTTCTGATCCGTAGTCAGATGCTCTATCCAATTGAGCTACGAGCGCAGGGACGCTGACCCTACCGCTCGCCGATCGGTGGCTCCAGCCCGTTCGCCCGGGCTGGAAGTGAACGATCAGTCGAACCCGTCGTCCTCCGCCCCAAGCGCCCGCCGGGCCACGAGAACCAGGCCGACCAGGACCGCGAGGACGCCGAACCCCACCAGGGTCGGGCCCCAGTCACGGTCGCCGTCGCGCAGGCCTGCCAACGCGGACAGCAGGCTCACCACCGGCACCGCGAAGAACACGGCCGCCAACACCAGGGCTGCGATCCGCCCTCGACGACCGGAGCGGATCGGCAGGTCGTCGTCGTCCTCCACCGTCGAGACGCTACCGCCGGTGTTCGGGCCGGCGAGGCCGGCGCAACCTCGTCCCGGAGGCGACCCCGACGCGATGCCGGGCCAGGACGTCCGGCCCCGGCTGCCAACTGCGACACCGGCCGCCCACACGACCGGTGTCGCAGTGCTCCGCCCGATGGGTCGCCGGTCAGCCCAGGCGGGAGAAGGTGTCACGGGCGTGGCGGACGTCCTGGCGGCGCTGCTCGAACGTGGCGCCCAGGGCCACCAGCACCACCCCGGCCACCGCGAAGACCAGGTAGCGGGGCAGGTCCGAGGCCACCGGGCCCAGGTGCCGCAGCGCCAACGCACCAAGCACCGCCGCTCCCACCCCCAGGGGGGCCTGGAGCCGACCCACCGCCCCCCACACCACCAACGCCAGGCCCGCGCCCACCGCCACCGCGGTGCGGCCCAGGCCCCCACCGACCAGCGCCGCCATCGTCGTCGGCCCCACAGCCACGGCCAGGCCCGGCCCCAGCCTGGTCCACGAGCCCACCTGCTGCCCGCGGGTCGCCACCGCTCCGGCCACCAGCAAACCAGCCGCCAGCAGGAGCGAGTAGGCCTCGGGGACGTCCACCTCGGCGGCCGCCAGGCGCAGCCAGCCGAACAGCACCGCGCAACCCAGCGCCGCGATCACGGCATCCCGCCTCGTCGGGCGGAGCGCCGAGGCCGCGAACGTCAGGCCGGCCACGGCCACCACCCCGCTCACGGCGTCGAGCGAACTGCACGCCACCCCGGCCAACACCAGGCCGATGGCGGCCACCACGTCCGCGCTCCCGGCCACGGCGGCCGCCCGGACCTCGCCCCGGCGCTCGACCAGGGGGCCGACCCCGGCGCCCAAGGCGGCGGCCACGGCCACCGCCAGAGCCGGGCGGCTCCCCCCGGCCCCCACCAGCACCGAACCCACGGCCACCGCGCCCAGCGCGACGGCCAGGGCGCCACCGACGTGGGTGTCGGCCCGCGGCTGGTCCCGCACCACGGCGACCACGGCACCGGTCACCGCCCCGGTGGCCACCACGACCAGGGCCACCAAGCCCAGCTCCTCCGACGGCAGGGCCAGGGCGACGGCCAGACCGGCCAGTGCCCCCACCACCGCCTGGGCGAGCGGCGAGGTCTGTCCCCCTCCGTAGAGAACCTCGACGGGCCGCAAGGGACGACCCGGCCACGGGCCCGGCGTCGAGCCCGGCTCACGGTCGGTCTCCCTCCAGGGAGCACCACGCCCCCTCCCCACCGACCAGGGCGCCCGAGCCACGGGTCGAGTGCTCCACCACGACGGAGGCTGCTCGCCGGACGGTGAAACCGAGGCCGAGGCGACGGGACGGGCGGCGACCGGGAGCACGGCACCCACCCCGGCGATCACGAGGAGAGCGACCACCGTCGTCCCCACCGCCAACCCCACGGCCGGCGGCACGGCCACGGCCGACGCCACGGCGAGGAGGCCGAGCGGTGCCCGGGCCCAGCGGTGGCCCAGCGCACGGGCCGCCGCCAGCGCGACCGCACCGGTCATCAGGACCCACAGGGTGGTGCCGTCGGCCAGCAACACCTCGTCGGGGAGGGCGCGGCCCAGGCGGGCCGCCACCGACTCACCGGCCGTCCCACCCCCGAGCTCCACCGATCCGGCCACGGCCGTCGCCGTGGCCACCACCTGGATGCCGGCCCACGTCCCGGCCGCCAGGGTCACCAGGGCGGGCAGGAGCGCGGACGCCGACCACGGCCGGCCTCGGTCGAGCCGATCCAGGAGCCCGGCGGCGACGGCCGCCGCCGCCGAGCCGACCACCAGCGCCGCGGCCCACGTCTCGGCGTCGTCCGCCCACCACGCCGTGCCCAGGCCCAGGGCCGCCAGCGCGGGGAGGGGGGCGAGAGCCAGGAGGGCGGCGCCCACTGGGTGGCCTGGCGGCACCCGCATGGCGCCGATCGTCGTCACCACGGCCAGGGCCAGCAGGAGAGCGGCCGACCCGCCCGGGGCGACCATGCGGTCCGACACCAGCCCCTCGACGCCGAGGCCCAAGGCGATGGAACCGGCCAGGGCCCAGCACCCTGCGGTGGCCATCACCACCACCGCCCGCTCGAGCCGCCACCGACCGAGGAGCCCGGCGGCCACCAACCCGAGGCCGACCTGGGCCACCAACACACCAGCCACCGCCATGAGCGAGCCGGAGCCCGCAGCCAGGAGAGGGCCGGGCAGGAAGGCCACCGCCGCACCCGCCGCGGTCAAGCTCCGCACGCCTGCCGAACGGCCCAGGCCGATGGCCCCCGCGGCGACGGCGGCCAGACCGGCCGCCGTCACCACCACCGGATCGCCCACGCCAGCCAACGCCACCCGCAACACCTGGACATCGGCCAGGCCCAGGGCCACGCCGACCGCCCCCAGCGCCTCGGCGGTGGCCACCAGCCCCCGCCGCCGGGCCAGCACGGCGACGGCCAGCACCAGCCCGGTCACGCCGACCAGCACCATCCCCTGCACCGCGGCGTCCAGGCGGTCCCAGGTCACGGCGGCGAACACAGCCACCGCGGCGACAAGGCTGGCCGCCCCCAGCCCGACCAGGAGCTCGGCCAGGCTCACGTCCCGGCTCGGCCGAACCCCGTTGCCGCCCGACGGCCACCGCGGCTCGGCCCCGCTCGGCGGGTGTCCACCCGGTACCCGGCCGGCGGGCCCCGGGGCGGCCACCGGAGCGCATGGCGTCGTATCGGGGCCGGGGGAAGTCGGCGCAGCACTGCCGAGAGGAACACCGCCTGGCGACGCCGGGGCAGTGGACCGCGGCCCAGACGTCACAGGCACGGAGAGGAGGCGGTCGACGGCTTCGTTGCGGACCCGGGACAGGTCGGACAGGTCGTGGTCGACCCGCCAGAGCAGGGCGCCGTCGCGGGAGTCGAGCTTCACCGCGCACCGGGGGCAGCGCGGGGACGTGAGCGGCCCGTCACAGACGGGACAGCGGTCGGCGGCCGGAACAGGGAACGACACGGTGCGGGGCATGACCCCACCCTCCGCTCCGGGGCGATCAGGCGGCACCCGGGGCGCCCCCCACCGTCCCCTGGGGCCCACCCAGGCGGGACGCACGTCCCACCGGGGCACCAGGGTCAGGCCGGCATGGCCTCCGCCGACGAGGAGGCGGTCTCGGCCCAGCGCTCGGCCAGGCGACGACCGGCACGGCCCACCCGCTCGATGCGGCGCACCAGGCGCCGGCGGGCCTCCTCGGCGGCCGGCGACAGGCCCTCCAACCCCTCGACGTCCCAGTGCCGGAGGACGACCGGCACCAGGATCTGCTCGTGGTGGACCACCAGGTCGTAGATCCCGGCTCGGGCGATGGCCAGGGCGTGGCGGTCGAAGCCGATGATGCCCGTCCCCGGCATCTCAAAGTCGGTGACCTGGCGCTCGATGGCCTCGACCACCGGCGACGGGTCCCGTTCCAGGGCCGCACTGACCAGGTCGCGGTACAGGAGGTAGTGGAGGTTCTCGTCGGCGCCGACCCGGGCCATCACCTCGTAGCCGGCCCGGTCGTCGAGGAGCTTGCCCGTGGCCCGGTGGGCGATGCGGGTGGCCAGCTCCTGCAGGGCCACGTACACCAGGCCGTCCAGCGGCGACGGTGGGACCGGCACCACGCCGTGGGACACCTGGTGCATGCGGGCCCGCTCGAGGGCCACGGGGTCGACCATCCCGGTCACCGTGAGGTAGTCGCGGATGGCGATCGAGTGCCGCCCCTCCTCCGCGGTCCAGCGGCGGGCCCACTCGCCCCAGATCCCGTCGGCGCCGAACATCCGGTCGATGGTGGCGAAGTAGTAGGGCAGGTTGTCCTCGGTGAGCAGGTTGACGAACAGCGCGCTGCGCACCGCGTCGGGCACCGGGGCGCGCTCGGGGTCCCACTCCCGCGACCGGGTCTCGGGGCCGGCCCGCTCCCAGGGCACGACCTCGTGGGGGAACCACTCCCGGCTGGCGGCCAGGTGGCGCTCGACCAGCTGTTCCAGCGTGGGCGTGAGGTCGGTCAGGAGTGAGGTGTCCGGCAGCACGGACTCAGCCTACCGACCGGTCGGTAGGCTGGCGACGCGGTCGGGCATCTTTCTCCCACGCAGTCCGGGCGCGGCGGAGGCGGCGCCCGCAGGCGCCGCCTCCACAGACGTCAGGTCAAGCGCCTCAGCGGGCGTGGCGGCACGACCAGGGGCCCCAGCCGCCGGCGCTGTCGTACAGCCGGCGGGCGACCCTGGTGTTCACGTACGGGTCCCTCATCTGGGCCCACTGGTAGCCCATCCGCTGGACCATCGGCTGGTGGACCGAGTTGATCTGGAACAGGCCCACGTTGCGGCCCCCGGGGCTGACCGCCTCCGGGTTGAGGCCCGACTCGCACCGGGCCACGGCGATGGCCTTGTCGGACGCCTCGGGGAACTGCTGGCGGATCGCATCCTTCGAGACCTCCTGCTGGTTGCAGGCGCTGAGTCCGAGGACGACGCCGGCGACGCACACGAGGCTGAGGAGGATTCGCTTCACTGATGAGCTCCTGGGTCGATCGGCCCGCCTACACGCGCTCGTGCCCTGCGGGCAGAGACGAGGGCACGGTGCGGGGATTCCGGCGGGAGCGGCACTGCTCCGAGGAAGTTCGGGACGGGACCCCGTGGCGGCTGGAGCACGCAAGATATGACAGACCGGTTACGAAACGCAAGAACTCGTGACGTGAACGCTGTCACAGGGCCCTCGGCGGAGCCCGCCGACGACCGCGCGGAGGCTCCCATGGGGCCGGCTCAACGGTGGCCCGGCCCGTCCAGTTCTGCACGCTGGAACGCGTCTGCGGCCCGCCCCGCGTGCTGGTGCCGAGGCGAGGCCGGCACAGCGCCGACCCCGGCTGGGCCAGGTCCGGCGCACGGCCGGGCGGCGAGGGCCCCGGCCCGGGGCCGTACGCTCCGCACCATGGCCTCCCGCCCCGCCGTCACCCGCCCCTCCCTGGCCTGGTTCCTGGTCCTCGACGGGGGCATCGCCGCCCTGGCCGCCCTGGCCCTCAACGACCGGGCCCACCGGGCCGCGGCCGAAGCCCTCCCGCTCCCGCCCCGGCCGGTCCTGCAGAAGCTGCTGGCCGGGACCGCCGCCGCGCACGTGGCCGAGGGCCTCTACGCCCATCGCCTGGCCCGCCGCCACGGCCTGCCCGCCGGACGCTGGGCCGGCCAGACCCTGCTCGTCGGCTTCCCGTCGACCCTCGCCCTCTGCCGCGTCGTGCGGGCCTGAGCGCCGTCGCCGTTCCGCAGCGAACGTCACCGCTCCGTCATCTCGTCCGCCCCGGGCCGAACCGAGGCAGAGCAGCCGCCACCGACCATGCGAGGCGCGCCACGGCCGGACGCGACCGGGCCCGGCACCGACGTGCCGGGCCCGAGCGACTGGCGGAGAGGGTGGGATTTGAACCCACGGACGAGGGTTACCCGTCACCTCCTTAGCAGGGAGGCCCGATCGACCAGACTCTGGCACCTCTCCGTTCCGGCAGAGAGTACCGCGCCGGGCTGAGACGACCCGACGGATCCCGTCTCTGAGCGATGCCTGCGGTCGGTCAGGCCATCACGTTTGACGCACCACCACGGCCGGTAGGTGTGCCGGGCGCACCAGCACGGCGGCGACGGGCCCGGCTGCGATGATCGGCGGGTGCCAGGCCGCCCGCTCCGGAACGGCGCCACGACCCGGGTGCGTTCTCGCCCGGGTCGGCGTCGGGGCACGACCACCGACGGGGCGCCCCCGGCCTCGGTCCTGGCCGTTGTGCTGGCCTGTGGCGTGGCCGCGGTGTCGACCGGCGCCCTCTTCAGCCGGGCCGCCTACGACGCCGCCGGGTCCGGCACCCTGGGCGGCGGGATGCTGCTGGCCCTGGTGCGCCTCTCCCTGGCCTGTGCCCTCACCGCGCCGGCGTGGCTGCGGCACCGCCCGGGGCGCCCGGCGACCCCGCCCACCGGGCCGGACCGGCCGTCCGAGCCTCCGTCGGAGTCCTTGCCGTCCGAGCCCGCCGACGTCGATCCGGGGCCCGGCCCCCTCCCGGCCGGGACCGGGCGCCGCACCGCGCTGGCCGGCCTGCTCCTCGGCGTGCACTTCGCCACCTGGCTGCCGTCGCTGGCCTTCACCTCGGTGGCGGCCAGCGTGACCATCGTGACCACCGGGCCGGTGTGGATCGTCCTCTTGCTGTGGCTCCGGGGCGAGCGGCCCCGGGCCCGCACGGCGGTCGGCATCGGCGTGGCGTTGCTGGGGGGCGCGCTGGTGGCCTTCGGTGACGTGGGGGGCCTGGACCAGGGATCGAACCCGCCGCTGGGCAACGCCCTGGCCCTGGTCGCCGCCATCACCTACGCCGGCCACCTGCTGCTCGGCCGGGAGGTGCAGCACCGGGGCCTGGGGCTCTGGCGGTGGACGGCCGTCGTGACCGGGATCGGCGCCGTGGCCGTGCTCCCCCTGGCGGTGCTGACGGCGCCGGGTGACGGTCCCTACCCGGCCGGCTTCTGGCTGGGCGCGGTGGCCCTGGCCCTCGTCCCCCAGATGGTGGGCCACTCGTCCTTCACCTGGGCGGTGCGATGGATGAGCCCCACCCTGGTGTCGGTGGTGATCCTCCTCGAGCCGCTGGCTTCCACCACGGGCGCCGTCGTCCTCTTCGACGAGGTCCCCGGGGGCCTGGTCGTCGTCGGGGGGCTCGTCCTGGTGGCCGGCGTGGCCCTCACCACGCTGGCCGAGCAGGACCGGGCCCCGACGATGGCCGAGGACCCCGTCGCCCCCACCTGATCGGGCCCCGGCGCCCCGGCCGGCGCCGGTGGCGCTCGGCCCGCCGAGCCGCACCGACCCGACCCGCGACGCCGAGCCCGAGCCCGAGCCCGAGCCCGAGCCCGACGATGCCGACGCCGCCCGCCGGAGCGCCGCTCACGGGCACCGTGCCTGGCTCGACCCACCCCCACCTGCTTTCCTTGCCGCCACCGTGCGACCGACCCACCACTCCCGTCTCCTGGCCACCGCGGCCCTCCTGTTGGTCCCCGTCCTCGTCGCCTTCACCGGGGGCGCCGCCGGGGCTGCCGTCCCCCCGACCGACGCCCCGCCCGGCACGTGGCGCGGCCAGGTCGAGGCCTGGGTCGGCACCCAGGCGTACCCGGCGCTGCTGGGCCGGCCGGCACCGAGCGGCGACCGGCGCTACCACGCCCACCAGGCCGTGCTGACCAGCCCCGGCCACGTGGCCCGAGCCCTGGCCGGGTCACCCGAAGCCCGGCGCCTCCAGGCCGGCTGGGCCTACGAACAGGGCCTGGCCCGCCCGTCCTCGGACGCGGATCGGAGGTGGTGGGCGACCCGGCTGGCCTCGGGCTGGACGCACGACCGCATGGTGGCGCACCTGCTGGGCTCACCCGAGGCCTCGGCCCGGCGCCCCGCGGATCCGGCCTGGGTCGCCTGGGCCTACCAGCAGGCGCTGGGTCGGGGCGTCGACGCCCCCGGATCGGCCTTCTGGGTGGCCCGCCTGGGGAGCGGCACGCCGCGGTGGGTCCTGGCCCGCCAGGTCCTGGCCACGCCCGAGGCGCGCCGCCGGACCGTCACCGCCATCTACCTCGCCGTCCTGGGCCGCGCCCCCGGCGCCACCGAGCGCGACCGGGGCGTCGCCACCCTGGCCGCGGCGGGCGGCAACCCCCAGCGCCTGCGGGCCGAGGTGGTGGCCGCCCTGGCCCCCGGCGGCCTCCGGGTGGCGGTGGCCGGCGACTCGGTGGCCTTCTCGCTGACCGAGAAGGCGGTGGGACAGGCCCTGCCCGCCGTGGTCACCGGCGCCGGGCAACGGCCCCGGCTCGGCGGCCGCCTGGCCTGCGGCGTGATCTCCGCCCGGGCCGGCTACGACCTGCCCCCCGGAGCGACCTACTTCCCCGACCACACCGGCTGGGGGCTCCCCGGCGACGGCTTGTGCCCCCAGGAGGTGTCCCGCATCGAGCGGGCCATGCTCGACTGGGGCGCCCAGGTGGTCATCTGGCCCATCGGCGCCTGGGAGGGGACGGCGGTGCGCCGCCCCGACGGCACGGTCCTCCCGGCCCGGTCCCCCGCCCTGCGCAGCGAGCTGGCCGCCGAGATGGTGCGCCGCATCGACATCTGGACGGCGCGCACGGTGCGGAAGGTGGTCCTGCCCGAGTGGGCCTGCGTCGGTCGCCAGACGCCGGCCGACCTGCGCAGCACCACCCACGTCCGGTGGGTCCGGTCGATCCTCGACGAGGTGGTGGCCCGACGGCCGGCCGTGGCCGTCATCGCCGCCACGCCTCCGGAGCTGTGCGTGGGGGGCGACCCCGAGGGCCTCCCCACCCCCGCCGGGTCGGCCGCCAGGGAAGGCGCCTTCCACTGGGCCGAAGGCCCGCGGGGAGCCGCCTGGGGGTGGCGCACGTGGTTCGCCCCCGCCGTCGCCGACCTGCCCTCCGGCCCCTGAGGCACCCGGCCGTCGCTCCCCGGACCTCTCCGCGCCGCCGTCTGCACCCTCCGGCCGCCGGCGGCGGCCCTGCCCCACCGAGCCCGACTGAGCGCCTCTGGCAGCGGTCAGCGGTCGGTGCGCCACCTGGGACCCGGGGAGCGGAGCGGGGGGGATTCGAACCCCCGGGGCCGTGAGGCCCGGTCGCTTTCAAGGCGACTGCATTCGTCCGCTCTGCCACCGCTCCGGGGCGGAACCTATCGCGGTCCCGGCCCGGGCTCCCGGGGGATCGGAGCGACCGGAGGCCGGTGGTTCAGGCCGCCGGGCGCTCGGTGCCCCGGGCCAGGGCCCGCCACAGGGCCAGGTAGCTCGGGTGCTCCAGCTCGTCGGGCACCCACCCGCTGGCCCGCAGCTCGCGGTGCATGGCCGGGAGGTGGAGCCACGGCACGCCCATGTCCACGTGGTGGGCGAGGTGCCAACCGATGTTGTACGGCACCAGGAAGAACCGGGCCACCGGGTGCTGGCGCACCGAGTGGGTGGTGCGGCGGCGGTCCTTGGAGCGCTCCATGCCCCCGTGCTCGGCGATGGCCCGCAGCCGGTTGATGACCCGCCACGACGTCATCCACGGCACGAACCAGAGGGCCAGGTACAGCTCGGGCCGACCCAGCAGGGTGGCCACCAGCAACAACCCGGCCTGGACCGCGAGGATGCGCCGGGCGTGGGTGCCGTAGCCCTTCAGCCGCGCCCCCCGGAGGATGCTGCGGAGGTTCTTCCACCCGGAGAGGCCCAGGGCGTCGCGGGTGAGCTTGCGCCGCAGCGACGCCCGGCTCACCGGGTACCCCACGTAGAGGTTCATGTCGGGCTCGTGGGGCCCGAACTCCTCCTTGTGGTGGGCGATGTGGCCCCGGCGGTAGACGTCGGTGGAGATGAAGCCCGGATAGCCCACCAGCCAGCGCCCGACCCAGTCGTTGACCTTCTTGTTGGGGAACAGGAGCCGGTGGGCGGCTTCGTGGGACAGGGCGGCGAAGGCGGCCAGGGTGCGGCCCATCCACACGAAGGCCACCAGGTAGGCCAGGGGGTGGGCGATCCAGGCGGCCAGGGCGACGAGGCCCACCGACTGGGCGTACACGCTGACGACGGCCAGGACGTTGCGGGCCACGGGGATGCGGCGCAGCTCGGCCCGGATGGGGGGCACGGCCTTGCCGGTGGGGCCGAGCCGGTCGGTGGGCAGCACGTCGGGCAACAGCTCGGGCGCCGGGGCCATCGTCGGGCGGGTGGTGGTCGTCTCCACACCGTCATCTTACGCTGATGACACGCTCGTTGCCACACCGTAATGAGGCCGACCCACCCGGTAGGCTCGGCGGCCGTGACCTCGCCCGACCGCCCCGTCCCCTCCGGTGAGGACGGATCGGTGTGGAGCCCGGCCGAGGAGCCGGCCCTCCCGGCCCGCTCGGTCATCGCCTCGACCCTCCTCGGCGTCCGCCCCTCCCGGCTGCCCACCAGCCTGCTGGTCCGCTCCTGCGGCCTGTTCGGCATCAGCGACGGCACCGCCCGGGTGGCCATCTCCCGCATGGTGGCGGCTGGCGAGCTGGTGGCCGACGACGGGGGCTACGCCCTGAGCGGCGGCCTCCGCGCCCGCCAGGAGCGCCAGGACCTCAGCCGCCGGGCCGCCACCCGACCCTGGCGGCCCGGCGGCGACGGGTGGCGCACCGCGGTCGTGGTGGGCGAGGCCCGGCCCGCTCCCGAGCGGGCCGCCCTCCGCCGGGCCGCCTCGGCCCTCCGTCTGGCCGAGCTGCGGGAGGGCCTGTGGCTGCGGCCCGACAACCTGCCGCCCGGCACCCTGCCCGAGGACGAGGCCGTGGTGGCCGCCCAGTGTCGGGCCTTCCGGGCCCACCCCGAGGACGACGAGGCGGCGCTGGCCGCGTCGCTGTGGGACCTGGACGGCTGGGCCCGGCGGGCCCACCGCCTGGGCGCCGCCCTCGGCGGGAGCCGGCCGGCCCTCGACGCCGGCGACCGCGACGCCCTGCCCGACGCCTTCGTCCTCTCGGCCGCGGTGCTGCGCCACCTGCAGTCCGACCCCCTCCTCCCCCCCGCCCTGCTGCCCGACGGCTGGCCCGGCGACGACCTCCGGGCCCGCTACGAGGCCTGGGACCGGGCCTTCAGCCAGGTGTGGGCCGACTGGTACCACGCCGCACGCCACCGGGCGCCCCGCGAGGCCGGTCGGCCGGCCTGAGGACCGCGGGCCCGGGAACCGGCTCGGAGCGGCCCGGAGGGCCGCCGTAGCCTCCGGCGGTGGACGTCCCCCGCCCCGACGTCGCCCGGGCCGCCGGGGCGGACGAGGTCGATGGCCGATCGCCCCTGCGTCGGCTGTGGGCCTACTCGCGGGGCCATCGGCGCACGGTGGTGGGGGCCATCACCTTCACCGTCCTCAACAAGGGCGCCGACGTCATGCCCGAGCTGCTCATCGGCGTGGCCGTGGACATCGTGGTCCGCCGGGGCGACTCGTTCGTGGGCCAGCTGCTGGGCATCGAGAGCCTGACCGGGCAGCTCACCGCCCTGGCCCTGGCCAACGTGCTGGTGTGGGTGGTGGAGTCGGCCACCGACTTCGTGGCCCACGTGCTGTGGCGCAACCTGGCCCAGACCATCGAGCACGAGGCCCGCATGGACGCCTACCGCCACGTGCAGGACCTGGAGCTGGCCTGGTTCGAGGACCAGTCCACCGGCGGGCTGCTGTCGATCCTGAACGACGACGTCAACCAGCTGGAGCGCTTCCTGGACGTCGGGGCCATGGAGATCCTGGCCGTGGCCGTGAACGTGGTGTTCGTGGGGGCCGTGTTCTTCGCCGTCGACCCCGTCCTGGGCGCCGTCGCCTTCCTGCCCATCCCCCTCATCATCTGGGGCTCGGTGCTGTTCCAGCGCCGCCTGGAGCCCCTCTACACCAGGGTCCGGGACGCGGCCGGCGACCTGGGCGGCCTGCTGGCCAACAACCTCTCGGGCATCGCCACCATCCGGGCCTTCACCGCCGAGGACCGGGAGCTGGACCGGGTCCGGGCCTCCAGCCAGGCCTACCGGGACGCCAACGGGCGGGCCATCCGCCTGTCGTCGGCCTTCATCCCCATCATCCGCATGGCCATCCTGGCCGCCTTCACCACCACCCTGCTGACCGGCGGGCGGTCCGCCCTCCGGGGCGACCTGGAGGTCGGCGTGTTCTCGGTGCTGGTGTACATGACCCAGCGCCTGCTGTGGCCCCTGACCCGCCTGGGCGAGACCTTCGACCTGTACCAGCGGGCCATGGCCTCGACCCGGCGCATCCTCGACCTCCTGGCCGTGGCCCCCACCATCACCCCGGGGGCGGCGGCCCTGGCCGAGCCGGTGCGGGGCGACGTGCGCTTCGACGGGGTGCGCTTCGCCTACGCCGACGGGCCGCCGGTGCTCGACCGGCTCGACCTCCACGTCCCCGCGGGCGAGACCCACGCCATCGTGGGGGCCACCGGCGCCGGCAAGTCCACGGTGGTGAAGCTGCTGCTGCGCCTCTACGAGCCGACCGGGGGCAGCGTCACGGTGGACGGCACCGACGTCCGCACCCTCCGCTTCGCCGCCCTGCGGGGAGCCATGGGCTACGTGGGCCAGGACGTGTTCCTGTTCCAGGGGACGGTGCGGGAGAACATCGCCTACGGCCGGCCCGACGCCACCGACGACGAGGTGGTGGCCGCGGCCCGCCAGGCCGAGGCCCACGAGTTCGTCGTCGGGCTGCCCCGGGGCTACGACACCGTGGTCGGCGAGCGGGGCCAGAAGCTGTCGGGGGGCCAGCGGCAACGGCTCTCCATCGCCCGAGCGATCCTGCGCGACCCGCGGATCCTGGTGCTGGACGAGGCCACCTCGGCGGTCGACAACGAGACCGAGGCCGCCATCCAGCGATCGCTGGAGGCGGTGGGGGCCGGCCGGACGGTGCTGGTCATCGCCCACCGCCTCTCCACCGTCCGCCACGCGGAACGCATCCACGTCCTGGAGCGGGGCCGGGTGGCCGAGGCCGGCACCCACAACGAGCTGGTGGCCGGCGGCGGCCTCTACGCCGCCCTCTGGCGAGTGCAGACCGGCGAGGCGGCCACCCCGGTCGACTGAGGCTCGCGGACCGAGCCGCCTCGCCGGGCCCTCAGGGCGGTGGGCGGGGTCGGAGGACGTGGGTGCAGACCGGCGAGGCCGCCACCCCGGTCGACTGAGGCGGCGGCGGGCCGGGGGAGGTCGTGCCAGCATGGCGGCCATGGCCGACGACCGCCTCTACTTCCGCCAACTGCTCGCCGGGATGGACGTGGCCGAGGACGACCACATCGCCCAGCAGATGGTCAACTTCGTGTACCTGGTCGGCGACCGGGAGACCGGCGAGGCCGTGGCCGTCGACCTGGCCTACGACGTGGGCGGCGTGCTCGACGTGCTGGAGGCCGACGGCATGCGCCTGGTTGGCACCCTGGCCACCCACTACCACCCCGACCACGTGGGCGGCTCGCTCATGGGCCACCCCATCGCCGGCCTGGCCGAGCTGCTGGAGCGGGTCCAGGTGCCGGTGCACGTCCACGCCGACGAGGTGCCGTGGGTGGCCCGGGCCACCGGCGTGGGCGAGGAGCACCTGGTGGGCCACGCCAGCGGTGACACCGTCACCGTGGGCGACGTCCCCATCACCCTCATCCACACCCCCGGCCACACCCCGGGCAGCCAGTGCTTCCTGGTCGGGGAGCGCCTGCTCGGGGGCGACACCCTGTTCCTGGACGGCTGCGGCCGCACCGACCTGCCCGGCAGCGACCCGGAGCAGATGTACCTGTCGCTGACCCAGCGCCTGGCCAAGGTGCCCGACGACACGGTGCTCTTCCCCGGCCACCTCTACTCCGAGAAGCCGGCCGCCCCCATGGGCGAGGTCCGCCAGCGCAACGTGGTCTTCCGGCCCGAGACCCAGGAGCAGTGGATGGCCATGTTCGCCCGTTGAGGCGGCGCCGCGGCCGGGACCTACTGCGGGGTCCCCACCACCTCGACCCCGCCGCCCCGGAGGTGGAACGGCACCGAGGTGACGACGGTGTTGGGCCGGGTGCGGAGCCGGGCCCGCAGCACCAGGGCGCTCTGGTTGTGCAGCACCTGCGAGTACCAGTGGTCGAGCACGAACTCGGGCAGCACCACGGTCAGGAAGTCGTCCTCCACTTCGGCGTCGTACTCGTCCACGAACCGCATGATCGGGCGCGACAACTCCCGGAACGGGGAGTACAGGGTCCGCAGCTCCACCGGGATCTCGTGCTCCTCCCAGGACCGGGTGATGGCCTCCTGCTGCTCGGCCGAGGCCACCACCGACACGGCCAGCAGCCGGTCCGGGCGCAGCGACCGGGCGTAGGCGATGGCCTCCAGGGAGCCCTTGGTGACCCGGCCCACCAGCACCACCACGGTGTGGGTGCGGCGCCGGGCCTTGTAGCCGGGGGGCACGGCCAGGGCCCGGTCGACCCGGGCGTAGTGGCGGTGGATGGCCGCGAACAGGGCCACGATGAGCGGGATCACCACCGCTGGGATCCATGCCCCCTGGAAGAACTTGGACGTCACCACCACCAGCAGCACCACCGAGGTGGCCACGCAGCCCACGGTGTTGATGACCAGGCCCTTGCGCCACTGCGGCTCCCGTTCGCGCAGGTGGTGGCGGATCATCCCCGCCTGGCTGAGGGAGAACCCGGTGAACACGCCCACCGCGTACAGGGGGATGAGCGAGCTGACCTCGGCCCGGAACACGATCATGAGCACGCCGGCCATGCCGGCCAGGACGATGATGCCGTTGGAGAAGGCCAGGCGGTCGCCCCGGGTGGCCAGCTGCCGGGGCAGGTAGCCGTCCCGGGCCACGATGGAGCTGAGCTGGGGGAAGCCGGCGAAGGCGGTGTTGGCCGCCAGGATCAGGATGGCGAAGGTGGCGATCTGGAAGCCGTAGTACACGATGTTCTCGCCGAAGACGGCCTTGCCCATCTGGGACAGCACCGTCTCGCCGTCGTGGTCGACCACCGGCCGCAGGTGGTGGGCCAGCACGCCCAGGCCCAGGAAGCCGGCGCCCAGGATGAGGCCCATGTAGGTGAGGGTGGTCGAGGCGTTGCGGGACTCCGGCTTGCGGAACGTGGGCACGCCGTTGGAGATGGCTTCCACCCCCGAGAGCACCACCGCCCCCGACGAGAAGGCCCGCAGCAGGACGAAGAGGGCGGCGCTGGAGGCCAGGGCGTGCTCCGCGGCGAACGTCTTGGCCAGCTCCGGGCTGCTCTGGATGGGCCCCAGGTCGAAGGCGAACACCCGGGTCAGGCCGAACACCAGCAGCGAGCCCAGGAGCAGGACGTAGACGTAGGTGGGGACGGCGAAGACCTTGCCCGCCTCCTTCAGGCCCCGCAGGTTGGCCAGGGTCATCAGCACCAGGAAGCCCAGGCACAGGGCGATGCGGTACTGGTCGGGGCGCAGCGACGGCACCGCCGAGGCGATGGCCAGCACCCCCGAGGAGATGGAGACGGCCACGGTGAGCGTGTAGTCGACCAGCAGCGAAGCCCCGGCCACCAGGCCGGCGGTGGGGCTCAGGTTCTCCTTGGCCACCACGTAGGCCCCGCCCCCGTTGGGGTAGGCGTGGATGGTCTGGCGGTAGCTGGTGAGGACGATGAACAGCAGGGCCACGGCGGCGATGCCGATGGGCACCAGGTAGGAGTGGGTGTGGGGGAACTGCACCGCCATCAGCAGCACCAGGAGGATCTCCTCGGTGGCGTACGCCGTCGACGAGATGGCGTCGGAGGCGAACACGGCCAGGGCCACCGGCTTGCTGATGCGCTGGTTGTGCTCCTCGCTGGACGCCAGGGGCTGGCCCACCAGCACCCGCTTCAGGACCGACGCCATCGCCACCTCTCTCCACTCGGCCCTCGGGGGCCACGGGCGGGCAGCCTACGAGGCCGACCCCTGGCGTTCGGCCACGGCGGCCGCCGGGCGGGACGGGGCTCGGGCCGCTCCCCCGGCCGGTCGGTGGTGGAGACGAGCGGGGGCCGGGGGTAGGGTCCGCGGCCGCTGTCCGCCACCGGGGCCGACGGCAGGCCGGAGGTGACCAGGTGCACGTCGTCGTCGTGGGCTGCGGCCGGGTCGGGGCCGGGCTGGCCGGGGCCATCGAGGCCGAGGGCCACTCCGTCGCCGTCGTCGACCGGCGGTCCAAGGCCTTCACCCGCCTGCCCGAGGGTTTCAGCGGCCGGGCGGTGGTGGGCGTCGGGTTCGACCGCGACCGGCTCCGGGTGGCCGGCATCGAGGAGGCCGGCGCCGTCGCCGCCGTGACCAGCGGGGACAACTCGAACATCCTGGTGGCCCGGGTGGCCCGCGAGACCTTCGGCATCCAGCGGGTGGTGGCCCGCATCTACGACCCCCGCCGGGCCGCCATCTACGAGCGCCTCGGCATCCCCACCATCGCCACCGTCCAGTGGACCACCGAGCGGGTCCTGCAGCGGGTCCTGCCCGAGCGGCCCACCGTGGACTGGATCGACCCCAGCGCCAAGGTGGTCCTGGTCGAGCGGACCGTGCCCCCGGCGTGGGCCGGCCAGCGGGTCCTCGACCTCGACACCGACGGCCGGGCCCGCGTGGTGGCCGTGACCCGGCTGGGCGTGGCCCAGGTCCCCGCCTCCGACCTCCTGGTGCAGGACGGCGACACCATCCACGTGGCCCTGGCCGGCGACGCCGTCGACCCCTTCGACCAGCGCCTGGCCACCCCCCCGTCCGAGGGCGGCCACTGATGGCCGGCCTCCCCCCCGTCACCCCGCTGCGAGAGGGCACCTGCTCATGAAGATCGTGATCGCCGGCGGCGGCAACGTCGGCACCTTCATCGCCTCGGACCTGATCCAGGCCGGGCACACCGTCACCATCGTGGAGGTCGACGGCGACCGGGCCACCACCGCCGAGGCCCAGGACGAGGCCCCGGGCGCCACCTGGGTGGTGGCCGACGCCTGCGAGGTCACCGAGTTCGCCAAGTCCGAGGTCGGCCAGGCCGACGTGGTGGCCGCCGTCACCGGCGACGACGAGGACAACCTGGTCATCTCCCTGCTGGCCAAGCAGGAGTTCGCCGTCCCCCGGGTGGTGGCCCGGGTCAACAACCCCCGCAACGAGTGGATGTTCACCGAGGCGTGGGGCGTCGACGTGTCGGTGTCGACCCCCCACCTGCTGACCGCCCTGGTCGAGGAGGCCGTCTCGGTCGGCACCCTGGTGCGCCTGCTGTCCTTCGAGGGAGGGCGGGCCCGCCTGTCCGAGGCCACCCTGACCGACGCCTCACCCAGCGTGGGGCAGGACCTGGCCGAGCTGCCCCTCCCCCGGGACTGCACCGTGGTGGCCGTCCTGCGCGACTCCCACGTGATCGTCCCCCGGGGCGACACCGTGCTGCGGGAGGGCGACGAGGTCCTGGTCCTGACCACGCCCGAGGTGGAGGACGAGGTGGTGCGGGTGCTGCTGGGCGTCCGCGACCCCGACGCGGCCGAGGACGAGGCGGCCATCGGCCTCGAGAGCTGACCCGCCCGCCCCGGCACCGGGGCGGGCCTCAGGGCAGCAGCGTGTAAGCCGGGTTGAGCAGCACCAGGCGGCCCCGCTCCCGGCGGGCCACCCCCTCGATCCGCACCGGCCGGCCGGGGTCGAGCCCGCCCACCCGCTTGCGCCCGGTGAAGACGGCCACGGCCCGGCCGGTGCCATCGTCCACGGTGACCTCCAGCGAGGGCGCCCCGGCCCGGGGCACCACCTGGAGGCCGGCCACCTCGCCCCGGATGCGCACCACCCCCCGCTCGGTCACCTCGCCGATGGCCGAGCACGTCTCGTCGGCGAAGCGGGTCTGGAGGCTGGCGGCGTGCAGCTCCTCGTTGGTCCGGGTCAGCCGGCGGCGCAGTCCTTCGAGCACGGGCCCAGCGTCGCACGCCACCACCCGGCCCGCACCTCCCGCACCACCCGGCGCGCCCGATCCCGGTCACCGTCCGACCCGGGCCGGCTCGGCCTAGGCCACCACCTCCACCGGGGTGCCGGTGGGGGCCAGCAGCATCATGGCCTCGATGTCGGCGTTGCGCATGCGCACGCAGCCGTTGCTGGCCGGCGTACCGACGAGGGCCGGGTTCTGGGTGCCGTGCATGGCCACCTGGCCGACCCCGCCCCCGAAGCTCTGGTACACCTCGGAGAAGCCGGTGAAGCTCACCTGGCCGGTCCCGTAGGCGCGGTGCGGGGGCGACAGCGGCACGATCCCGTCCACGAAGAAGGTGCCGAGGGGGGTGGGTGAGCTGTCCTTCCCGGTGGCCACCGGGACCTGGAGCACCACCTCCTCGGCGGCGTACACGGTGGCCCGCCGGGCCCCGCGCTCGATCACCACGTGGTGCTCGACCTGCCGCTCGGTCACCTGGTCGGACCGGATCCAGGCCAGAGCCGAGTTGGGCCGGGACATGATCTGGGCCTGGAGCCAGTCGGGCCCCTGGCGGCCCCGGACCAGGAAGGTGAGGGCCAGGCCCTCCCCCGTCGGGTTGGCCATGGCCCGGCCGCTGGGCACCCGCACACCGGGGCTGGTGTGGAGCTCGACGGTGGGGCCGGTGGCGTCGGCCACGGTGAAGCGGCTGGCCCAGGGCCGGGGCAGCGGGGGGGCGATGGCCAGCCCGTCCCCGGCCGGGGTGGCGGGCACCGTGGTCGTCGTGGTGGTGGGGGCGGCGGTGGTGGTGGTGGTCGTGGCCGGCCACCGCCCCTCGACCTCGGTCCCGCCCGCCGTCGACGGGCCCGACACCCGAGCCGTCACCGTGTCGCCCCCGCACCCGGCGACGACCACGGCGACGGCCAGGAGCGCCAGCGCCAGCGGCCGGACGGGCCCGCGGCCCGGCCACGCCGGGCGGGTCGAGGATCGGCTCACGCCGGTGGGAGGGGGAGCACCCACCGCCCCGAGGCTACCGACGCCGAGCCGCGGCCGCCCCGGCGCGGCCGGTCTCCGGCTGCGGGCCGAGGCCAGGGCCACTCCGGGCCCGACCCTGAGCCGTCGCTGGCCCGGCCGGGCCGCGCCGGGGCTCAGGGCCGACCGGTGGTCCCCGGCACCGGCGGGGCCCACCGCCACGGCTGGCGGGGCAGGCGGGCGGGGGCGAAGGAGGCCACCTCCGGCTCCCCGTCGGCGGCCAGGGCCACGGCCGGCGCCAGCGAGCGCAGCAGGGCCGCCCGCACCGGGCCGGCGCCCACCCCCCGGGCTGCCAGGTCGGCCAGGGTCACGGCGCCGTCCCGCTTGGCCAGGCGTTGCCCGTCGGCCCCCACCACCAGCGGGACGTGGAGGTGCGCCGGGGACCGCAGCCCCAGCAGGCCGGCCAGGTGGACCTGCCGGGGGGTGGAGCTCAGCAGGTCGTCGCCCCGCACCACCTCCTCCACCCCCTGGTCGGCGTCGTCGACCACGCTGGCCAGGTTGTAGGCCGGCACGCCGTCGTTGCGCCGCAGGACCAGGTCGTCGACCACCCCCTGGTGGCGGCCCACCAGGCCGTCCTCCACCACCACCCGGGCCCCGCCGGCCCGCAGGCGCAGGGCCGGCGGGCGGCCCCCGGCGGCGCGGGCGGCCCGCTGCCGGACGGTGAGCTCCCGGCAGGTGCCCGGGTAGGCCCCCTCGGGCGCCTCACCGTGCGGGGCCCGGGTGGCCTCCTGGATCTCCCGCCGGGTGCAGAAGCACGGATAGGTCAGGCCGGCCGCCACCAGGTCGGCGAGGGCGTCCTCGTAGAGGTGGCGCCGGGCCGACTGGCGCACCACCGGCCCGTCCCAGTCCACGCCCACGGCCCGCAGGTCGGCCAGTTGCCCGGCCTCGTGCTCGGGCCGGGCCCCGGGGTCGAGGTCCTCGCTCCGCAGCAACAGGGCGCGGCCGGTCGAGCGGGCCGCCAGCCACGCCACCAAGGCGGTGCGCAGGTTGCCCACGTGGAGGGGGCCCGTGGGACTGGGGGCGAAACGTCCGACCGCCACGCCCAGATCCTCACACAGCGCCCCCCACCCGGGGACGACCGGGTCAGGCCCAGGAGACCTTGGCGTCCTCGACCTCGAAGCGCACCAGGGCCACCACGGTGAAGGCCACGGTGAAGCCGGCCAGCACGGCCAGGGGCAGCAACACGTCGCCGATCCCCCCGCTGTCGATGGTGACGGCCCGGAAGCCCCGCATGGCCCAGTAGGCCGGGGTGGCCGGGGCCACGGCCTGGGCCCACCCGGGCAGGAACTCCACCGGGGTGACCGCCCCGCCCAGGCCGCCCAGGAGCATGGCCCCGGCGTTGGACAGGGCGTTGAGCTGCACCACCGACCGACAGATGGCCAGCAGCATGAACCCCAGGGCCAGCTCCATGAAGGCCAGGGCCACGCCCACGGCCACGAAGGCCGGCAGCGACCCCCGCAGCTCCATGCCGAACAGGAGAGCCCCGCCGCCCAGCAGGACGGTGAGCTGGATGGCCAGGCACAGGATGGGCACCAGGCTCTTGCCCAGGATCAGCTCCACCGGCGAGAGGGGCGACGAGCGCAGCCGCTCCCAGGTGCCCCAGCCGTGCTCGCGGAAGATGCCGAAGCCCACGTTGCCGACCAGGAACCCGCTGAACAGCACGGTGGCGCTGGGCACGGCGTAGGCGGCGCCGTTGACGTCCCGGCCGGGGAACTCGACGGAGAGGGCGGCGCCGATGGAGCGCTCGCTGAAGGCCATGAAGGCCAGTGGCATGAGGGTGAAGATGAGCAGGAACGCCGGGTCGCTGCGGAGGATGCGCAGGTCGTGGCGGGCCACGGCGGCCACCCGGCTGGGGCTGAGGCGGTCGCTCACGCGGGTTCCTCCACGGTCTCGGGGGCGGCCTCGCCGTCGCTGGCGTAGGCCCGGCCGGTGAGGGCCAGGAAGACGGTCTCCAGGCTGGGGCGGACCAGGTCCACCGAGACCAGGCGCTCGGCTGCGGCGCCGAGCGAGCCGAGCACGGCGGCGGCCACCGGCCCCGGGTTCTGGTCGGTCACCACCCGGGCCACGGTCCCGTCGACCTCGGCCCCGGGCAGGGCCGGCGCCGGCCCCTCGAAGCTCAACTCCACCACGCCGGACCCGTGGGCCGCCACCAGCTGGTCGAGGCTGCCCCGCACCAGGATGCGCCCGTGGTCGAGGATGGCCACCGACGCCCCCAGCTGCTCCACCTCGGGCAGGTAGTGGGTGGAGTACAGCACCGCGCAGCCGTCCTCGCGGGCCAGGCGGGAGATGGCGTCCAGGAGGCGGGCCCGGGTGGCGATGTCCACGCCGGTGGTCGGCTCGTCCAGCATCAGCAGGCGGGGCCGGTGGACCATGGCCATGGCCGTGTGGAGCCGGCGCTTCTCGCCCCCGGAGAGCTGGCGGGCCTGGCGGTCGAGCAGGTGGTCGAGCTCCAGGACGGCCGACGTCTCGGCCAGGCGGGCCGCCGTGTCGCGGGGGGAGAGCCCCGCCAGGCCGGCGAAGAGCTCGATGTTCTGCCGCACGGTGACGGTGGGGTAGATGCCCGTCTCCTGGGCGGCCAGGCCCACCGCCGAGCGGACGGCCCGGCCGCCGCCGGCCGCGTCGCGCCCGTCGACCCGGACGACGCCCGCATCGGGGGACCGCAGGCCGGCGATGATCGACACCAGCGTCGTCTTGCCGGCGCCGTTGGGGCCCAGCAGGCCGCACACCTCGCCCGGCGCCACGGTCAGGGACACCTCGTCCAGGGCCACCCGATCGCCGTAGCGCTTGGTCAGCCCCTCCACCTCCAACACCATGCCGCCCGTCACGCCGAGGAGTCTGGCCCACGGGCGCGGGCCCGGCGCCACGGTTTACGACGGGCGGCGGCCCGGGCGCCGGGGACGGGCCGGGCGGGTCCGGTAGCGTCGGCGGCGGGCGCGACGAGGCGACGCAGGGAGGGCCACCATGCGAGTCGACGTGATCCTGGCCGATGCCGCACACGCCGCCGAGGGCAAGGTCTCGATGCTGGGCGCCGGGTGGAGCCTGAGCCGGGGCGTCACGGCCATGGCCGTCGTGGTCTTCATCGAGGTGCCGTGGGACCAGACGGACCCCGACCGGCGCTTCACTCTCGAGCTGCTCGACGCCGACGGCCAGGCGGTGCGGCTGCGCGGGCCGAAAGGGACCCAGACCATCATCGTCGAGGGCACGGTCAAGGCCGAGCGGCCCGCCGATCTCCCCCACGGCATCCCCATCGCCCTGCCGCCGCTGGCCCTCCAGATCGGGCCGCTGCCGCTGGAGCCGGGACGCTACGTGTGGCGGTTCTCCCTAGACGGGGAGACGCACGAGACCTGGCAGCGGAGCTTCACCAAGGTGGCGCCGCGACCCGAGGCGCAGAACGGCTGATCGAGCGGCGGCCGGGGCCGTCACTCCTTGGGCAGCGACTCGAACCGGGTCAGGTGGCCCAGGAAGCTGAGTCGGGCCACGCCGGTGGGCCCGTTGCGCTGCTTGGCCACGATGACCTCGGCCAGCCCGGCGTTCTCGGGGGTGGGCTCGTAGACCTCGTCCCGGTACAGGAACATGACCACGTCGGCGTCCTGCTCCAACGAGTTGTGGGCGACGATGCCGTTGGCCACGAAGTTGTGCGTGCCCAGCACCGTCGCATCGAAGACCGGCTCGACGCCGACGGGCTCGATGGCCACGATCCGGTCCCAGAGCACGTCGGAGAGGGCGAGGTCCGCCAACTCCTTGTCGCCGGTGATCTCGGCGATCGAGGCCAGGCGGGCCCGGCGCATGGCCCGAGGACGAGCCGTCGTCCCCAGCATGTAGGACCCGCAGTACTGCTCCCCCAGCTCGGCCGCCAACCGTCGGTGGCCGATGCCGGCCTCGGCCATGGCGGCCACGACCCGGGAGCGCGCCTCGTGAGGGATGGTGTCGACGTTCGGGTTGCCCTCGACGCCCTCGAGCAGGTGGAGGGCGGGAGCGACCCGCTCCCCCCGGGCCCCGTGGACGCCGATCTCGGTGAGGAACCGGCGCTGGTGCTCCACCCCCTCGATCCGCACGTGGTGCGACGGCCGATGCCTGCCCTGCGGCACCACGGTGATGCGGGCCTGGATCCCGCACCGGAGCAAGAGCCGTTGCACGTCGTCGGCCAGGCGCCGTGACGTGGTGGCGTACACCAGCCGCACCCTCGGTCCCCGGTCGCTGCGGCGTACCACCACCGTCCCGTCGGTGGCCCAGAGGTGGCGCAGGAAGGTCCGCACCTGTCGCACCGGAGCGGCGTCGACGGCGGCGGGCACGAACTTCTCGCCACTGCGACAGTCGTGCAACCCGAGGGCGTCCCACCAGACCGAGATGGGGTTGCGCACCCCGTGGGTGAGGTGGGTCGGAGCGGGCAGGTAGCTGTGCCACCACGCCTTCTGGGCCACACGGCGCGGGGTGATGCCGAACCGGCGCCGAGCGGCCTCCTCGACCACGTCCAGGTTGGCGGGGTCGTTGCTCGTGTAGTGGATCGGCTGGCGAGGGAGGACGCAGCCGTCGCCCAGGAGGTGCGCGAGGAGGACGAGCTCGTCGTCGTCCATCGGGACCTCGTCGATCGGGGCATCGAGGTACCGCGGGACCGCGAGCCGGGACCCGGCCTCGAGCTCACCGAGCGACACCCAGCCGTCGAGGGTGCGAAAGCGGTGGTTGGCGGTGGCCTCCACCGCACGCCCCGAGGCCAACGTCATGCGGAGCACGGGCTTGGTGCCACTGGGGAAGGCGTGGGTGAGCGTGGCCGGAACCAGGCGCCAGCGATCGTCGAGGCTCCACACCGGGACGTCTCGCTCGCCGGACTCGACCAGCTCGCCCAGGGTGACCTCGGCCCCGGTGTCGGCCCGGAGCAGACGGGTGCCGGCGGTGAGGCACCCCGACTCGCGCAGGTCCGAGAGCATGGGCCGCTTGTCGGCCCGCTGCTCCAGGCTCCGGTTGAGCTGGGCCAGGGCCACCACCGGGCACTCCAGCTCGCGGGCCAGGAGCTTGAGGCCCCGGGAGATCTCGGCCACCTCGACCTGGCGGCTCTCGGCGTTGGTGCGCCCGGTCATGAGCTGGATGTAGTCGACCACCACCATGCCCAGGTCGCCGACCTCGCTGCGGAGCCGGCGGGCCTTGGAGCGGATCTCCATGATGGAGACGTTGGGGTTGTCGTCGATCCAGATCTTGGCGTCGCCCAGGCGCCCCATGGCGTTGCTGATGTTGATCCAGTCGCTGTCGTTGAGGCGGCCGTTGCGGATCTTCTTGGAGTCGACCCGGGCCTCGGCGCACAGGATGCGCTGCACGAGCTCGACCTTGCTCATCTCCAGGGAGAACATGAGGATGGACTTGTCGTGGCGCAGGGCGGCGTTGGTGGCCATGCCCAGGGCCAGGGCGGTCTTGCCCATGGCGGGCCGGGCCCCCACCACCACCAGGGCGCCGGGCTGGAGGCCGGCGGTCATCTCGTCGATGTCGTAGTAGCCGGTGGCCGTGCCGGTGATCTCCGAGCCCCGCTCGTGCAGCATCTCGATGCGATCGAGGGTCTCGCTCAGCAGGTCGGTCATGCGGGCGGTGGTGCCCTCGCCCTCGTGCCGGGCGATGTCGAAGACCAGCGACTCGGCGGCGTCGACGGTCTTGCGGACGTCGTCGGGCACGCCGTAGGCCGTCTCGGCGATGGTGCCGGCCGCCCCGATGAGGCGCCGGAGCAGGGCGTGGTCCCGCACGATGCGGGCGTAGTGGGCGGCGTTCGCCGTGCCGGGGGCGTCGGCCTGGAGCTCGACCAGGGCTGCGGTGCCGCCGGCGGCGTCGAGCAGGTCGCGCCGGCGCAGCTCGTCGGCCACGGTGATGGGGTCGGCCACCTCGCCCCGGGCGGTGAGGATGGTCACCGCCTCGTAGACGTGGGCGTGGGCCGGCCGGTAGAAGACGTCGGCCCCCGGCACCACCTCGGCGGCCGAGGCCACCGCGTCGCGCGACAGGAGCAGGGCCCCGAGCAGGGCCCGCTCGGCGTCGAGGTTGTGGGGGGGGACGCGGGTCCCCGACGGGGCCCGGACCGGGCGGGGGCGCCGGGGGCCGTCGTCGAACGGCGGCTCGTCGTCGAACACGGGGGCGGCGTCGCTCATGGAGACCTTCGGGGGGCGGGGCGCCGTGGGGAGGCGGTGGCGGTCGATGGGGCGGGGCGCGACGGGTCTCGTCCTCCGGCACCGTGGCCCGCACCGGAGGGCGCGTGCGGCACGCACCCCAAGGGCACCCACCCTCGCCGATCCGGCCTGGGGAAGAACAGGGGCGCGGCCCGTGGATTGCCCTGTGGAGGAGAGGGCGGTCCTGGGGATGACCGGCCCGGGGCCGGGGAGCGGGCTGTGGACGGGGCCGCCGAGCGGGCCCCACCCCGGGCGACCGGCCGGGTCCGCTGTGGACGGCGGGCCGGAGCTGTGGACAGCGCCACCACGGCCGGCCCGGCCCCCTCCGCCCCGCGGGGCCACGCCGGGCCGGGGGCCGACGCGGTGGGCACGGGTCCCCGGGCCCGGGGGCGCGACGAGGGGCCCCGGCGCGCGCCGGGGCCCCTCGTGGTGGTCTCTGCGGTCGGGGCCGGCACCAGGCGGTGCCGGCGGGCCATCAGGCCCCCACGACCTCGATGCGGACGGGGAACTGCACGTCCGGGTGGAGCCGGGCCGTCACCTGGTGCTCGCCCGTCTCCTTGATGGGTTCGTCCACCACCAGCCGGCGGCGGTCAAGGATGATGCCGGTCTGGGCCTCGATGGCGTCAGCCACCTCGTGGGTGCCGACCGAGCCGAACAGGCGCCCCTCGGGGCCCGCCTTGGCGGTCACGGTGATGGTGGCCGGGACGAGGGTCTTGGCCACCTCTTCGGCCGAGGCCCGGTCGGTGGCGTCGCGCACCGCCCGGGAGCGGCGCATGGCCCGAGCCTGGGCCTCGGCCCCGGGGGTGGCCTTGACGGCCCGCCCCGTGGGCAGGAGCAGGTTGCGGGCGTGGCCGTCGGCCACGTCGACCACCTGGCCCTTGGTGCCGACGCCCTCGACGTCGGTGTGCAGGACGACGCGCATCAGGCCTCGACCTCCTGCACCTCGACCTCGGGCCCGGCCTCGACCTCGGCGTCACCGCCACCCGTGGGCGGCGGCGCGGTCGGGCGGGGCGGCGGCCCGTCGGGGCGCAGGCCCCGGTCACCGCGATCGCCTCGCTCGCCCCGGTCACGGCCCCCGCCACCCCGTTGCTGGGTGATGCGGTTGGTGTAGGGCAGCAGAGCCATCTCCCGGGCGTTCTTGATGGCCATGGCGATGTCGCTCTGCTGCTGGGCGTCGTTGCCGGTGACACGGCGGGCCCGGATCTTGGCCCGGTCGGACATGAACCGCTTGAGGAGGTTCACGTCCTTGTAGTCGACGTAGTCGATCTTCTCCTGGGTGAGGACGGAGATCTTCTTCTTGCTGCGCCGGGCGTTGTCCTTGTTCTTGCCCCGCTTGGGCTTCGCTGCTGCCATCAGAACGGCTCCTCGTCCATGTCGTTGCCTCCGCCGCCACCGCTGGGACTGCCGCCGCCACCGGACGGGCGGTCACCGCCGCCCCCGCTGGGGCTGCCCCCACCGGATCGGGGGGCGCCACCTCCGCCACCAGCGCCGCCCGCACCGTCGCCGTCGCGGCGCTCGTTGCGGGTGATGTTGGCCGTGGCCCAGCGCAGGCTGGGGGCGATCTCGTCGGCGACCACCTCGACCTTGGAGCGCTTCTCGCCCTGGTCGGTCTCCCACGAGCGCTGCTCCAGCCGGCCCGAGACCACGACGCGCGAGCCGCGGCCGAGGGACTCCGAGACGTTCTCGGCCATCTGGGCCCAGCACTTCACGTCGAAGAAGGAGGTCTGCTCCTCCCACTCGCTGGTCTGGCGGTTCTGCCACCGGCGGTTCACGGCGAGGCCGAAGGTGGCCACCGCCTGCCCGCTGGGGGTGAAGCGCAGCTCGGGGTCGCGGGTGATGTTGCCCACGATCGTCACGTTGTTGTCAGGCATGTGTCGTCCTCCGATCTAGGCCCCGGCCTCGGCCGGAGCGGGCTCGCCGGACAGGCCGCGGCGGGCGGCCTCGTGCACGGGGAGCCGCATGAGCTTGTGGCGGACGACCTCGTCCGCGAGCCGGAGGGAGGTCTCCAGGCGGTCGAGGGCGCCGGGCTCGGCCCGGATCTCGAACACCACGTAGAACCCTTCGTTCTTGTGGTCGATCTCGTAGGCGAAGCGGCGCCGGCCCCACTTGTCGGTGGTGACGGTGGTGGCGCCGGCCTCCTCGACCTGGACGTGCAGGCGGTTGATGCTCTGCTGGACCGTGGATTCGTCGAGGTCACCGCCGTAGATGACCATCAGCTCATAGGCACGCATCAGCGTGTGCTCCTCCCTCTGGACCCGGTGAGCACCGGGGCCCCGGTCGGTCCGGAGCAGGGGTCGATTGGACGAGGAACCCTACCGGGCCCCCCGGCCGGGCACCCAAAGGGGTCGGGGGCCGAGGGAGGGGAGCCATGGCCTCCATCATGGGAGGGGGGTGTGACAGCGGGGCCGGGGGCCGCTAGGGCGGGGCGCGGCAGGGGCCGGAGACCTGGAGGCGAGCCGGCGAGCCGGCGGCCAGGCCCAGCGCGTCGAGGCCGCCCTGGGGCACCTCCAGGGTGGAGCGGTAGGGCCCGGAGGGGGGGTAGGTGGGGCAGCGGGCGCCCCGGTCCAGGCACGGCTCCATGTCGGCGGTGTCGATCGTGGCCCCCTCGGCGTCGAGGTAGGCGATGGACAGCGGCAGCGGGGTGTCCTTCATGTAGAAGCCGCCCGTGCTGTCGGTGTCGAAGGTGAACAGCATCCCGTCGTAGCCACCGAGGGCGGGGTCGGTCACGTCCATGAGGCCACGGGCCCGCTGCTCGGGGGTCTCGGCCAGCAGGACGCAGAGGACCAGGGGCTCGCCGTCGGGGCCGGGGACGATGCGGACCTCCACCTCGCCGAAGCCCGGGAGCCGGGTGCGCCCGGGAGCGAAGGGCCCGGTCACCTCGGGCAGGGTCGAGCTGGACGCAGTGGCCACACCCGGGGACCCGGTCGAGGGCGTGGTGGGCGAACCGGCGGGCGGCGCGCCCGTCCCGCCGTCACCGCCCCCCGAGCACGCGGCCCCGCCCAGGAGGGCGACGGCCAGGGCGGCCACCGCCCACCGCCGGGCGCGAGGGCGACGCCGCGCCGCCGGGCGCGGGGCCCGAGAGGCCGGCGCAGGCGGTGATGTCCGGGACACGGCCACCATCTTGGCCGGTCCGCCTCTCATCAGTCGTCTCGCCCATCGAGGTGGTCACCACACCGAAAGAAGGACTGACCTGATTCGCGCATGGGTTGCAATGTGAGGCGTGCAACTCTCGCTCCAAGAGGCCGTAAACGGCACAACTGCCTTACGACTTCATCATCGAGCGATTTGGAGGGACCGCACCCATGGACACGTCCTCGTGTCGTCGTTCATCGGCGTCGGTGCCGGTCTGCTCCCCACACGTTCCCGTGACCGTTCCTCCCGCGTCCTCTGGGTTGGTGGCGTCGCGTTCCCATACGGAGAAGGATCCGTCGTGCCCTTAAACGCTTTGTACAAGAAGTTGTCGGCTCATCCCGATCGCCGGTTGCGAGTGATGACCCGAGACGGGAAGCTCCTCGTCAAAAGCTACTCAGAAGTCCGCACCGACGTAGAACAGCTCATGTCGGACCTGCGCGACTGCGATCTGGGAGCGGGTGACCTGGTGGGTGTCCTCGGCCCGAACTCCTATGAGTGGGCCGTGGCCGACCTCGCCCTCCTGGGGCTGGGGTGCGTCTCGGTGGCCGTGCCCACCGAGCCCTCCAACCGGCCCGTCGACATCCGCGGCATCTCCGAGCGCTACCAGCTCTCGGCCGTGCTCGTCACCGGCCCGCTGCGGGTCGACGGCGACCTCCCGCCGGAGGCCGCCGTCCTCGGCGACGGCCGGTCGACCCTGCGCAAGCGGATCGTCGCCGACCCGCCGTCCCTGCCGGAGGAGGTGTTCACCATCGCCTTCTCCTCGGGGACGGCCGGCACCACCAAGGGCCTGATGGTCTCCCAGCTGGGGATCTCGAACACCATCCAGCAGACCGGGCTGGCCTGGGAGGTCACCCCCGACGACGACGTGCTCATCGCCATGCCGTTCTCGAGCCTCCAGCAGCGGGTGATGCTGTACGTGGCCATCTGGTTCGGGTTCGACGCCACCGTGGTGGCCCCGGAGCGCATGTTCCAGAAGCTGCGGGACCTGGCGCCGACCATCATCCTCGGCCCACCGTCGTTCTTCGAGATCGTCGAGACCCGCCTGCGGGCGGCCAGCGCCCGCGAGGCCCTCCCCCGCCACCTGGCCGCCGCCCTCCACCTGGTGCCGGGCGACGCCAGCCTGCGCCTGCGGCAGCGGCTGGGGCGCCGGTGGACCGACATCTACGGGCGCCGGGCCCGCCTCCTGCTCACCGGCTCGGCCCCCGTGTCGCCCCGCCTGGTGGCCCTGTTCCACCAGCTGGGCCGGCCCCTGTACGAGATCTACGGGTGCACCGAGGTGGGCTGGGTCACCTCCAACCTCCCCGGCGCCTACCGGATCGGGACGGCCGGCCGCCCCGTGAAGGGCGTGGAGGTCACCATCGGGTCCGACGACGAGATCCTGGTCGACGCCCGCTGCCCCCAGGTCCTGGGCTACGTCTTCGACGGCGTGGAGACCCAGGACGCCGTGTTCCGGCCCGACGGCACCATCGCCACCGGCGACCTCGGCCACCTCGACGGCGACGGCTACCTGCAGCTGGTGGGGCGCAAGAAGAACGTGATCGTCACCCGCAGCGGCGTGAAGATCAACCCGGAGGAGCTCGAGCACGACATCGAGGCGTCCTGCCAGGTGAAGAAGGCGGTGGTGGTGTCCAACGGGCACGGCAGCTCCCTGAGCTGCGTGGTGTGGCTGGACGAGTGGCAGGAGGCCGAGCGGGTGCAGGCCATCGAGACCTACATCAGCAACGCCAACGCCAAGAAGGACTCGGCCCACAAGATCTCCAACGTGGTGTTCCGGCCCGACCAGGAGCTCACCCCCGAGACCGGCCTGCTGACCCGGAACCTCAAGGTGGACCGGAACGCGGTGATGCAGAAGGTCTTCGCCGACGGCGAGCGGGTCGCCCAGTGACGTCCTCGACCCTGGACGAGGGCGTCTGCCGGATCATCGGCAGCGCCATCCCGGGCGCGGCGGCCAGGGGCGTGACCCCCTCCATGCGGCTGCGGGGCGACCTCGACATCGACTCGATCGGCCTCATGAGCATCGTGTTCCTCCTGGAGGAGGAGACCGGCATCGACGTCCTCGACCGGGTCGACGACGTGATCGGGGCCGAGTACGTGTCCGACATCATCGAGATCGTCCGGCAGGCGTGAGCACGATGGTCGAGAGCGAACCAACACCCATCGTCGACTTCCACTGCCACGTCGCCTCGGAGATGTGCTTCCCCCGCTCCTTCCAGGACGGCGTGGTCGACAACGTCACCCTGGCCCTGGCCAGCAAGGGCATCCCCATCCCCCGGGAGAAGGTGGCCCGGGCCCAGGCCGGCACCCTGCAGGACCCCCTGTGCGACCAGCTGGTCAAGGAGATGGACGACGCCGGCATCGGCGAGGCCGTCCTGCTCCTGCCCGACTTCACCTGGGCCCTGCGCGACAGCACCCACACCATCGAGGAGCTGGTGGCCCACCACGGCGTGGTGCAGGAGCGGCACCCCGGGCGGTTCCACGTCTTCGTGGGCGTGGACCCCCGCTGGGGCGACGACGGCATCGCCCTGTTCGAGGGCGAGGTGCGGGCCGGCCGGTGCGCCGGCCTCAAGGCCTACCCCCCGTGCGGCTACACGCTGGCCGACAAGGCCCTCTACCCGTTCTACGAGGTCTGCGCCGAGTACGGCCTCCCGGTGCTGTCCCACATCGGGGCCACCTCCCCGGTGCTCGACTTCGAGCTGGCCCAGCCCATCCACGTGGACCGGGCCGCCCGCGACTTCCCCGGGGTCGACTTCGTGCTGGCCCACGGCAGCGTCCACTACCCCGACGAGTGCGCCATGCTGTGCACCAACCGGCCCAACGTCTACCTCGACGTCAGCGGGTACGAGACCATGGCCATGACCGGGCTCCAACAGCTGTTCCGCCGGGGGATCACCCACAAGGTCCTCTTCGGCACCGACTGGCCCATCTTCCGCCTCCAGGGCCACCAGGCGGACTTCGTGGCCCGGCTGGAGGCCGAGGGCGCCTTCCCCGACACCATGACCGCGGCCGACCGCGCCCTGTTCTTCCACGGCAACGCCCGGCGGCTGCTGGACAAGCGCACCCGGAAGGCGTCGGCGTGAGCGGGTCGGCGGCCCCGGTCGGCATCGGCTCGTTCGCCTGCGAGGTGGGCGACGTGGAGGTCGAGGCCCAGGACCTGCCCGGCTTCGAGGAGACCTGGGCGGCCGAGTCCCCGGGTGCCGACTTCGCCAAGATGGGGTGCGGCACGTTCCGCCGGCTGACCGGGCCCATCGAGGAGGCCATCGCCGCCAGCACGGCCCGCACCCTGGCCGCCGCCGGCGTCGGTGGCGACTCGGTCGACCACGCCATCTTCGCCACCACCGACGCCGGGCTGGGCCGCCTCGCCCCCACCCTGGCGGTGGGGGCCCTGGACGCCGCCGGCCTGGGCCGGGCCGTGCCGGCCATGGTCTCCTTCCAGCAGTGCTGCAGCTCGCTCACCGCCCTGCGCCAGGCCTGGGACCTCTTCGCCGACCCGCGGGTCGACACCGTGCTCCTGGTGGCGTTCGACCGGTGGCCCGACGACCGCGAGCGGATCAGGTCCTTCGCCCTGTTCGGCGACGCGGTCACCACCTGCCTGCTGCGCCGCGGCGGGGACGGCTTCGGGCTGGCCGCCTCGGCGGTGGGCGTCGACCCCGAGGGCCTCCACAGCCGGGACACGTTCCAGTCCCGCCAGCAGGTGGCCCGGTCCACCCTGGCCACCGTGCTCGACGCCGCCGGACGCACCACCGACGACGTGGTCAAGGTGTTCCCCACCAACCTGTTCGCGCCGCTGGCCATCTTCAACGCCTCGGCCGCCCGCCTCCACCGCAGCAAGCTCCACTTCGCCAGCACCCTGGCCACCTACGCCCACTGCGGCAACTGCGACTGGATGCTCAACCTGGCCGACCACGGCCGCGTCGAGGGGTTCGTGCCCGGCGGGGCCTACCTGGCCCAGGGCTCGGCCCCCGGCTTCTCGGCCTCGGCCCTGCTGGTGGCCCGGGACGGGGAGGCCGAAGCGTGAGGATCGTCGTCGACGACCTGACCGGCCCCGAGATCGCCGCCTTCCTGGAGGAGCACGTCGAGGAGATGCGGGCCGTCACCCCGCTGGAGAGCAAGCACGCCCTCGACCTCGACGGGCTCCGGGGACCGGACGTGGCCTTCTGGTCCGTCCTGGACGCAGGGACACTGGTGGGCTGCGGCGCCATCAAGGCCCTCGACGCCCACGACGCCGAGATCAAGTCCATGCGCACGGCCCGGACATCCAAGGGGTCCGGCGTGGCCTCGCTGCTGCTGCAGCACATCATCTCGGAGTGCCGGCGGGTGGGCCTGGCCCGGTTGAGCCTGGAGACGGGCTCGGACGACTTCTTCGCGCCGGCTCGCCGGCTCTACCTGCGCCACGGCTTCCGCTACAGCGGCCCCTTCGCCGACTACCGCGAGGACCCCAACAGCGTGTTCATGACCCGAGCGCTCTGATCGGGGCCGTAGTGGTGGGATCCGGACGGTGCACAGGTCGACCCCTGCTGGAACAGCTCCTGCCCCCGGCCGTGGTGGCCGAGGAGCGCTACGGCGACGCGCCCGGCCCCGCCCCCTACCCCGAGGAGGCCGCGGTGGTGGCCGGTGCCGTGGAGCGCCGGCGGCGCGAGTTCACCACCGTGCGCCTCTGCGCCCGCTCCGCCCTGGCCCGCCTGGGGGCGCCGCCCGGGCCGGTCCTGCCCCAGGGGTCCGACGGGCCCCGCTGGGCCCGGGGCGCACCCCGCTGGCCCGACGGGGTGGTCGGCAGCATGACCCACTGCGAGGGCTTCCGGGCGGCGGCGGTGGCCCACCGGGCGGCGGTGGCCTCGGTCGGGGTCGACGCCGAGCCCCACGAGGTGCTGCCCCGGGGGGTCGAGTCCGTGATCGCCGGCCCCGAGGAGCGCGACGCCCTGGCCCGGGCGGCCGCCGCCCACCCCGGCGTGGCCTGGTCCCGGGTGCTCTTCAGCGCCAAGGAGAGCGTCTACAAGGCCTGGTTCCCGCTCACCGGCCGCTGGCTGGGCTTCGACCAGTGCCGCATCACCCTCCAGCCCCGGGACGGCACCTTCACCGCCGACCTGCTGGTGCCCGGCCCGGTGGTGGGCGGCCGGCGGGTCGAGCGCTTCACCGGCCGGTGGCGGGTCAGCGGGGCCGTGGCCCCCCACCACGGCCGGGGCCACATCGTCACCGCGGTGGCGGTGCCGGCCCACGCCGGCCCGGGGGGCGGCGCCCGATGAGGGCCTCAGCGAGCCGGGGCGGCCTCGTCGCCCAGCGACCGGACCAGGGCCACCACGTCGCCCAGCGTCTGGACGTCGGCCAGGTTCACATCCGGCGAGGCCAGGTCCAGGCCGAACTGCTCGGAGAGGTCCAGCAGGATGGTGACCAGCACGATCGACTCCAGCCCGAGGTCATCGAGCAGGTGGCTGTCGAGCGGGAGGTCGTCGGTGGTGTCCAGGTAGCGCTGGAACTCCCGGACCACGGTGGCCTCCACGTCCGTCGGCGGGCCCTGGTCTTCGAAGGACGTCATCCGCGCGCTTCCCCTCATGACAGCAGATATGGACGGTCGCCCATGCTGACCGGTGCACACCCCGGGGGCAAGGGCCCATGACCGCCGACGGCGACGCCGGGCCCGGGGCCCCGCCCGAGGAGGCGCCGGCGGCCCCGGGTCGCGTCGAGCGCCCCGACGGGCCCTGCCCCACCGAGGTCAAGGTGGAGCTCGTGCTCCGCTCGCTGCGGGGCGAGGTCCTGGCCGACCTGGCCCGCGAGACCGGCCGCCCTCGCAAGCAGATCTCGACCTGGCGCCGGCGCTTCCTCGAAGGGGGCGAGGCGGCGCTGGACGGTCGGGCCGACGCGGCCGAGACCGAGGCGCTGCGCCGGGCCCGGGACGAGCTCACCGAGAAGGTGGCCACCCTGGAGGCCGAGAACCGGGACCTCGACCGGCGGCTGACGCTGCTCCAGCGGGCCGGGGCGGCCGGCGCCCCGCCCCACCCGTTCTGCTCCGAGGCCTACGGCCGCGCCATGGAGGAGCCCGGGGCCCGGGCCCTCCACGTGCCCGGGTGGGACACCTACGTCCTGGTGCGCGACGCCGCCGGCGGCCGGCGCCAGGCCGCCGGTGTCCGGCCCCTGGCCCCCCTGGCCCCCGGCTGCGACCTGCAGGCCGGCCTCGACGCCCTCCGCCAGGAGGGCGTCACCTCGGTCTCGCTGATCACCGACCCCATGTGGTGCCCGGAGCTGCCCGCCCTCCAGCAGGCGTTCCCGATCTGCCGGCCGTTCAAGGAGAACTACTTCATCGACCGGGAGAAGGGGGCGGCCCACCTCCGCAAGCGGCACCGCAACATCGTCAACAAGGCCCGGCGCACGGTGGAGATCCGCGACGTGGAGCTGGCCGACACCCTGAGCCGGTGGTTGGAGCTCTACCAGTTGAACGTGGACAACCGGCAGATCGCCCAGCCCTTCAGCGCCACGTACTTCGAACGCCTCGCCCAGGTGGCCGGGCTGCGCACCATCGCCGTGCTGGCCGACGGCGAGATCGTCTCCATGACCATGTGGATCCGCCACCAGGACGTCCTCTACTACCACGACGGCGCGTCGAGCGAGACCGGGTTCGAGGTCTCGGCGTCGTACACCGCGTTCGCCCACGCCATCGACGACACGCCGGACTGCCGCTACGTGTTCTTCGGGGGATCGGCGCACTTCCGGGACGACCCGCTGGACGGCCTGGCCGTGTTCAAGCGCGGCTTCTCGAACTCGTCGGCCCACAGCTACCTGTGCAGCGCCACGCTCAACCGGTCCGAGCGAGCGGCCCCCGCCCCGACGGCCTGAGGGGGACCGCCCCCGGCGGCCCCCCTCCTCGTGCCTCGACGTGCGCCCGACGGGATTCGAACCCGCAACCTTCGGAGTACAAGGCCGATGCTCTTCCGGCTGCGCTGTCGGCGGATAGCTCGGCCGTCCACTGCGAGACGCAGTTGCCTGCCCCTCGCGTGATGATGCGACAAGTTCATGACCTGCCTCCCACGCCGTCGCATGTGCGGGGCGTGGCCATCGATGGTCGGTGTCTGCTGGGTGCCTCGAGCCTGACCGTTGACCATTGAGCTACGAGCGCTCGATGTCGTCGCCGAAGCGGCGACGGGAGGGACAGTACTGCACATCACCGATATCGGCAATGGTGATCTGAGGGGAAAGGTGACCTCTGAAGCGTCTCTGGATCGCGCAGAAGTAGACCACTTCATTGCCAGTCCCAATCACGGCAATTGAGTGCAAACAACCGGCAATGAAATGGTCCGATAAAAGTTGGTCACCCCCCTATCTCGGTGTCCATTTGAGGATTACCCTGCCGACCGATGACCGGGAGCCGCTTCGACTACGCCGCCAACCTCGGCCGAGCCGGGACCTACCGCGCCCACCGTGGGGCCTTCTGGCCCCCGGCCGAGAGCCACGTCGTCTCCTGCCTCGACCTGGCCGCCACCGCCCCCGAGCTGGGCCACGACGCCCTGCGGGGCCTGACCGAGCTGCGCGACGCCATCGACGCCGAGTGGCGCCGCACCAAGGAGGCGGGGGCACCGGGCCGCACCCGCTTCACCGACCCGCGGCCGGTGGCGGCCGCCCTGCGGGCCGTCGGCCAGCACCTGCGGAGCGAGGTGGACCGCCACGCCGTCACCCTGCGGGCCGCGGCCATCGAGGACGGCTACGACGACGACATCCTGAAGGCCCTGGCCGACGTCGAGGAGGACGTCGCCGTGGTCGCCGGCCAGATCGCCACCTGGTACGGCAAGCAGCTCGGGGGCCTGCCCACCGCCTTCGCCTGCCGGCGCGACGACACGCACCAGGCCAAGGTCCAGGCCGCCACCGGCGAGCTCGGCGACGTGTCGGCCTACCTGGCCGGCCTCCACGCCGACCTGCGCCTGGGCGACACCCCGGCCTTCCTGGCCACCCAGCTCTTCTTCATGGCCGGCGAGGGCAACCTGCACCCGAAGCACATCGCCTACTTCCTCCCCGAGGACGAGGGCGTGAAGTACTCGCCGTTCAAGAAGACCTACTACTTCGCCAACACCCACCGAGGCCTGCTGGCCAGCCAGTCGGCCCCCCTGGCCGCCCGCTTCCTCGACATCGGCGTCGATCGCCTGCCCACCGGCAGCGCGGACGTGGTGCCCACCCTCGGGGTGCTGGGCCACGAGCTGGGCCACTGCGTCCACCGGCCCACCACCGCCTACAAGCCCCTCAACACGTCCGACCGGTGGGCATCGGTCGTCCTCCAGGAGACGGCGGCCGACGTGTTCGGCATCCTGATCCTGGCCGACGTCTGGTGCGAGCGGCTGGGCCTCGACCCGGCCGACACCATCGCCTACTACCTGTCCGAGTGCCTGCGCTACGTGAACCGGGGCCTGGGGCACTTCCCGGACAGCGACGGCATGTTCCTCCAGCTCTCGTACTTCGTGCAGCTGGGCGCCCTCACCATCGAGCGGGACCACGGGCCGCGCCTGGTCGGTGACCCCGACGTCGTCCGGGCCGGCCTGCGCTCCCTGGCCCGGGTGCTGGGCGACACCCTCCTCGCCCCCGAACCCGGACCCGCGGTCGCCCTGCACCGCGCCTTCGGGCCCACCTCCGCCGACCCGCTGCGGGCCTTCGTGGACGAGATGGCCCGGCACCCCGCCGGCTCCATCGAGTACACGCAGGAGCACGTCCACGCGCCGGTCGGCTCCGCGACCTGACCAGGAGACAACGATGACCGACACCCGCCAGGACCTGGACCAGGTCCACGACTACTACTGCGTGCCCCGCCCGGCCGGGGCCGACGACCGGACGATCTACCAGATCTGGGAGGACGGCGGCGCCTTCAACGACTCGGTGACCCCGTCCACCTACAACCCCGAGTACCGGGACTACATGGCCCGCAAGATCCTGTCCCTGGCCCCGGCCGGCGCCCGGGTCTTCTCCTTCGGCTGCGGCAACGGCTTCGTGGAGGGCGACCTGGTGAGCGCCGGGCTCGACGTGCGAGCCATCGACTGCAACGAGGAGGCGGTGGCCCTGACCCGCAGGAAGGGCGTCGACGCCTTCGCCGCCGACTACTACGCCCTGGAGCCGGCCGACGTGGCCGGCACCGACATCATCTACGCCGACGGGTTCCTCGGGCACCTCTTCGACGCCGACGAGGAGCTGCGGCCGGTGCTGGGCAAGCTGGCCGACCTGCAGCCCCGCTCCGGGGCCACCCTGGTGTTCTCCAACGACGCCCCGGGCGACGGGCGGGCCGCCTTCGCCTCCCACCCCGCGGTCGAGGGCTTCTGGTTCATCTCCAAGGGCCACCTGAGCAAGAGCCTGGCCGCCGTGGGCTTCGAGCCGCTGGAGAGCTACTACTTCCCCTACAGCCGGCCCGTGAGCGGCGTGCGCTACCGCACCATCTGCACCGCCCGGGTGCCGTGACCGGCCGCGGCGGGGCGCGGGGAGGCTGAGGCGTGCCGCTCTCGGACGACTTCGCGCGCCGGCTCCTGCCCCTCCTGCCCGAGACGGTGGCCAGCTACGGCACCCCGTTCCACGTCTACGACGAGCGGGGCATAGTGGCCACCCACCGGGCCATGGTGGACGCCTTCGAAGGCACGCCGTTCCGCCAACACTTCGCGGTCAAGGCCCTGCCCAACCCGCACGTCCTGGCCCTGCTCCAGGGCCAGGGCAGCGGCCTGGACTGCTCGTCGACGACGGAGCTGGTGCTGGCCGGCCGGCTCGGCGCCACCGGCGACGACGTGGTGTTCACGTCCAACAACACCTCCCTGGAGGAGTACCACCTGGCCCTCGACGCGGGGGCGCTGATCACCTTCGACGACCGGTCCCTGCTCGACAAGGTCGACACGCTGCCCGAGGTGGTGGCCTTCCGGGTCTCGCCCAACGGGCTGGCGGCCCGCTCCACCCTCATGGGCGATGCCGCCCACTCCAAGTTCGGGGTGCCGGTCGACGCCCTGGCCGACGCCTACCGGGCCGCCCGCCGCAGGGGCGCCACCCGGTTCGGCATCCACGGCATGACCTGTGCCAACGAGCTCGACACCGACCGGGCCGTCCAGGCCGCGGTGGGCGTGGTCGAGATGGGGGCCCGGGTGGCCCGCGACGCCGGGGTCGAGCTCGAGTACGTCAACGTGGGCGGCGGCCTGGGCATCCCCTACCGGCCGGAGGACCGGCCGCTCGACTTCGGCCGCTACGCCCAGGCCATCGCCACCGCCCGCCGGCGCTGCTTCGGGCCCGACGGCCCCCGTGTCCTCACCGAGCTGGGCCGCAGCGTCACCGGCCCCCACGGCGTGCTGGTGACCCGGGTCGTCACCCGGTGCAGCAAGGGCCACGAGATCGTCGGCCTCGACGCCTCCATGTCGTCGCTCATGCGCCCGGCCATGTACGGCGCCTACCACCACGTGAGCCTCCCCTTCGCCGGCGACCGCCCCCTCTCGCCCTTCGACGTCGTCGGGTCGCTGTGCGAGAACATGGACAAGTTCGCCATCGACCGGCCCCTGCCGGACCCCCAGGAGGGCGACATCGCCCTGGTGCACGACACCGGCGCCCACGGCCACTCCATGGGCTTCACCTACAACGGCCGCCTGCGGCCGGCCGAGCTGCTGCTGACCGGTGACGACGACCTGGTGGAGATCCGGCGGGCCGAGACCGTCGAGGACTACCTGGCCACCGTCCAGCCGGTCCCCGTCCCCGTGGGGGGTGCCGGCGACCAGCGCCAGCTCCTGGCCCACGGGACCACCCGAGGAGCGTGACGTGACCGACACCGACCTGGACCTGCCGACCGTGGTGGACGGCGCCTACGACCGGCGGGCCGAGCTGTCGCCGGCGGAGCTGGCCGCCCTGGCCCCCCACGTCGAGGCCGGCCTGGCCGCCCTGGACCGGGGTGACCTGCGGGCCGCCCGCCCCGAGGGCGACCGCTGGGTGGTCGACACCTGGGTCAAGAAGCTGATCCTGCTCTCGTTCCTGACCCACGACACGGTGGTGGCCGACTCCGGCCCGGGCCGGCCCCGCACCTTCGACAAGGTGCCGCTCAAGTTCGAGGGCTGGGACGACGCCGCCTTCCGCGCCGCCCGGGTCCGGGTGGTGCCGGGGGCCGTGGTCCGCTTCGGCGCCCACGTCGCCCCCGGCGCGGTGCTGATGCCCTGCTTCGTGAACATCGGCGCCCACGTCGGGGCGGGCACCATGGTCGACACCTGGGCCACCGTCGGCTCCTGTGCCCAGGTCGGCGAGCGGTGCCACATCTCCGGCGGGGCCGGCATCGGCGGCGTGCTGGAGCCCATCGGCGACCAGCCCGTGGTCATCGAGGACGACGTCTTCGTCGGCGCCCGCAGCGAGATCGCCGAGGGGGTCCGGGTCCGGACCGGCGCGGTGATCGGCATGGGGGTCTACCTGGGCCGCTCCACCCCCATCGTCGACCGGGCCACCGGCGAGGTCACCCACGGGGAGGTGCCGGCCAACGCCGTGGTGGTGGCCGGCTCCCGCCCCGACCGGATCCGCCCCGAGATCTCCGTGTACTGCGCGGTGATCGTCAAGTACGCCGATGACCGCACCCGGGGCAAGACCGCCCTCAACGACCTGGTGCGGGACTGACCGATGCGGGCCGCCCCGAGCGCCTTCGCCCGCCTGCGGGCCCTGCTCGAGGACATCGACGCGCCGGCCGGGCGGGAGCCGGTGGCCCTCCACCTGGGTGAGTCCCGCCTGGTGACCCCCCCTCTGGGCCCGGCCCTGGCCGCCGACCTCGACGGGTGGACCCGGTACCCGCCCCTGGGCGGCACCGACGAGCTGCGGGCCGCCTACACCGGGTGGCTGGAGCGCCGCTTCGGGCTCCGCACCGCCTTCGGCGACCGCCGGGTGACGGTGGAGCCCACCCCGGGGGCCAAGCAGGCCGTGGCCGCCGTCATCGCCCTGGCCGCCACCGCGGCCCGGCAGGACGGCGTCGCCCCCGTGGTGGTGCTGCCCGATCCCGGCTACCCCACCTACCGGGCCGGCACCGCCACCGTTGGGGCCCGGGCCGTGCCCTACCACCTCGACGACCCGGGCGACCCGGGCCCGGTGGCCGCCGCCGTGCAGGCCGCCGGGGGCCGGGTGGCCGCCATCGTGGCCTGCACCCCCGGCAACCCCCAGGGCGACGTCCTCCCGCCCCGGACCCTCCGCCGGCTGAGCCGCATCGCCGCCGACGCCGGGGCCGTGCTCATCGTGGACGAGTGCTACGTCGACCTGGCCGTGGGCCCGGAACCCACCGGCTACCTCTCCCTGGTGGAGCGGGGCCTGGCCGGCCCGGGGGCCTTCGTCGTCGTCCACACCCTGTCCAAGCGCTCCGCGGCCCCCGGCCTGCGCAGCGGGTTCGTGGCCGGCGACCCGGCCACCGTCGGCACCTACGCGGCCCACAACCGCTCGTGCGGCGTCTCCACCCCCACCCCGGTGTGCGCGGCGGCCGCCGCCCTGTGGGCCGACGACACCCACGTGGCCGAGCACCGGGCCGCCCTGGCCCGCAACTGGGAGGTGGCCGACGCCGTGCTCGGGCACCTGCCGGCCTACCGCCGGGCCGACGCCGGGTTCTTCCTCTGGCTCCCCGTCGTCGACGACATCGAGACCACCCGGGCCCTGTGGCGGGACCAGGGCCTCTCGGTCATGCCCGGCCGCTACCTGGCCACCCCCGACGCCATCGGCGACAACCCCGGCCGCGACCACCTGCGGGTCGCCCTGGTCCACGACGAGGCCACCCTGCACGACGCCCTCACCCGGCTCCGGGCCGTGGTGGCCCCCCGACCGGGCGAGGGCGGCGTGAGCAGGCACCCCACCCACCGAAGCGACCCCCGGCTGACGGGCCACCCGGCCCCGGCCGGCCGCCCCAGCGAGGCCCACCATGCTTGACCTGGTCCCCATCACCGACACCATCGGCACCGAGGTGCGCGGCGTCGACGTCAACGACGTGAGCGCCAAGGACGTGGAGCGCATCTACGAGGCGTGGATCGACACCACCATCCTGCTCATCCGGGGCCAGTCCATGACCCCCGCCCAGCACGTGGCCTTCACCCGGTGCTTCGGGGAGGTGGTGTCCTACACCCGCTCGGAGTTCAACGAGGAGGAGGCCCCCGAGATCCTGGTGCTCTCCAACATCACCAAGGGCGGCAAGCTGATCGGCTCACCGGTCAGCGGCCGGGTGTGGCACACCGACGGGCACTACCTGGTCGACCCGCCGGCCGGCTCCATGCTCTACGCCCTCGAGGTGCCGCCCGTGGGCGGCGACACCTGGTTCGCCAACATGGTGGCCGCCTACGACGCCCTGCCCGAGGTGACCAAGGAGCGGATCGAGGACCTGGAGGTCGTCATCAGCCGGGTCCAGTCCCGGCCCTACAACTACCCCGACCGGCCGCTGCCCACGGCCGAGGAGCGGGACGAGTGGGACGACATCATCCACCCCATCGTGCGGCGCCACGAGGTGAGCGGGCGCAAGGCCCTCTACGCCGGCGGCAACGTCCCCTGGCGCATCGACGGCATGCCCGAGTCGCAGAGCGCGCCGCTGGTCACCTTCGTGCAGGAGCTCTCGGTCCGGCCCCAGTTCACCTACCGACACCGCTGGCAGCCCGGCGACATCGTCCTGTGGGACAACCGCAGCGCCATGCACCGGGCCACCTGGTACGACGGCACGCGCCACCGCCGGTGGATGCACCGCACCAACGTCAAGGGGCTGACCGCCACCGGCCGGGCCGTGCCCGCCCCGGAGCCGGCCCCCGCCGGCCAGTCCCTGGCCCTTCAGCCCTCCGAGCCGTAGAGGCCCAGCGTCTCGGCCACCTCGGCCGAGAGGTGGTAGCTCTCGGCCGGGCCCGGGAAGGCACCGGAGCGCACGTCGTCGGCGAAGCGGCCGATGGCCTCGACCGATGCCGTGCCCACCTCCGCGTAGCGGCGCACGAACTTCGGGGTGATGCGATCCTCGATGCCCAGCACGTCGTGGTACACGAGCACCTGGCCGTCGCAGTGGGGACCGGCGCCGATGCCGATGGTGGGCACGTCGACCGCCTCGGTGACCAGGCCGGCCACCTCCTCGGGCACCCCCTCCAGCACCACCGCGAAGGCCCCGGCGTGAGCCAGGGCCTTGGCCGCCCCGACGATCTGGGTGGCGGCCTCGCTGGTCCGACCCTGGACCTTGAACCCGCCCATGGTCTTCACCGACTGCGGCGTGAGCCCCACGTGGCCCATGACCGGGATCTCGGCGTCGACCAGGGCCTCCACCATGGGCAGGCGCTTGCGGCCGCCCTCCAGCTTGACCGCGCCGGCGCCGGCCCGGATGAGGGCGGCGGCGTTGCGGACGGTGTCGGCCCGGTCGACGTGGTAGCTCATCCACGGCAGGTCCCCGACAACCAGGGCCGAGGGCCGGGCCCGGGCCACCGCCGCGGTGTGGTGGGCCATGTCCTCCACCGTGACCTGCAGGGTGTCGTCGTAGCCCAGGACCACCATGGCCAGGCTGTCGCCCACCAGGATCAGGTCGACCCCGGCGGCATCGGCGATGCGGGCGCCGGGGGCGTCGTAGGCGGTGACCATGACCAGCGGTTCCGCCCCGTCGCGCACCTTGCGGGACCGGATGGCCGGCGCGGTGAGGGGTCGACGACGGGCGTCGGGATCGGTGGGGCCCATGGGGCGTCCTCCTCGTCTCCGTCCAGCGCCAGGTGGCTGCCAGCGGTTGCCTGCAGCGTACCGACCCGGGGCCGTCTCCTCCAGCCCGGGACGGGTTCGACCCGGCCGGGGCGGGCCGAGCCGTAGCCTCGCGGCGTGGACACCGGGACCTGCGACAGCTGCGGCGACGAGGGGCGCGACGACCTCACCGCCCTCCACCGCCTCTACGTGACGCCCGAGGCGTGGGACGCCGAGGGCAAGGTGACCGAGGTCGAGGGGGTGGAGCGCTGGTGCGTGCCGTGCCGCACCCACTACCCCCACCGCCTGCTGGCCGCCGGCGACGAAGCCTAGGGACCCGCCCCCGCGCCCCCGGGCGGGCCGCCTCCGTCGGGGTCGGCCGGGTCCACGGGGAGCCCGGGGCCCGAGCCCGGCGTGGGCGCCGTGCCCCCCGGGGACGGGCCCTCGGGCACCGACGGGTCGGTGGGGCCGGTGGGGTCCGCCGAGCCGGGGGAGGTCCCGGGGGTCGGGCCCGTGCCGTCGGGCGCGCCGCCGGACGGGCCGTCGCCCGCGTCGCCGGCCGCCCCCAGCCCCTCGTCGAGCGGACGCCCCACGGACAGGTCGGCGGGCGCGGTGAAGGCCCCCGTGTCCACCCCGGCGGTGGCCAGCTCCATGAACCGGCGCCAGATGCGGGCCGGGAGGTTGCCGCCCTGCACCGTCTCACCGTGGACGCTGTCCATCACCGCCGGGGTCACGTAGCCCATCCACACCGCGGCGGTGAGCTTCGGGGTGTAGCCCACGAACCAGGCGTCCTTGTTCTCGGTGGTGGTGCCGGTCTTGCCGGCCGCCGGCCGGCCGAAGTCGGCCTCCTCGCCGGTGCCGTCCTGGACCACCTTCTCCAGGGCGTAGGTGACCCGCGACGCCTGGTCGGGGGTGAGCACCTGCTGGGTGGAGGCCGTGAACTCCTCCACCAGGGAGCCGTCGGCCCGCTCGACCCTGGTGATGACCCGGGGTTCGATGCGGGTGCCGAGGTTGGCGAAGGTCGAGTAGGCGGCGGCCATGTCCAGCACCGAGACGTCCGACGAGCCCAGCACCACCGACGGCACCACGGCCGGGAAGTCGGAGGCGACCCCCAGGTCGCGGGCCATCTGGATGACGTTCTCGATGCCCAGGTCCAGTGCCAGCTGGGCGTAGGCGGTGTTGGACGAGGCGGCCGTGGCCTCCACCAGCGTGGCCGTGCCCCCGCAGCAGCCCCCCACCACGTCCCAGTCGCTGCCGTCGTTGGCGTCGGGGAAGATCTTCCGGGACGGCGACGGGATGAGGGACTCGATGGAGTAGCCCTCCCGCAGGGCCTGGGCCAGGGCGAAGGCCTTGAACGTGGACCCGGGTTGGCGGCCGCTGCCGCCCCCCTCGTCGCCCACGGCCAGGTTGACCGACTGGTTGGCGTAGTCGGTGCCGCCCATCATGGCCCGGACCTGCCCGGCCTCGTCGATGGCCACCAGCGAGCCCGCCGGGTCACCGAGCTGGTTCAGGGTGGTGGTCACCGCCTCGAAGGCGTTGGCCTGCAACCGCATGTCGAGCGTGGTGTAGACCCGCAGGCCGCCCCCGAACACGGCGTCGTCGCCGTAGCGGCGGGCCAGCTGGGCCCGCACGTACTCCACGAAGTACTCGCCGCCGACGGCCCGGGCGTCGCCTCGCACCTCGACCCCGTCGCTGGGGCTCCACAGGGCCAGGCCGTGGGCCAGGTCGAAGGGCCAGGCGTCGGAGAGGTCCCGCTCGTCCTCGGTGATCATCTGCTCCTCGAGCATGGCGTCGAGCACCGTGCGCCGGCGGCGGCGGGCCTCCTCGGGGAACGTGTAGGGCTCGGCCCGCTGCGGGGAGCGGATCAGACCGGCCAGCAGGGCCGCGTCCGGCAACGTGAGCTGGCCCACGTCCTTCACGAAGTAGGCCCGGCTGGCGGCCTGGATGCCGTAGGCCCCGCGCCCGAAGTAGATGGTGTTCAGGTAGTTCTCCAGGATCTGCTCCTTGGAGAGCTCCTGCTCCAGCTTCACCGCCATCACCGCCTCGCGGACCTTCCGCGACAGCGTGCGCTCGTTGGAGAGGTAGACGTTCTTGACGTACTGCTGGGTGATGGTCGAGCCACCCTGCTGCGACGCCGAGCTGTTCCGGATGTCGCTCCACGCCGCCCGGCTGATGCCCACCGGGTCGACGCCGCCATGGGCGAAGAAGTCCCGGTCCTCGGCGGCGATGACGGCATCGATGACCACCTGGGGCACCTGGTCGAGCGTGACGTTGACCCGGTCCTCCTCGCCGTGGAGCTGGGCGATGGCGGTGGACTCGTCGCACTGGCCGGCGGCCACCTCGATGGTGCAGATGAACGTGGTCTGGTCGGCGGCGGCCGGGGCCTCGGGCAACTCGATCTGCGACACCACGAAGCCCACCCCGGCCACGGCCACCACCAGGACCAGGGTGGCCAGGTAGAACAGCCGGCGCCAGCGCCAGAAGACGTTCCGCCGCTTGACCGCGCCCGAGCGCGTCACCTTCAGGTTGTGGGCGGGAACGGTGCGGCGTCGACGCAGGGCCATGAGCGGGGGGCGGCAGGGAGGGTCCGCGGCGGAGGGGCCGGCGGGACCCGGGCCGACGGCAGAGCGTACCGGCCGGGCCCGGCGGGGGCGATGCCGGGGAGCCGGCGCAGGGCCCGGAGACCGCCGCTAGCCTCGGGCCGTGCCCTTCCGCCCCGACGAGATGCGGGGCGCCCGACCAGGTGGGCAGATCGACTACCGCCTGGCTCGGCGCCACCTGATCGCCGAGCACAAGCGCGGCCGCCTGGCCCGCAACGAGGTGTGCGACGCCCACCCCGAGCTCCTGCGGGCCGCTCGCCAGGTCGGCGACGTCACCCGGGCCGACTGCCCGATCTGCGAGGAGGAGAAGCTCGTCCTCGTCTCCTACGTGTTCGGCCCCCGGCTGCCGGCCTTCGGCCGGTGCATCACCACCAAGGCCGAGCTGCGCCGGTTCAACAACCAGGCCGGCACCTACACCTGCTACGTGGTCGAGGTGTGCCCGGGCTGCGGCTGGAACCACCTGGCCCGCACCTGGGCCCTGGGCCGCGGCGACCAGGCCCGGCGCGCCGCCCCCTGACATCCGCGCCACCGGCCGGGGGCGGGGCGAGACTCGGGTGATGGCCGACCTCTCCCCCGGATCCCCGTCACCCGGCGCGTCCCGCCCCCCCTGGTCGCGCTTCACCACCGCCACCCCCGACGGGGCGAGCCTCCCCACCGACGTGGCCACCTACGGGCCCGGCCTGCCCACCGAGGCCGAGCTGCGCCTCTTGGGCTCGCTGGAGGGCAAGCGGGTGCTGGACCTGGGGTGCGGGGCCGGGCACGCCTCGGTGGCCTTCGCCCGGGCCGGGGCCAAGGTCATCGCCGTCGACCCCGCCCCCGAGCAGGTCGAGGCCACCCGACGGGCGGCCGAGGAGGCCGAGGTCCGGATCGAGGTCCAGCAGGCCAACCTGGCCGAGCTGGCCTTCGTGCGGGCCGACGGCATCGACGTGGCCTTCGCCGCCTACTCCCTGGCCGAGGTACCCGACCTGGACCGGGTGTTCCGCCAGGTCCACCGGGTGCTGCGCCCCGAGGCGCCCCTGGTGTTCTCGCTCCCCCACCCGGCCCTCACCATGTTCGTGGCCGGCCCCACCGCCCTCCAACCCTCGTCGGGGTCGCCGCCGGCGCCGGTCCGCACCTACCACGACGACACCCCCTACGTCGTGGACCGGGGCGGCGACCGGGTGACCGACGTACCCCGCACCACCTCGGGGGTGTTCACGTCGCTGCTGCGAGCCAACTTCCGGGTCGATCAGCTCCTGGAGCCCCCGGCCCGCCGCGAGCAGGTCCCGGCCGCCCAGTGGACCGAGGCCATGGCCTGGGTCCCCCCCACCCTCCTCCTCCGCGCCCGCAAGCACGGCACCTGATCGCCGGTCCCGGATCGAGGGGTTACAGGGTCGGGGGGAGGATGGCTTCGACCAGGGCAGGGCCGGGGTGGGCCAGGGCGCGGGCCAGGGCGGCGGTGAACTCCTCGGCCGTGGTGGCCCGCTCGGCGGTCACGCCCATGCCCTGGGCCAGGGCGGTGAAGTCCATGTCCGGGTTGCTCAGGTCGAGCATGGACAGGGCCGCGGGGCCGGGGTCGGTGGCGCCCACCCGGGCCAGCTCCAGGTTCAGGATGGCGTAGCTGCGGTTGTTGAGCAGGATGGTGGTGACGTCCAGGTCCTCGCGGGCCATGGTCCACAGGGCCTGGAGCGTGTACATGGCCGAGCCGTCGGCCTGGAGGCACACCACCTTGCGGTCGGGGGCGCCCACCGCCGCCCCGGCGGCCAAAGGCAGGCCCAGGCCGATGGAGCCGCCGGTGAGGGTCAGCCAGTCGTGCGCCGGGCAGCCGGCGGTGGCCCCCGAGACGAACAGGCCGGCGGTGTTGCCCTCGTCGGCCACCACGGCCCCGTCGGGCAGCAGGTGGCCCAGGGCCTCGGCCATGGTCTGGGCGGTCAGGGCCCCGGTGGGGGCCTCGGGGCGGGACGGCTCGGCCCGGGCCACCTCGTGCGGCGCCCCCAGGGCCTCGGCCACCGCCTCCAGGGCGGCCACCGGGTCGACCGCCCCCTGGGCCAGGACGTGGACCTCGCAGCCCTCGGGCACCAGCTCGCTGGCCTTGCCCGGGTAGGCGAAGAAGCTCACCGGCACCTTGGTGTCCACCACCACCAGGTGCCGCAGGCCGGCCAGCTGCATCTCGGCGAACTCGGCCAGGTAGGCCAGGCGGTCGACGGGGGGCAGGCCGGCGCCCCGGGCCAGGCGGGCCGGGAACGTCTCGCACAGCAGGGTGGCGCTCCCCGCGGCGGCGACCCGGGCGGCGGCCACCAGGCCGGCCTCGGCCACCACCACCCGGCCCCCGACCAGCAGGCCGGCCGGCTCGTCGCCCCGCAGGACGTCGACCACCCGGGCGATCACCTCCGCGTCAGGAGCGGGCACGGCCGGGGCCGAGGCCGGCTCGGCCGGGCCGCGGGCCTCGCCCCACGACACGTCGGCCGGGAGGATGAGGGTGGCCACCTGCCCCGGCGGCCCCATGGCGGCGCGCACGGCCTCGGCCGCGTCCTGGGCCAGGTCCTCGGTGGCGCCGGAGGTGCGCACCCAGCCCGACACCGCGCCGGCCACGGCCTCGATGTCGCTCTCCAGGGGGGCGTCCAGCGGCTTGTGGGGCAGGGCGTGGTCGCCCACGATGTTCAACACCGGGGTGTGGGCCCGACGGGCGTTGTGGAGGTTGGCCCAGCCGTTGGCCAGGCCCGGCCCCAGGTGGAGGAGGGTGGCGGCCGGCTTGCCGGCCATGCGGGCGTAGCCGTCGGCGGCCCCGGTGACCACCCCCTCGAACAGGCCCAGCACGCCCCGCATCTCGGGCACGTCGTCCAGGGCAGCCACGAAGTGCATCTCCGAGGTCCCCGGGTTGGTGAAGCACACCTCGACCCCACAGGAGACGAGCGTGCGGATGAGAGCCTGAGCGCCGTTCACGGCGCTCAGGATGACAGGTCGGCGCCGCCGACACCGCCAGGGCGGGCCTCAGCCCAGGAGGGTGCCGGGGTTGAGGGTGCCGTGGGGGTCGAAGGCAGCCTTGACCCGGCCCATGAGGGCCAGCTTGGCCGGGTCCTCCAGATCCAGGAACAGGTGCTGCTTCTCGGTGCCGATGCCGTGCTCGCCGGAGATGGCGCCCCCCAGGTCGATGCCGGCCTGGAACACGTCCCGCAGCGCCGCGGTGCGCACCGCGTCGTCGGCCTGGAAGATCGAGAGGTGGACGTTGCCGTCGCCGGCGTGGCCGCAGCCGGCGATCCACGACCCGGTGGCGCCGGCGACCTCGCTCACCCGGGCCAGGTAGGCGGGCATGGAGGCCCGGGGCACGACCACGTCCACGATGTCGTTGGCGCCGTTGGCCTTGGCCACCCAGAACGCCTTCTCCCGGGCGTCGATCAGCCCGGGCCCGGCCGTCGCCGGCAGCACGTAGACGTCTATGGCCCCCGCCCCGCCCAGCATCTCGGCCACCAGGGCGGTGTCCTCCTCGACCCGCTCGGCGGTGCGGCCCTCGACCACGATGACCAGGTAGGCCAGGGCCTTCTCCTTGACGTCGGTGGGGATGCCCAGGTCCAGGCCCACGAAGGCGGTGGCCGCCGCCATGGTCAGCAGGTCGATGTACTCCACGATCATGGGCTGGATGCCGCTGCGCACCACCTCGGGCACCACCGCGGTGACCTCGTCCAGGGTGGCGAAGGGGGCCAGCACGGTGGCCGAGTGCTCCAGGCGAGGGTGGAGCTTGAGGGTCACCTCGGTGACCAGGGCCAGGGTGCCCTCGGATCCGATGACCAGCTGGGTCAGGTCGTAGCCGGAGGTGGCCTTCACCACCTTGCCGCCGGTGCGGAGGACCTCGCCGGAGGGCAGCACCATCTCCAGGCCCAGGACGTGGTGCCGGGTCACGCCGTACTTCACGGCCCGCATCCCACCGGCGTTGGTGTTGACGTTGCCGCCCAGGCTGGCGCTGTTCTCACCGGGGAACACCGGGTAGACGAGGCCGTGGGGCCGGAGGGCGTCGTCCAGCTCGGCCAGGGTGAGGCCGGGCTGGACCACGGCCATGTGGTTCTCGGTGTCGATCTCCAGGACGGCCTTCATGCGGTCGAAGGCCACGACGATGCCGCCCTCCACCGGCACCGCGGCCCCGGAGAGGCCGGTGCCCGAGCCCCGGGCCGTGACCGGCACCCGGGCCTCGTCCGCGGCCCGCAGCACGGCCGCCACCTCGGCCGTGGTGGCCGGCCGGACCACGGCCAGGGGGGTGACGGGGGTGACGGTGAGGGCCTCGTCGTGGGTGTCGTCCTCGGCGATGGCTGCGCCGGTGGCGACGTGGGCCTCGCCCACCACCGCGACCAGCGCGTCGATCAGGTCGGGGCGGACGGTGGTGTCGGCCATGCTGCTCGGTCCCCCTGGACTCGGCGTCGGCGGCGGGGCCGATCATGGCACGCCCCATCCTCCGGGCCGTCCCGGGGTGGGTCGCGGCTCGGGGAGCCTCACCGCCGGCCCCACCTTCTCGCCGGCCGTGTCACCGATGGCCGGCGGTGGTGCGTGTCAGGGTCGTGCCCGTGACCGACGGGTGAGCACCGACCGGGGGCCGCGGGCGGCCGAGCCCGACCAGCCCGCGGAGACCGCGGGCCCCCGCACCGACCTCGACCCGGAGCCCCCCAGCCCGGAGGAGCTCGCCCGGTTCTGCTCGACCGCCGACGCCCTGGCCGGCGAGAAGCCCGAGGCCTACGTCGGCTCGGCCGAGCACGTGGCCGACATCACCGCTCTGCGCGACGTGGCCCCCGCCGAGATCCGGACCTCGTTGGAGGCCTACCGGTCCTTCCTGGCCGAGGGAGGCGTCGACCCCGACGACCCGGGCTCCAACCTCACCGAGAGCTGGCCGCCGGAGATCCAGGCCGCGGTGGAAGCCATGACCGACTACATCACCACCCACTGCTGGCCGTCCCACCGGCCGCAGCGTGGCCCGACCTCGCACCGGCGGTGAGGCGGCCCAGCCTCCGCCGTCGGCGGACGGCCGCCCGATGGTCAGCCCGGTGGGGGTGGGGGCTGCTGGGCCGCCCACCACTGGTCCAGGCGGCGGCCGGCCTCGTCGGGACTCAGTGGACCCTCCTCCAGGCGCAGCTCCATGAGGAAGGCCATGGCCCGGCCCACCACGGGACCGGGGGGGACGCCCAGGCGCTCCATCACGGCCCGGCCGTCCAGGTCGGGGCGCAGGGCCTTCAGCTCCTCGGCCTGCTCCAGCTCGGCGATGCGCTCCTCCAGCTCGTCCATGCGCCGGGCCAGGGTGGCCGCCTTGCGCTGGTTGCGGGTGGTGCAGTCGCAGCGGGTGAGCTCGATCAGCTCCGGCAGCAGGGGCCCGGCGTCGCGCACGAAGCGGCGCACCGCCGAGTCGGTCCACCCCAGCCGGTAGGTGTGGAACCGCAGGTGCAGCTCCACCAGTGAGGTCACCGCCTCGACGTCGTCGTTGGAGTACTTGAGGGCGGTCATGCGCTCGCGGGTCATGCGGGCCCCGACCACCTCGTGGTGGTGGAACGACACGCCCTTGCCCTGGGCGTAGGAGCGGGTCTTGGGCTTGCCCACGTCGTGGAACAGGGCGGCCAGGCGGGTGATGCGGTTGGGGGTGCCGTCGTCGTGCCGGGCCCGCACCTTGCCGACCACGGCGAGGGTGTGGGCCAGCACGTCCTTGTGCCGGTGGATGGGGTCCTGCTCCAGGCGCATGGCCGGCAGCTCGGGGAAGAACTGGTCGGCCAGGCCGGTGTCGTGCAGGAACCACAGCCCGGCCGCCGGGTCGTCCACCACCATCAGCTTGTCCAGCTCGTCGCGGATGCGCTCGGCCGAGACGATCTCCAGCCGGCCGGCCATGGCCCGCACCGCCTCCAGCAGGTCCGGGTCGGGCTCCAGGCCGTAGCCGGCGATGAACCGGGCCGCCCGCATCATGCGCAGGGGGTCGTCGGAGAACGAGACCTCGGGGGCCAGCGGGGTGCGCAGCCGGCCGCCGGCCAGGTCGGTGGCCCCGTCGAAGGGGTCGACCAGGCGGGGCTCGGGCACCTCCAGGGCCATGGCGTTGACGGTGAAGTCCCGGCGGGACAGGTCGGCCTCGATGGCGTCGGAGAACGTGACCTCGGGCTTCCGGCTCTCCGAGGTGTAGGCCTCGGCCCGGTGGGTGGTGACCTCGAAGGCGCGCCCGCCGATCCGGCAACCGATGGTGCCGAAGCGGGCGCCCTGCTCCCACACGGCGTCGGCCAGGGGGCGGACCAGGTCCAGGATGGCGTCGGGCCGGGCGTCGGTGGTCAGGTCGATGTCGGCGTCGGGGCCCAGGTCCCGGCCCAGGAAGTGGTCGCGCACGATGCCACCGACCAGGTAGAGCCGGTGGCCGGCGGCGGTGAAGGCGTCGGCCAGGGGCCGCACCTCGGCGAGGGTGGCCTGGAAGCGGTCCGGGGTCACCGGCTCACGGTAGGCGCCGACCTCCGGCCGATCCTCCTCCGATGCCCGTCACCCGGGGGGCGCCAGCGGCCCTCGGCCTCGTCGGTGCAGGCCGAGGTCGGCTGGGCCCCGGCCCCGCCCGTCCCGTCGACCAGGACCCGCCGGCTCGCCGGCTGGCCCTCTCAGTAGGCCGCGGCCATGCCGGCGTGCTGCATGGCGATGCGCAGGTCCTCGGGGCGGGCAGCGGCGTGCACGGCGTCGCGCACGCTGATGACCGAGTCCTGGTAGAGGCCGAGCAGGGCCTGGTCGAAGGTCTGCATGCCGTGGTACTCGCCCTCGCGCATGAGGCCCTCCAGCACCGACTCGTCGGCTCCGGCGGAGATGGCCTCGCTGACCTTGGGCGTGCCGATCAGGACCTCGACGGCCGGGACCCGGCCCCGCCCGTCGACCCGGTCCAAGAGGCGTTGGGCCACCACGCCCCGCAGCACCTGGGCGATCGAGTAGCGGGCCTGGCGCTGGAGGTGGGGCGGGTAGAAGTCGACCAGCCGGGTCACGGTCTCGGCCGCCGAGAGGGCGGGCATGGTCACCACCACCAGGCGACCCGACAGGGCCTCGGAGACCAGTCGCTCGGCCGCTGCGGTGTCGGGGATGTCGCTCACGAAGATGACGTCCGCGTTCTGCCGGCCCACCCGGTGGAGGGCGTCGGAGACGGTCAGGGCGTCGCTGCCGATCTCCCGCTGGCTCACCAGTGAGCGCTTGTCGGCCAGGAGGACCTCGATCGGGTCCTCGATGGTCACGATGTGGCGGGCCCGGGTGGCGTTCACGTGGTCGAGGAGGGCGGCCACCGTGGTGGTCTTGCCCGACGCCGCCGGGCCGGCCACGACGATGAGGCCGGCGTCCTCCATGGCCAGCTTCTCCACCACCCCGGGCAGGCTGAGATCGGCGATGGCCGGCGCCCCCGGGACCACCCGGCGCACTGCGAGGCTGAGCGAGCCCCGCTGCCGGAAGACGTTGATGCGGAAGCGGCCCACGCCGGCCAGGCCGTGGGCCACGTCGACCTCGCCCCGCTCCAGGAGCTCCTCGGCCTTGGCCACCGGCAGCAGCTCGGTGAGGATCGCCTCGATCTCCGTCGGGCCCAGGGGGGCCATGTCGGTGGCGTGCAGGTGACCGTCGATGCGGAGGTGGGGCGCCGAGCCGACCTTCACGATCAGGTCGGAACCCCGGCGCTCGGCCAAGTGGTTGAGGAGCTGGGCCAGGTCGGGCACGGGATGGGTCTCCGCTCGGAGGGGTCAGCGACCCGGTGCCAGCGCACCGGACCCCTGTCCCGTCGGCGGATGCCGGCCCGATGTGAGGAGCCGACGGGCCGCTCAGGCGCCGGCCCGGGCGTGGACCGCCTGGGCCGCCCCCACGACCTCGGCCCCCGGGCCCCCGGACGTGGGGCGCTCGGGCCGGTGGTCGAGGCCCAGCACCCGTCCCAACGTGGCCCCCACCGACGCCGCCAACCCGTCGAGGTCGTAGCCGCCCTCCAGGAACAGCAGGCGGCGCCCGGGCGGGGCCAGGGCCAGCAGGTCGCCGGTGACATCGGCGAAGTCGGCGGCCGTGAGCCCCAGGCCGGTCAGGGGGTCGGCCCGGTGGGCATCGAAGCCGGCGGAGACGAGCAGCCACGTGGTGCCGTGGGCCTCGGCGGCCGGGGCGATGAGGTCGGCCACGGCCTGGCGGTACACGTCGCCGGTGGCCCCGGCGGGCAGGGGCACGTTGATGGTCGACCCGGCGCCGGGCCCGGCGCCGGTCTCGTGGAGGGCGCCGGTCCCCGGGTACAGCGGCCACTCGTGCAGCGATGCGTACAGCACCCGCCCGTCGTCCCAGAAGGCGTCCTGGGTGCCGTTGCCGTGGTGGGCGTCGTAGTCGACGATCGTCACCCGCTCGCCCGCCGCGGCCAGGGTGGCGGCCACCACGGCCACGTTGTTGAACAGGCAGAAGCCCATGGCCCGCCGGGGCGTGGCGTGGTGCCCGGGAGGGCGCACGGCGCAGAAGCCGGCCTCGCCGTCGCCGGCCGACAACCGTTCGGCCAGCACCAGGCCGGCGCCGACGGCCAGGCGAGCCGCGCCCATGGACCGCGGGCCGATGGCGGTGTCGGCGTCGATCGCCCCCCCGCCGGCCTCGCCGAAGCGGTCCAGCGCCGCCACCAGGGCCGGATCGTGGACCCGGGCCAGCTCCTCGTCGGTGGCGGGCCGGGGCGCCACCCGGGTCACCGCCTCGGACAGGCCGGCCGCCTCGATGCCCCGCTCCACGGCGTCGAGCCGGGCCGGGCGCTCCGGGTGCCCGGTGCCGGCCTCGTGCTCCCAGAACCGGGGGTCGGAGGCGACGAGCAGGGTCACACCTCGACGCTACGGCCCTGTCCCGGGACCCGCTACCGGGCCGCCTCGCCACCCCCACCGGTGGCCGGCCCGGGCCGGGTGATCCCGCCCTCCCGGGCGGGCGCCTTTAGGCTTCGGAGGGCGTGGACGCCGCCGATGCCCTCCCTCCGCCCCGGCTCCACGGCCCGGGGGCCGCGCCACCGGTGCCCACGGGGGTGCCGCGGGGCGTCCGGGTGGCGGCGTGGCGGGGCCGGAACGACGTGGCCCTGGTGGCCGTCCGGCCCGGCGCCGCGCCCACCCCCGGCGACCTCCGGGTCGCCGTCGACCTCGCCGCCCGGCGGGGGGCCCGCCGGGTGGTGACCGGGGCCCTGGCCCAGGCCGAGGTGGAGCCGTTCCTGGCCGCCGGGTTCGCCGTGCACGAACGCCTGCACCTGCTGCGCCACGACCTGGTCGAGGTGGACGCCGTGCCCCCGATCGCCGGTGGCCCGCGCCGGGCCCGGCGGCGCGACCAGGATGCTGCCCTGATGGTGGACGCCCGGGCCTTCGAGCCCTTCTGGCGCCTCGACCGGGCCGGGCTCGACGACGCCGTCCGGGCCACCACCACGGCTCGCTTCCGGGTGCTGGCCGATCCCGACGTGGTCGGTTACGCCGTGACCGGCCGGTCCGGTGACCGTGGCTACCTGCAGCGGCTGGCCGTGGACCCCCACCGCCGCGGCCAGGGGCTGGGCCGGGCCCTCGTCCTCGACGGCCTGCACTGGCTCCGCCGGCGGCGGGCCCTGGACGTGGTGGTCAACACCCAGGTCGGCAACGAGGGGGCGCTCCACCTCTACCGGCGCCTCGGCTTCGTGCTCCAGCCCGACGGCCTGACCGTGCTGACCCGTCCCGTGGACGGGCCCGGGTGAGCGCTCGGACGGCCGGGGCCGGTGCCGGCCCCGGCCGGCGCGCCGCCGGGGCCGTGCTGGCCGTCCTCGTCCTGGCCGCGGTGGCCCTGGCCCGGCCGGCGGCCGCGGCGGCCCAGGACCCGGCCGCGTCCGAGGTGCGCCTGACCGGGATCGAGGCGTCGTCGTGGGTGCCCCGGACCGGCACCTGGACCCTGGACCTGCGGGTCCAGGGCGCGCCGGCCGACGGGCAGGTGCGGGCCGTGATCCGCGACGGGCTGGCCGACCGGGAGGCCTTGGACCGCGCCCTGTTCGGGGTGGTGGAGGGGGACCGCAAGGCCACCATCCCGCCGGTGGACCTGGCCACCCAGCCCACTGCCGAGGGCGGCGGGCGGCGGGTGTCCCTGGCCGTGACCCTGGAGAGCGAGGCGGCCGACATCCCGGGCTGGAAGTTCCTGCCGGACGGTTTGCGGCCTGGCGTCTACCCGGTCGAGGTGGAGGTGCGCGACGGCGACGGCGGCCGGGTGGGGGGCACGGTCGCCTTCCTGACCCGCGTGCCCAGCGGGCGCGAGCAGGGCGCCGACCGCTCACCGCTGCTGGTGGCCCCGGTCCTGTCCTTCGGGGCCGAGCCGACCGTCGGAGCCGACGGCACCGCCCGGCTGCCCCCGGAGGTGGTGGACGAGGGCGAGGTCATCGTCGACGGGCTGTCGTTCAGCGCCGACCTGCCGGCCACCCTGGCCCCCCGCCCCGAGACCATCGAGGCCCTGGCCCGCGATGGCGCGGGCACGGAGCTCCTGGCCGACCTGCGGCGCGCCTCCCGGGACCGCCAGGTCCTCGACGCCCCCTACGTCGACGTGCCGCTGTCGGCCTGGGTCGAGGCCGGCCTGGGGGAGGAGCTCACGCGCCAGCGGGTCCGGGGCAACGCCGTCCTCACCGACCGGTTGGGACCGGTGGACAGCAGCACGTTCCTGAGCCGGAGCGGCCTGACCCCGCCGGCCGTGGCCGAGCTGTGGAACGTGGGGGTCCGCACCGTGGTCTTCGGCCCCGGCGCCCTCGACACCTCGGTGCCCGAGGTGCCCTTCACCGTCTCGGCCGGCGAGGGCCGTTCCGTGGTGGCGGTCCCGGCCGACACCCACCTGACCACCCTGTTGACCTTCCGGGGCGACCCGGTCCTCGACCGGTCCGGGCTGGCCGCCCAGCTCGCCCTCCTGGCGGCGAGGGAGGAGCGCCCGGCGGGGGTCACGCTGGTGGCCCCGCCCGGGTGGCCGGGCCGGGGCGAGGAACTGGCCGGGTTGGCCGACCTCCTCCTCGACCCCGCGGCCCCGGTCCAGCCGACCACGATCACCGACCTGGTGGCCCGGGTGGCGGTCGGTCCCGAGCGAGCCCTGCCCGGGGTGATGCTGGAGGACCTCGGTGACCAACCCGAGGCCCTGCGCCGGGCCCGGGCCCGCCTGGCCTCCTACGCCTCTATGACCGGGGCCCGCAACGGGACCGTCCTCGCCCTCGACCAGCGCCTCCTGCTGTCCGGGGCGGCGACGTCGACCGCGGCCGAACGCCGCCGCTACGTCGAGCGGGTCCTGGCCACCGTCGACCGCGGCCTCACCGGCATCGAGGCCCCGCCCCGGCAGACCATCACCCTCACCGCCAGCGACGGCACGGTGCCGCTCCACTTCCGCAGCGGGTTCGACGAGCCGGTGCAGGTCCTGGTCGAGATCGACGCCAGCAGCCACATCGAGCTGCCCGACGGCGCCCGCCAGCTGGTGACCCTGGAGCCGGGCACGACGCGGGTCCCGGTGGCGGTGCACGCCCGCGCCCCGGGCGACGCCGCCTTCGACATCACGGTCCGGACGCCGGACGGCGTCGAGGTGCTCGACGAGGTGCGCTACACGGTGCGCTCGACCGCCATCTCCGGCATCGGCCTGTTCCTGTCGGTGGGGGCGGTGGTGTTCCTCGTCCTGTGGTGGGCCCGGCACTGGCGCCGCAGCCGGCGGGCCCGGCGCGAGGCCGCGGCCCGGGCCGCGGCCGACGCCCTGGTCGAGGGGCCCCGAGGGGCCTCGGCCGGGCCCGGCGCCGAGGTCCCCGTCACCCCCGGGTCGGGCCGGAGGTAACCCGGAACGCCGCCCGGCGGTCGAAGGCCGGATCGGCCGGGTCCCCCGCCGCCACCCCACCCGCCCCACCCGAAGGGAACCCCATGGCTGGAGTCCGCCTCGTCACCGACAGCGCCAGCGACCTCCCCCAGGACGTCGTCGACGCCCACGGCATCGTGATCGTGCCCCTCAACATCCGCTTCGGCGACGAGGAGCTCGTCGACCGCGAGGACATCTCGGCCGCCGAGTTCTACGCCCGCATGGCCACCTTCGACGGGCTGCCCGAGACCTCGGCCCCCAGCCCCGGTTCCTTCGAGGAGGCCTTCCGGAAGGCGGCGGCCGACGGGGCCGACGCTGTCGTGTGCGTGACCATCTCGTCGGACCTCTCGGCCACCATGGCCTCGGCCCAGAACGCGGCCCGGGCCCTGGAGGGCAAGCTCGACGTCCGGGTGGTGGACTCCAAGTCGATCACCTCGGGCCAGGGCACCCTGGTCACCCTGGCCGCCGAGGCTGCGGCCGGCGGAGCCGGCGCCGACGAGGTGGTGGCCCTGGTCGAGCGGACCCGGCCCCGCACCCGGGTCCTCGGCGGCCTCGACACCCTGGAGAACCTGAAGAAGGGCGGCCGCATCGGCGGGGCCCAGGCCATGCTGGGCACGCTCCTGTCGATCAAGCCGCTCATCGACATCAGCTCCGGCGCCGTCGAGGAGGCCGGCAAGGTCCGGACCCGCAAGAAGCAGATGCTCTTCATCCGCGACCGCCTGGTCGAGGCCGGGGACGTGGAGCAGCTGGTGATCTGCGACGGGCAGGCGCCCGACGCCGAGGAGTTCGTCGACCTCATCGCCGAGGTGGCGGGGCGCGGCAACTACACCCGCAGCACCATCGGCCCGGTCATCGGCACCCACGGCGGGCCCCGGATGATCGGGCTCACCTGGTTGGACCCGGCCTGATCGCCCGGCGGGCGACGACCGGGCGCCGGCCCCTCCGGCGACCACGGCCGCCCGCCGCCGGCCCCTATCGTCCTCCCGATGGGTTCCCCACCTCCTGACCTCGGCGCGCCCGGTGCGGCCCGCCCGGGGACCCTCCTGGCCGGCCGCTACCGGCTGGAGCGACCCCTGGCCAGCGGGGGCATGGCCCGGGTGTGGGTGGCCCGGGACGAGGTGCTGGGCCGGCCGGTGGCCGTCAAGGTGCTCCACGAGCACCTGGCCCAGGACAGCTCGTTCGTCGCCCGGTTCCGGGCCGAGGCCCTGGCCGCCGCCCGCCTCGGGCACTCGGCCGTCGTCTCGGTGTACGACACCTGCTCCGAGGACGGCCTGGAGGCCATCGTCATGGAGCTCGTCGACGGGACCACCCTGCGGGACCGCCTCGACCAGGAGGGCCGGCTGGCCCCGGCCGAGGCGGCCCGGATCGCGGCCCGGATCGCCCAGGCCCTGACCGTGGCCCACGCCGCCGGGATCGTCCACCGCGACATCAAGCCGGCCAACGTGCTGCTGGCCGTGGGCGGGCGGGTGGTGGTGACCGACTTCGGCATCGCCAAGGCCACCGAGACCGGCGACATCACCACCGGCCGCCAGATGCTGGGTACGGCCAAGTACCTGGCCCCCGAACAGGTCGAGGGGACCAGGGTCGACGGTCGGGCCGACGTCTACGCCCTGGGCGTGGTCCTGTTCGAGATGGTGTGCGGACGGGTGCCGTTCCACGCCGACACCGAGGCGGGCACGGCCCTGGCCCGCCTCCACCACGACCCGCCGGCCCCCCGCTCCCTGCGGCCCGACCTGGAGCCCTCCTACGAGCAGGTCGTCCTGCGGGCCCTGGCCCGACGGCCCGAGGACCGGTGGGCCGACGCCACCACCCTGGGCCGGGCCCTGGCCGCCCTGGCCGCCGGGCGGGCCGCGGTCGTCCCCGCCTCGCCGGCCGGGGACCGGGCACCGGGTGGCCCCCCGGCCCACGACTGGCGCTCGCCGGAGCCCCCGACCGCCTCACCGCCGGCGCCCTCTCCCCCATCCCAGTCCCCGGCCCCCTCCGGACCGTCCCCCACCGGCCACGCGCCGGCCCCGGTCCCGGCCCGGGCGGCCCGCCCCCGGCGGACGGTCCGGTCGGCGCTCCTCCTGGGCGTGGTCGTGGTGGCCGTGGTGGTCGCCGGCGCCCTGGCCTGGCAGGTGGTGGGCCCGTCCGACGAGGCCGCCGAGCTGGCCGGCGCCACCACCTTCGACCCGTTCGGCACGGGGCCGCCGGGCGAGAACGACGGGGATGTCGGGCTGGCCGTCGACGGGGACCCGGCCACGGCGTGGCACACCGAGCGATACCGCGACCCCGACATCACCGTCCGGAAGCCCGGGGTGGGGCTGTTGCTCGACCTGGGGACGTCGCGCACCGCCGAGGCCTTGGCCCTCACCTCTCCCAGCTCCGGTTGGACGGCCGAGGCCTACGTGCTCGACGATCGGCCCGGTGCGGACGTCACGACGTGGGGCGAGGCCCTCGGCCGGTCGGAGGGGATCGACGGCGACATCCGCCTCGACCTGGGCGGCACCGGCGGCCGCTACGTCCTGCTGTGGATCACCCGGGCCAGCGAGGACGGCACCGTCCAGGTGGCCGAGGCCGTGGTGACGGTGCGCTCGTGACCGCGGCAGACCCCGACGCCGACCTGCTCCCGGCGGCCCGGGCCGGTGACCGCGATGCCCTCGACGCGCTGCTGCGCCGGCACGAGCAACAGCTCCACGCCCTCTGCCGCCGGGTCACCGGTGATCCCACCGACGCCGTCGACGCCCTCCAGGAGGCCATGATCGCCATCGTGCGGGGGCTCCCCCGCTTCGACGGCCGGTCCAAGGTCTCGACCTGGATGCACCGCGTGGCCACCAACGCCTGCCTGGACGAGCTGCGCCGTCGGGGGCGGCGTCCGGCCGACGCCCTCCCGGAGCAGGAGGCCCCCGACCCGGCCGGGCCGCCCGGCGTGGCCGACGGGGTGGCCGACCGCACCGACCTGGACGCCGCGCTGGCCTCCCTGGCCCCGGAGTTCCGGGCCCCCGTGGTGCTGCGCGACGTCCTGGGCCACGACTACGCGGAGATCGCCACCCTGCTGGACCTGCCCCCCGGCACGGTGCGCTCGCGCATCGCCCGGGGCCGGGCCCACCTGGCCCGGGCCCTGGGCGCCGCCGCCGCCGCCGACCCCGGCTCCCCCACCGCCGGGAACCAGACCCCGGCCCCCGATCGTCCCAGCCTCCAGCCATGACCGCTCCCCTCCCGCCCGACGGCCCCGACGCCCTCGATCCCGACGACGACGCCGTCCTGGCCGTCCTCGACGACACCGCCAGCCCCGAGCAGCGCCGCCGGGTGGCTCGCGACCCCGCCCTGCGGGACCGGTTGGCGGACCAGAGGGCGGCCCGGGCCGCCGTGGCCGCCCCCGTCCCACCCGTGGCCGAGTCCACGCTGGCCGAGCTGCGGGCCCGCGCCCTGGACACCGCCCTCGGCTCGCCCGACGCCGCCCAGGAGGACCCGGCCGACCCGTCGCCGGACGAGGTTCCCGACGAGCCCGGTGCCGTCGTGCCCCTGGCCCCGCGCCGCCCGCGCCGCCCGAGCCGGCGCCTGCCGGCCTGGCCGGCCGTGGCCGCCGTGGTGATCCTGCTGGTGGGGGTCGGCCTGGCCCTGATCGTGAACGACCGCAACCGGGACACCGCCGCGGAGCTGGCCACGGCGGACGAGGCCCGGACCGAGGACGAGGCCCGAGCCGAGGAGCAGGCCCGGGACCTGGGGGCCGAGGCCCAGGACAGGCCCTCTGATGCCGGGTCGGCCGAGGACAACGCCGCCGCCACCGTCCCCTCCACCGCCGAAGGCGCCCTCCCCCGCTTCGCCGACGAGGCCGCGCTGCGCCGGGAGCTCGAGGCCGTCGACCCGCGGACCCTCCAACCGCCGGGGGCGGCCGATGCCGCCGATGGCCGCCTCGACCGGGCCCCCGACGCCACCGCCCTCTGCGACCAGGGCCTGCGGTCGGTGGAGCCGGCCCTGGAAGCGGTCCAGGCCTCCCGGCTGGTCATGGTCGATGACCAGGAGGTGCTGGTCATGAGCAACCCGGTCTCGGCCACCCCGGAGGCGCCGGCCTCGACGCGCCTCACGGTGTTCGAACCGACGAGCTGCACCCCCCTCTTCGCCGTCCAGCGCTGAACCGCGGCCCGCGGGCCGAGGCCCGGGCGAGCCGCCGCGGATAGGGTGCACGGCCGTGACCGCGCCCACGCCACCGTCCCCGGCTGGCCCCGACCGCACCGGCCCCGCGACCGACTGGCCGGCCCAGGCCACCGACGCCATCGTCGGCCTGGTCGACTCGGTGAAGGACCGCACCACCGGGCCCGCCACCACCCTCGCCCGGGGCCTCGTCTACGGCACGCTGGCCACCCTGGTCGGCACCGCCGCCCTGGTGCTGGCAGTGGTGCTGCTGGTGCGGGCCATCGACGTGGGCGTCGACGCCCTGCTCGACCTGGCCGACATCGACGACCCGGGCCGGTCCACGTGGATCGCCCACGCCGTCACCGGCCTGCTCTTCCTGGTGCCGGGGCTGGCCCTCTGGCGCCGGGGCACCCGAGCCGCCGCCGCCGACTGAGACCTCCGGCCGGAATACCCCGGGGGGGTGTCGTGTTCCTGCTCACGGGCCCTCACGCCCGCCCTGTCGGCGAGGTGACCGGCCCACCGACCCCGCACCGGGAGACAGCGTGCCGAACCAGACCCACAAGCTGATCATCGTCGGCTCCGGCCCCGCCGGGTTGACCGCCGCCATCTACGCCGCTCGGGCCAGCCTGGAGCCCCTGCTCCTGGAAGGCGAGCCGTCGTCCACCACCGACCAGCCCGGTGGCGCCCTCATGACCACCACCGAGGTGGAGAACTTCCCCGGCTTCCCCGAGGGGATCATGGGCCCCGACCTCATGCTCCGCTTCAAGGAGCAGGCCGCCCGCTTCGGCACCGACGTCCGCATGGAGAAGGTGAGCCGCATCGACCTGTCGGCCCGGCCGTTCTCGCTCTGGGTCGGAGACCCGGAGGCGGCCGAGCCCACCTACCGGGCCGAGGCGGTCGTCATCTCCACCGGCGCCCGGCCCGTCATGCTCGGCCTCCCCGGCGAGCAGGAGCTGGTCGGCCACGGGGTCTCGACCTGCGCCACCTGCGACGGCTTCTTCTTCCGGGACCACGACATCGCCGTCGTCGGCGGCGGCGACTCGGCCCTGGAGGAAGCCCTGTTCCTGACCAAGTTCGCCCGGTCGGTCACCGTCGTGCACCGCCGGGACGAGCTCCGGGCCTCGAAGATCATGCAGGAGCGGGCCCTGGCCCACGACAAGGTCCACTTCGCCTGGAACCGGGTCGTCGACGGCATCGAGGGCGACGGGACCCTCAGCGCCATCACCCTGCGCGACGTGCAGACCGGGGCCCTCGAGCGCCGGGCCGTGACCGGGCTCTTCGTGGCCATCGGGCACCGCCCCAACACCGACATCTTCAAGGGCCAGGTGGCCATGGACGACGGCGGCTACGTCCGCACCGGCCCGGGCACCCGCACCGACGTGGAGGGCGTCTTCGCCTGCGGCGACGTCCAGGACACCGTCTACCGCCAGGCCATCACCGCAGCCGGCTCGGGCTGCATGGCCGCCATCGACGCCGAGCGCTGGCTCGAGGCCCAGCACTGACGGCGGAAGTCTGAGCGCCCCGCCGGCGTTGCAGGCACCGCACCCCCTGATCGCCCAACACGTCCGACCCTAGGAGACACCATGGCCAACGGCATCGACACCCTCAGCACCACCACCTTCGACGAGGCCCTGGCCGGCGCCGAGAAGCCCGTCCTGGTCGACTTCTGGGCCGAGTGGTGCGGCCCCTGCAAGGCCATCGCCCCGATCCTCGAGGAGATCGCCGACGAGCACGGTGAGCAGGTCCAGATCGCCAAGCTCAACGTCGACGACCACCCCGACATCGCCCGCCGCTTCGACGTGATGAGCATCCCCACGCTGATCCTGTTCAAGGACGGCCAGCCCCAGGCCCGCCTGGTGGGGGCCAAGGGCAAGGGCCAGCTGGTCGAGGAGATCAGCCCCTACCTGTGAGGGTCCGCCCGCCCGGCCGGGGCGGCGCGCCAGGGTGACCATCTAGCCTGCGACGGTGACCCTCGGTCCCCCGTCCGGCGACCCCCGAACCCCCGACTCGGCTCCCGACGGCCTGCCCCTCCGCCCGGGCACCGACGGGCCCGCGGTCGAGGACCTCCACCACCGGTTGCGCCGCATCGGCCTCCTCCCCGACGACGACGGGCGCTACGGCCCCGTCACCGAGGAGGCGGTGCGCCGGTTCCAGGGCCACCGGGGCATCAGGGTCGATGGCGTGTGCGGCCGGCAGACCTGGAGCGCCCTGGTCGACGCCGGTTGGCGCCTCGGTGACCGGCTCCTCTACGAGCGGGCGGCCATGCTGCGGGGCGACGACGTCGCCGACCTGCAGTCCCGGTTGGGCGGCCTCGGCTTCCTGGACGACCGGGTGGACGGGATCCTCGGCCCGCGCACCCGCCGGGCCCTGGAGGACTTCCAGCGCAACTCCGGCCTCACCGTGGACGGCATCTGCGGGCCGGAGACCATCGGAGAGCTGGAGCGGCTCGGGGCCCGCACCCCCACCGCGGTCAAGGCCGGCGTGGTCGAGCGGGAGCGCCTGCGGGCGACGCCCCGGGAGCTGGCCGGGCGCCGCATCCTGGTCGGTGACCTGGGCGGGGTCGGCGCCCTGGCCTCGGCGGTGGAGCGGGGCCTCCACGCCGCCGGCGCCGCCGTCACGGTGACCTCCCACCCCGACGGATCGGCCCAGGCCCAGGAGGCCAACGCCCTGGGGGCCGACCTCTACATCGGCTTGGTCGTCGGCGACACCGCCCGCTGCGCCTACTACGCCACCGAGGGCTTCACCTCCGAGGGCGGCCAGCGCCTGGCCACCCTCCTGGCTGCCGAGCTGGCGGGGGCTGTCGCCCTGGCCGGACCGGTGGCAGCCGAGGGGATGCGCCTGTCGGTGCTGCGGGAGACGCGCATGCCCGCCGTGGTGTGCGAGCTGGCGCCGGCCCGAGCCGTGGTCGAGCACGCACCCGCCCTGGCCACCATCGTGCGCGACACGGTGGGCCACTGGGTCGTCGACCCACTCCCCTCGGCGCACTGACACCACGTCAGGGAGGGCGGTCGTCAGGCGCTGGTGGCCCCGCCGGCCCCGGAGGGAGTCGTTCCCAGGCCGGGTGCGTCCTGGACCTCCATCGAGCGCTAGATGAGAGTCAACCTTTTCCACCAGTTTGTCCACAGCCTGTGGCAAACCGGGAAGGTGAGGTTCAACCCCACCGCCCGGGCGACGGGCCCGCCATCGGCGATCGTGAGCCTCAAGCTGTCAGGGTCGGGTCGGTCAGCAACCGGTAGATGCGCTCGAGATCCTCGACGTCGGCGAAGTCGATCGTGACCCGGCCCCGCTTGGAGCCCATGGTGACCGACACCCGGGTGTCGAGCCGATCCGACAGCAGGCCTTCCAGCTCCAAGAGGCCGGCTGGGCGCGTCGTCCCTGGTGAGGCCGGCGGCGGGGCAGGTTCCGGGTCGGCGTGGCGGACCCGCACGGCCTCTTCCACATCGCGCACCGTCATGCCCTTCTCGAGGCAGGTCCGGGCCAGCACCTCCTGGAAGGCGCGATCAGGGCTGGCCAGCAGGGCCCGGGCGTGACCGGCGCTCAACTGCCCGTCGCGCACCATCCGCTGGACCGAGGGTGGGAGCTGGAAGAGGCGGAGGATGTTGGCCACCGCCGACCGGGATCGACCGACCCGGCGGGACACCTCCTCCTGGGTCAACCCGAAGTCCTCGATGAGCTGCTGGTAGGCGCCAGCCTCCTCCAAGGGGTTGAGGTCCTGCCGGTGCAGGTTCTCGACCACCGCCTGCTCCAGGGACGCCCCGTCATCGACGGTGCGCACCACGGCGGGGATGCGGGCCAGGCCGGCCCGGCGAGCGGCTCGCCACCGGCGTTCCCCGGCGATCAGCTCGTAGCGCTCCCCCACCGGACGCACCAGGACGGGCTGCAGGACGCCCAGCTCCCGCACCGACGCCGTCAGGGCAGCCAGGTTCTCGTCGTCGAAGTGGACCCGGGGCTGGTGGGGGTTGGGCTCGATGTCCTCGATGGGAAGCTCGGCCAGACCAAGGCCGGCGGCCGGCTCGGCCGGCGGGTCGGCCGCGCCGGACCCGGGGATCAGGGCGTCGAGACCCCGCCCCAGGCCGCTACGTCGGGCCATGGCTCACCTCCCGGGCCAGCTCGCGGTAGGCCAGAGCACCCCGCGAGGAGGAGTCGAACGTGATGATCGGCTGGCCGTAGGACGGGGCCTCGGACAGCCGCACCGTCCGGGGGATCACCTGCCGGCAGACCTTGTCACCGAAGTGCTCGCGCACCTCACGGGCCACCTGGTCGCTGAGCTTCGTCCGGGCGTCGTACATGACCAGGACGATGGTCGACACGCGTAGTTCGCGGTTGAGGTTCTTCTGTACCAGGGAGACGTTGCGGATCAGCTGGCCCAGGCCCTCCAGGGCGTAGTACTCGCACTGGATGGGGACCAGCACCTCCTCAGCCGCGGCCATGGCGTTCACCGTGAGCAGGCCGAGCGAGGGAGGGCAGTCGATGAGCACGTAGTCGAAGTCGTCGCGCACCTGGTCCAGGGCGTTGCGGAGGCGCATCTCCCGGCTGAAGGCCGGGACCAGCTCGATCTCGGCCCCGGCCAGGTCCAAGGCGGACGGGGCTACCAGCAGGTTGCGCACCGCCGTCCCCTCGAGGCAGTCCTCCATGGGGGCGTCGTGGAGGATCACGTCGTACATCGAGGTCTGAAGCTCCCGGACGTTGATGCCCAAGCCGGTGCTGGCGTTGCCCTGGGGATCCAGATCGACCACCAGGACCCGGTACCCCATCTCGGCCAGGCAGGCGCCGAGGTTCACCGACGTGGTCGTCTTGCCCACGCCGCCCTTCTGGTTGGCGATGGCGATCACCCGGGGCAGGCCATCGCGAGGTAGGTCGTCAGCGGCGTCGCGGACGACCGGCGCGGGGTCCGGGACTTCGGTCGCCGGGGCCGGCGGCGACGCGGGCGGCTCCCCCGCGGCCCGCAACTGCTCGAAGATGGCCCGGCCCGGATCAGCCACGGCCCCCTCCGGTGAAGTGGATGGCACGGCGCCATCCTCGCAGCCTCTCGCCCCCGAAGGCAAGGACCCTCGACCTCCGATCGCGACTGTTCCACGTGAAACGTCTTTAGGCAACGACCGGGCAGTGGGCGGCATCAGCCGATTCCCTGGCCCTGCGCTTCGTGCGCTCTGCCTCGGCTCGCCTCGCAGTCGCTTGAGTCAGCGGCGGGCGGCCTGGTGCTCCGGGCGACGGCGCCGCCCAGAGGGGCCACATTGGCGCCGGGGTGCCGATCGGTCGCCGGTCGGTGAATGGCGTGCCATACCGTCGCTAGAACGGTCGCCGCTGGTCAGACTCGAGCTGACCGGGAACGGCCAGGATGCGCTGCAACCACTGCAGGTCGGGCCTGCCGACCAAACCAGGCCAGCCGGGGGGGCTAGACGACCCACAGGCGCCCCCGCTCGGGCTCTCCCAGTACGGGTGGCCGAGTCACCGGGCGCGCTTGGGTGCCCAGGGGAGGCGGCCGGCGGTGGCTTCGAGCCCGGCCCCGATGGTCATGGTGGCAGCGATGTGGTCCCCCGTGCGGTGTGGCCAGGCCTCAGCGGCCGGGGGAACCGCCCTGGGGGAGGCTATGCGGACCGTCGAGACGCTCCGGCCCTGCCCCGCCGATGTCGACCTCCTCGACTCCTGAGTGTCAGCTCCCCACCACTGATAGTCGAGGAGGAGCGCTCACCGGTGCCCTGGGTTTCGGCGATGGCGGAGCGGTGCGGAGCCTCTCCGCTCCCCCACCAGCTCGGTTCGTCGACCTTGGCCATGTCGACATCGGTCCTCCCATCACCCAGGTCAGGGCCGTCATCGACGGGCCCGCGGGCACCCACATCAGCGCCGGGGCCAGCGACCGACCGGGAGCGGGCGGCCCCGTCGCTGTCACGCCATGGCCACCGGTCGGCGGTCGGCGGTCGGCGGTCGGCGGTCGGCGAGCCAAACCCGTCTCCACCGCCCAGACGGCGGGCCCCATGGAGATGGCCGCCGGCGCCCGCCCGTGCGGTCCGGGTACCGCACCCTCCCCGGGCCGACCCCTGGATCCCGCCATGCGGAGAGCATCGACCATTCGTGCCGAGCAGGCCGAGGGCGAGGCTCACAACCTCCAGAGACGATGCCGTCGCACTCGCTCCCATCTGGCTCGCAGGTCAGAGTCATCCGGGCTGCCGGACGCGGGGCCAGACCACGGGAAGGGGGTGACCATCGTTCTCCAACCGCACCTGGCGCGGGGCGCCACGCCCGGCGCGCGCCCGCTCCTCGCCCTGCCACCACAGGCACTTCAGCGCCCAGACCAACCCCAGCCCCCCGGCGCCCGGCACCCGGCACCCGGCACCCGGCACCCAGACCCCCTCGAGCCGCCAGGGCGTGCACCACCGTCCCCCCAAGGCCGGCAGAAGCGGCGCACGCGGAGCCGAGGCCCGCTGATCCTCCCGACCCGTGGGCAGCCACCGATTCCTGGCGATCTCGGCTGGCGACCCCTGGCGATCTCGGCTGGCGACCCCTGGCGGTCTCGGCTGGGTATCGGTACGAGGCCCGAACGGCCATGGGGCCGACGCTGCCCCGGAACGGGCAGCAGCAGCGGCGGTGACGCCCGGGGGCCGCCGCCGGGGGAGCGGGGCGGCGGGCCCGCCAGGCCGGACGAGGCCGAGCCGGCGGTGACGCACCCCCACCATTCGCATCAGGCCATGCCTGCCTCGACACCGCTTGGCGCAGCACTCGTCTCCACCTCCAGCACGGACGGCCCGTGGAAGGGCATCGGTTCGAACTCGCGGGGACGGCCAAGGGGGTGGTACTGCGGCAGACCAGGAGGAACGGTGGAGGAGCCACTGGTCGGCGTTCGACCGCAGCCTCGGGCGCCAGCGGTGACGGTGGGCCGTCAGCCCTCCGTCGAGCCCCGGCACCGGGCCCTCCGCCGCGGAGGGCCAGGACGCTCCGGGCCAGACAGGGCCTGGCTCACCCGCGAACGGTGCCATACGGAGCCGTGAGCGGGGCGCACCGGTCTCCCGTCGGCGCCCCGCCGACAAGGCCGGGATCGACCGGGCCCAAGGCGACGGCGGCGCGGCGGCCTGAGCGCCGCCAGGCGTCGTCCTCACTTGAGCTTGCCGGCTCGACGACATCGCTGCCAGCCTGCGCTCGCCCCACCTTCTCCCTTGGCGGCCACGGACCCGCCGGAAGATGCCGCCTCCGTTTCACGGTGTCCTGCTGGCGTGAACGATCGAGAAGGCGCCGCCGACGGCTACATCGTTGCGGGGGCTGGGACGAGTTCTTCCAGCATGGGGTCGGACTGCCTCTCCGCAGGCCCGGCGGAGACGCGGAGTGAGCCGGGGGGAGAACAGGCATCGATCGGGGTGTCATCGACTCGGGGACTCGACGAAGGCCTGGGACGCGGCGTCGGGGGCCTCCGCCACTTCGCTGTCTGTGGCGGCGACCTGGACCGGCGCTGCCTCGGCCAAGAACCTGTCGGGTAGACCTGCCCGAGCTGCCATGCCACCCGGACTCGCTCCAGACCAACGGCGACTTGTCATGTTTCCCGTGGAACATGGGCCGGGGCCAGCGGCCCGCCGGACGGCCTCCGCGGGCCGATGATCTGGCCCGACGGGCTCTCAGCCCGACTGCACATGTCCACGTCGGCGGCGGTCCTGTCGCCAGAAGCCCCGGAAGCACCTCGGGGCTGGCCCCCGTTCCGAGCTGACAAACGATGCATGCGCCACTGGGCGGCACGGCTTCGTCATCCACTGGGAGGGCCACACAGTGCAGGGCCCGGCGACCCACCGACAGGCCCAAAGCAGGCCGGGTTCGCCTGGCCCGCCGAGGCCTTCGGCTTCCTCGTCCCGGAGTCCACGCCGCGTCGGAGGCGCCGCACGATTCCGGGCACGGCCCCCGGTGGCCCGCGCGCTGACGCCCACTGGGTGGTCGGGCGCCGTGCGCGGGGGTGCCCTCGGTCGCTGCGCCCCGAGCACCGACCGGGCGCGGTCGACATCGCTGGGCCATCAGCAAGGCGCTCGCCAGCGCCTTGCCAGGGACCCTCAGCAGCGACGCCGCGGCTTCACCCCGCGTGCACCCGCTCAGTGCACGAGGGCGCATCCGACGTCGTCTCCTGGCGTCGGACCGCCAACGCGGCCGCCCGAACACGCCCCCACCCGCTTGCCGTCGAGCGGACGGGCCGGTCCGAGCTCGGGGGGGGGCGGCCGCGCCCTGGCCGTCGTCTCCTGGCCGACATCTCGCTCCGGCACCGCCGCCGCCGGGCCTCGGCGCGCCACAGCGCGCCTGGCCGCTCCCTCGCTCCCCACTCGCGAGGGGACCCGTCGTCCTAGCCCTGACAAGGCAGGTCGGGACGGTCGCGGCTCGCGCCGCGGGACCGGGTGCCGGCCCGCTCGGTCCGGGTCGCTCGCGTGAAGAGGCGGGTCGGTGGCCCGGACCGCTCGGCCAACTCGCCTGGGTGGGCACAACCGACGCCCTCGGCCCCGGTCACTCGGCTCGGGGGCCGGTGCCCGGCCCACTCGGCCCAACTCACCCGGAGGGGGGAGCAGGCCCGGCACCGGCTCCCTCGGCCCGGTCGCCCGGGTCGGGGGTCGGTGCCGAATCGCTCGGATGGGGCACGGCGCGGCCACGACTGCGGGCTGCGGGGCCCAGGGGGACGGGCGCGATGCGGGCGGCCCGTTGCCGACGCCTCGGGGGGAACGGGCCTCCCCCGACGGCGTCTCGTCGTCGGAGAGCTCGGTCTTTCAATCCACCGATGCCGCAGATGGCGGTTTGTCAGTAGCGATGTCCGCTCAAGCCAGGGAGCGACATGAACTGTCCTGTTGGGCATCGCTCAGGATGGCTCGAGAGCCGTTCTCCACAGGTACCCGGACCCGTGGGGGCGCTGGCCCCGGATCGCCACGCTCACGGCATCTCAAGGCGGGCCCGTCGCCGTGGATCAGAGGTCAGAACAGGGGACGGCGGGCGGGGAGGCCAGGGCGCCGGGGGAAGCGGTCGGGGCAGGGACCGTCCTGGCGGAGCCGGGCGTAGTGAGCACCGCCCTCGGCCACCACCGCTGCGGGCACCAGGCCGAGGGGAGCGAGGCCGGCCGGCGGCCAGCGCTCCGCCGGCGCCTCCGGGGGTTCGCTCACCACCAGGTGGCCGCCGGGCCGCAGCAGGGGAGCGGCGCACTCGGCCACCACGGCCGGGGGGCCGAAGCTGCGGGCCACCACGGCATCGGCGCCGGCCCGCCAGGCTGGGTCGCGGCCGAGCTCCTCGGCCCGGGCCCACCGCACACCGACCCGGGGGGCGAGGCCCAGCTCGTCCACCACCAGCTCCAGGTAGGTGCACCGGCGCTGGCTGGCGTCGACCAGCACCACCTCGGTGTCGGGCCAGCACATCAGGGCCAGGACCAGGCCCGGGAGGCCGCCGCCGCTGCCCAGGTCGAGGGCCCGCCCCGGCGCCCGCCCGAGGGCGGTGGCGAACCCGAGGCTGTGCCCGACCTGGGCCTCGATCGGATCGGAGCCGACCAGGTCGCGCTGGCGCTGGCGGCCCAGGGCGGCCGCCAGCGCCGACGGCACGTCGACGGGATCAGGCTGCTCGGTCACGCCCCGCGCCAGCCACCGAGCGGGCCCGGCTCAGTCGTCGGGATGGACGACGACCCGGCGGCGGGGCTCCTCGCCCTCCGACGAGGTCCGGACGCCGTCGATGCCGTTGACGGTGTCGTGCACGATCTTGCGGTCGGGTGGGGACATCGGCTCCAAGGCCTTGGCCCGGCCCGCCTCACGCACCGACTCGGCCACCGACGTGGCGAAGCGCTCCAGGGCCTCGCGCCGCCGCTCGCGGTAGCCGCCGATGTCGATCCGCACCCGGCCGTCCTGGCCGTCGGGCGCGGCCCGGTAGACGACGGTGCGGGCCAGCTCGTGCACGGCCTGGAGCGTCAGCCCCCGCGGGCCGATGAGGAGCCCGAGGTCGTCACCGATCACCCGCACCTCCCGGGTCTCGTCGTCGACCTCGACGACCTCGACGGTGCCATCGAGCCCGAAGGCGTCGACCAGCCCGGCCACGAAGGTCTCGACTATGGCCACGTGCTGGTCGAGCGGCATGGTCTCGGTGTCCACGGTGTCTCCTTGCTGGGGGCCGGTCGGCCCGTCGGTCGCGGTTGGGGCCGCCTCGTTGGAGGGTCGCGACGGACGCCGTCCGGCGTCGCCCCGGCCGGAGCCGGACCCGGAGCCCGAGCCCGAGGCGGAGCCGGAGCGGCGGCGCCGACGACCACCGCCCGGGCTGCTCGAGTCGTCGGAGCGCGGGGTGCCACCGCGGGCCTCGGCCTCGACGGGCGGCGAGGGGGCCCGGTCGTCGGCCGGCGCCGCGTCGTCGGCGGTGTCGCTGGCGCCGTTCCGGCCGCCGGAGCGGCCACGGTTGCCCGTGGATCGCTTCCGATCGCGCCTCTCCTGCTTGGGGCGGTGCTGCCGGGGGACGACGCGGGCCTTGACCCGGGCCGTGCCCTTGGTGCGGCCGAACAGCCCCGCTCGGGGCTCCTCCAGCACCTGGACCTCGGCATCCGACTCGTCGACGCCGAGCTCGTCCAGGGCCAGCTCGGTGGCCTCCTTGACGGTACGGCCAGTGATCTCAACCCATTCCAAGGCTCTAGTTCCTCTTCCTCTTCTTCTTCGATCGGTTCTGGTTGGACGGAGCGGTGCGGCTGGGCGCCTGGCGCGCCGGGGCCGTGGCCTTGGTCGTCGTGCCCGACGGGCCTCCGCCTCCCTTGGCCGGGCTCTTGGCGGGGCTCTTGGTGCCCCCCTTGGCCGGGGTCTTCGCTCCGTTGGTGGGGGCACGACCGGCCCCGCCCTTGCCCGACGGGCGGCTGCTCCCCTTCGGGGGGGCGCCGTCATCGGCCGAGGCGTCATCGGCCGGGGTCCGGCCGGGCCGCGAGAGCAGGCCTCCGAGGAGGCCGGCGCCGGCCGACCCGTCGGACCCGGACCCGACGGGGCCACGGCCCTTGCCGCCGCCCTTGCCCTTGGCGCTGCCGTCCTTGTCCCCGGAGTACATGGTGCGGGTGATGAAGGCCTGCTGGCCGATCCGGTACAGGTTGGACACCAGGAAGTACAGGACGATGCCGGCCGGCAGGGTCAGCGAGATCAGCGGCAGGAAGAACGGCAGGACCTTCATCAGCATCTGCTGCTGCGGGTTGATCTGCGGCTGGTTGCCGGAGTTGCGGGCCTGGATCTGGCGCTGCTGGTACCAGGCCGTCACCCCGATGAGCACCACCAGGATCAGGTAGGGGATGGCGTGCAGGAGCCCCTCGGAGAGGCGGTTGGTGAAGGTGTCGGCCAGGTCGAGCCCGAAGGAGTTCATCTCCCGGGCCACGTTGAGCGCCTTGTAGAGGGCGGTGCTGTGGTCGAGGTAGCCGGGGTCGAAGGTGCCGAAGCCGCTGAAGGTGCCGCCCCCGGAGGGGTTGCGGGCGGCCAGGCCCACGGCGCTGCCCATGTCGTAGCCGTAGGAGGGCGGCTTCACCATGCCCACCAGCACCCGGTAGAGCACGAAGAACACCGGCATCTGCACCACCAGGGGCAGGCAGCCGCCCAGGGGGTTGATGTTGTGCTCCTTGTAGAACGCCATCATCTCTTCGTTGAGCTTCTGGCGGTCGTCCTTGTACTTGGCCTGGAGCTTGCGCAGCTCGGGCTGCAGTCGCTGCATGGCGATCATCGAGCGCGTGCTCTTGAGGGTCAGCGGCGTGACCACGACCATGACCGTCAGGGTCAGGAGGAGGATCGCCCCCCCGAACGACGAGGTGAGGTCGTAGAAGAAGGCCAGGACGCTGGCGATGGTGTCGAACAGGAAGTCCATCAGGCGGTCCGTTCAGCGGTCGGGCGGACGTCGGGGACGGGGTCCCAGCCGTGCCCGCCGAAGGGGTGGCAACGGCCGAGGCGCCGGAGGGCGTACCAGGAGCCGCGCCCGGCGCCGTGGCGGGCGACGGCGTCGGCGGCGTAGGTGGAGCAGGTGGGCTGGAAGCGGCAGGGCGACGGGCGCCCGGCCCGCACCGCCTGGTAGGCCCGGATGAGGCCCAGCACCAGGCGGGCCGGTGGCGAGGGAGCCGGGGCGGCGGTCACGAGCGGGACGTGGCCCGGGCGATGGCCCGGGCCAGGTGGGAGCGGAGCTGGGGGAAGGGCGCGGTGGCGGCCGGGGCGCCGGCGGTCACCAGCAGGGCGACGGGTGGGACGCCGCCGTCGCGGGCCAGGTCGTCGAGCGCGGCCCGGAGGCGGCGCCGGATGCGGTTGCGGACCACGGCGGTGCCGGTGCGGCGCCCGATGGCGAACGCGACGTGGCACCCGCCGTCGGGGGACGGGCCGGTGGCGCGGACCATCACCGGGCCGGACCGGCCTCGGTGGCCCTCGGAGCGCACGAGGCGCAGGACGCGACGATCACGGAGCGGCGCGATCAGGCCGACAGACGGGCCCGGCCCTTCTGGCGGCGGCTCCGGATCACGGCGCGACCGGCTCGGGTCGCCATCCGCTTGCGGAACCCGTGACGCTTCGAGCGACGACGGACGTTGGGCTGGTAGGTGCGCTTCACTGCTCTCCTCCTCGGACACCGCGGGGTTCCTCCCGGGCCCGACCCGCCGAATGGCGACGTCGAGCACCCTGGACCGGACACGATCCACCAGGACCGCAGCCCCGGCGCCGACCAGACCGGTGGGCGGGCGCGGCAGCCCCGTGACATCACGGGACCGCCGACAACGGTAGATCCCGCCCGGGAACAGGGGCAACACGCGGCCCCGGCGGCCCCGCCGGACCGGGGCACGGAGCGCCGTCCGCGCTCGTGTGACGGGCCACGATCGCGGTGGTACGGTCCGCTCCTCGTCACCGGCCGATCCCGCCACGACCGGTGGCACCCAGCGACCAGACTCGGGGCCCTCGGGCCTCCAACAGTCGTTGTCCACATTCTGTGGATCCCCGTGTGGACGAGGAGAAAGAGAAGGCACCCGAGCCGTGGGCGACGCCGAGAGCTTGTGGGGTACATGCTGCGATTTCCTGCGTGAGCAGGTCACCGACGGGGTGTGGAAATCGACCTTCCACGGGATCCAGGCCGTCTCCGCCGACACCGACACCCTGGTCATCGCCGTGCCCAGCGGCGTGGTCGCCGACCGGGTCCAGGGGCGCTACCGGTCCCTGGTCACCGAGGCCCTCGAGGCGGCCAACGGCGCCCCCGTCAACCTCGTGGTCGAGGTCCGAGCCGGGCCCGACGTGGTGGCCCAGGAGCGCGCCGCGCAGGACGCGGCCGCCGACCGGGCCGCGCCGGACGGATCCGGGGCGGCCACCGGCCGCGACGACCAGGGCACCGTCAACCTGGCCCGGTCCCCGGTGTCGGCCCCGTTCCCGGTGGCCGGTGGCGCCGGGGCCGAGGCCGGTGGCGACATCGTCTACACCTTCGACGACTTCGTCATCGGCCAGTCCAACCGGTTCTCCTACGCGGCCTCGATGGCGGTGGCCGAGACGCCGGGCCGGGCCTACAACCCGCTGTTCATCTACGGCGACGCCGGGTTGGGCAAGACCCACCTCCTGCAGTCGATCCGCACCTACGTGGCCCAGAACTACCCCGGCAAGGTGGTGCGCTACGTCTCCACCGAACGGTTCCTGAACGACTTCATCGAGTGCATCCGGCTGAAGACGATGAACGACTTCAAGCGGCGCTACCGCCAGCTCGACGTGCTCCTGGTGGACGACATCCAGTTCATCGAGGGGGCCGAGCGCTTCCAGGAGGAGTTCTTCCACACCTTCAACGAGCTGCACTCCCGGCGCAGCCAGATCGTCCTCACCTCCGACCGGGCCCCGGACTCCATCGCCACCCTGGAGCACCGCCTGCGCAGCCGGTTCAAGATGGGCCTGATCACCGACATCCAGCCCCCCGACGTCGAGACCCGCCTGGCCATCCTGCGCAAGAAGGCCGAGCGGGCGCCCCTGGACGTCCCGGACGACGTCCTCGAGTTCATCGCCACCAACATCACCGACAACATCCGGGAGCTGGAGGGCGCCTTCACCCGGGTCACCGCCTACGCCAACCTCTACCAGCGCGACCTGGGCGTCAGCATGGCCGAGCAGGTGCTCTCCGACATCCTCGGCGACAACGCCAGCCGCACCGTCAGCCCCGCCCTGATCCTGGAGAAGGTCTCGCAGCGCTACGGCTTCAGCATCGAGGAGATCACCGGCAAGAGCCGGCGGCGCCCGCTGGTGACGGCCCGACAGGTCGCCATGTACGTCATCCGGGAGCTCACCGACCTCAGCTACCCGGCCATCGCCCGGGAGTTCGGCGGCCGCGACCACACCACGGTGATGCACGCGGTCAGCAAGATCGAGAACTTGATGGCCGAGCGGAAGCCCATCTTCCACCAGGTCCAGGCCATCGTGCAGGAGCTGAAGAAGGGCTCAGTGTGAGGGGCGGCGCGGGCCGGTGGCGTCACCAGCGGCCTGTGGGCGACCGGTGGACGACCGTGTGGGCCAGCTCCGGACCGGGCGTGGACGCACCGGTGGACGACGGGGCCCCGCGGTGGACGACGGAGGGGCCATCCGCGGGCGCCGGCCGCCGACTGTGGAACGCTGTGGACGACGGGGGACGACGGCGACCGGGCCTGACCAGGGCCGACGGTGAGTTGTCCACCATCCACAGGCACCCCTACTCCAATGACCTGATGTTCCACCATGTTGTGGGAGATTGCACCCCACCCCCCGGGCCGCCCCTCTGCCCGACGACGACTGCACCCCGCAGAGAAAGCGAGCCACGACGGTGAAGTTCCGTTGCGAGCGTGACGAGCTGGTGGAGGCCCTCGGCACCGCGGGGCGAGCCGTGGCCAACCGCGGTGGGGCCCTCCCCGTGCTGTCGGGCGTGCGCCTGGAGCTGGAGGGCGACACCCTCCGGCTGACCGGCAGCGACCTGGACCTGACCGTGTCGGTCACCACCCAGGTGGCGGGCCAGGCCGACGGCGTGGCCGTCATGCCGGCCAAGATCGCCTCCGACGTGGTGCGGTCCCTGGACTCGGGCCGGGTGGAGATCGCGGTGGAGGGCGACGAGGCCCAGATCACCTCCGGGCGCTTCACCTCGTCCATCCGGCTGCTCCCCGCCGACGAGTTCCCCCGGCTGGGCGCCCCGGCCGAGCACGCCGTCACCCTGGCCGGCGCCGACCTGTCCGAGGCCCTGTCCCAGGTGGTCCCGGCGGCCAGCTCGGACGACGCTCGCCCCATCCTCACCGGCGTGCTCATGGCCGCCGAGAGCGGGGGCCTGCGCCTGGTGGCCACCGACTCCTACCGCCTGGCCGTCCGCGACCTGGAGGGCCGCGCCGTCCTCGAGGAGGGCCAGAGCGTCCTGGTGCCGTCCCGGGCCCTGCGGGAGCTGGTGCGGGCCCTGGACGACGACAAGGACGTGACCCTCCGGCTGGGGGAGCGCGAGGCAACCTTCGAGGTGGGCTCCACCCGGGTCACCACCCGGCTCATCGAGGGCGAGTTCCCCAACTACCGGGGCCTCATCCCCTCCAGCTACCCCAACCGCATGGTCGTCTCCCGCGCCGCGTTGGGCGACGCCGTGCGCCGGGTGCGGCTCATGGCCCGGGAGGCCACCCCGGTGCGGCTGACCATGGGCCCCGGCGGCCTGGAGCTGGACGCCGTCACCCAGGACGTGGGCCAGGCCAGCGAGGCGGTGGAGGCCACCTTCGACGGCGCCGAGCTCACCGTGGGCTTCAACCCCGAGTACCTGCTCGACGGCATCGAGGTGGCCCCCGGCGACGAGGTCGCCCTGGAGACCACCGACGCCAACAAGCCGGCCGTCCTGCGGGCCACCGGTCGCTCGGACTTCCTGTACCTGCTCATGCCCGTCCGCATCTGACGACCTGAGGGGCCCGGCGACCGGTGCAGCTCGATCGCGTCTGGCTGGCCGACTTCCGCAGCTACGCCGAGGCCGACGTCACCCTGGCCCCGGGCCTGACGGCCGTGGTGGGGTCCAACGGCCAGGGCAAGAGCAACCTGTTGGAGGCCATCGGCTGGCTCGGTGGGCTCCGTTCGTTCCGGGCCGCGCCCACCGAGGCCCTGGTCCGGGTGGGCGCCGAGCGGGCCGTGGTGCGGGGCGAGGGGCGGCGGGGGGAGCGGTCGCTGCTGGTCGAGTGCGAGATCGCCCCCGGGGGCCGCAGCCGCACGCTGGTCAACCGCCAGCCCGTGCGCCGGGCCCGTGACGGCCTGGACGCCTTCCGGGCCGTGGTCTTCGCCCCCGACGACCTGGAGCTGGTGAAGGGCGGCCCCGGGGAGCGCCGCCGCTTCCTCGACGACCTGCTGGTGGCCCTGGACCCGCGCCTGGAGGCCACCCGCAACGACCTGGACCGCGTCCTCCGCCAGCGGGGGGCCCTGCTCAAGCAGTCCGGGGGCCGGCTCACCCCGGAGGTGGAGGCCACCCTCGACGTGTGGGACGAGCGGCTGGCCGGGGCGGGGGAGGCGCTGGCCGACGCCCGGGTGGCGCTGGTCTCCGCCCTGGGGCCCGAGGTCGACGTGGCCTACCGGGACCTGGCCGGCGCCGGTGACGTGGGCCTGGCCTATGCCCCCCCGTGGCGGGCCGACGGCCTGCGCGCCGCCCTGGCCGCGGTGCGGGTCGACGAGCTGCGCCGGGGGGTGAGCCTGGTCGGCCCCCACCGCGACGAGCTGGGCGTGGACCTGGCCGGCATGCCGGCCCGGACCCACGCCTCGCAGGGCGAGCAGCGCAGCCTGGCCCTGGCCCTGCGCCTGGCCGCCGCCCGCCGCGTGGCCCAGGTGCTCGACACCCCGCCGCTCCTCCTCCTCGACGACGTGTTCTCCGAGCTCGACCCCGACCGCTCGGCCGGCCTCCTGGCCCACCTGCCGCCGGGCCAGACCATCATCACCACCGCGGCCGTGCTCCCCCCCGACAGCCGCCCCGACCTGGTGCTCCGCATCGCCGCCGGGCAGGTGGTGGCCGACGGTTGATCCGTTGCCGGGCGCCCCAGGACGGGATGGGGGCGGGGCGTGCGAGACTCGCTCCCGTGCCCCCACGGACGAGCCGAGCCGGTGACGGCGCCGGGTCGCGCCCGGCCCGCCTGTCCGAGGCGCTGGACCGAGTGCTGGCCGGGCTGGGGGCCCCGCCGGCCACCACCCTGGAGGTGGTGGCCCGGGCCTGGCCCGACCTGGTGGGCCCGGCGGCGGCCCGGGCCCTGCGCCCCACCGCGGTGCGGGACGGGGTGCTGGTGGTCCAGGCCAGCGACCCGGTCTGGACCGGGCAGGCCCGGTGGCTGGAGTCGGCCGTGGTCGAGGGCCTGGCCCCCCTCCTCGGGCCCGGTGTCGTCACTGCCCTCCAGGCCCGGACGGCACCTCCCGGGAGCCCTCCCGGGGCCTGACCCGGCCCTGGTCAGCGGGCCCGGGCCGGGGCCGCCGGAGCGCTGCGGATGCACCCCGCGACCGGCCCCTCCTGGTAAGCTGCCCGCATCGTGATCGCCAGTCCCCACAAGGCCTCGCACCCTGGTCAGGCCCCGGTGGACAGCGGTCAGACCGGGTCCTGGCGACCCCGCACGCTCCGTGTGAGCCGCCTGCTCACCCCCATCTCCTGAGAGGTCGCGCCGTGGCGCAGAACGAGGGCTCCTACGGGGCCAAGGACATGACCGTGCTCGAGGGCCTCGACCCCGTGCGCAAGCGCCCCGGCATGTACATCGGCAGCACCGGCCCCACCGGCCTCCACCACTGCGTGTGGGAGGTGGTCGACAACTCGGTGGACGAGGCCATGGCCGGCCACGCCACCCGCATCGACGTCACCCTGCTGGCCGACGGCGGCTGCCGGGTGGTCGACGACGGGCGGGGCATCCCCACCGACATCCACCCCCAGCACAAGATGTCCGGCGTCGAGATCGCCCTCACCAAGCTGCACGGGGGCGGCAAGTTCGGCGGCGAGGGCTACAAGGTCTCCGGTGGGCTCCACGGCGTGGGCGTGTCGGTGGTCAACGCGCTGTCCCGGCGGGTGGTGGTCGAGGTCGACCGCGGCGGCCAGCACCACCGCATCGAGTTCGCCGACGGCGGCAAGCCCCAGGGCAAGCTGCTGGTGGTGGGGGAGTCGCCCCGCGGCCGCACCGGCACGGCGGTGACGTTCTGGCCCGACGGGACCGTGTTCGAGACCCTCGAGTTCAGCAGCCGCACCATCCTCGAGCGCCTGCAGATGATGGCCTTCCTCAACCGGGGCCTGGAGATCCGCTTCCACGACGAGCGGCCCGAGCACGACCCCACCCCGGTCACCTACTGCTACGCCGGCGGCATCGTCGACTTCGTGAAGCACATCAACAAGACCAAGGAGGCGCTGTTCTCCAAGGTCGGGTCGTACGAGGACGGCAGCGACGACTCCGAGGTCGAGGTGGCCTTCCAGTGGAGCAACGGCTACAACACCGACGGCATCCACTCCTTCGCCAACGGGATCAACACCCCCGAGGGCGGCACCCACGTGGAGGGCTTCCGGGCCGCGCTGACCACCGCGGTCAACAAGTACGCCCGGGCCCGCAACACGCTCAAGGAGAAGGACCCCAACCTGATGGGGGAGGACATCCGCGAGGGCCTCACCTGCATCATCTCGGTCCGCCTGCGCGACCCCCAGTTCGAGGGCCAGACCAAGGCCAAGCTGGGCAACACCAGCATCAAGACCCTCGTCCAGAAGGCCACCAACGACCACCTGGCGGCCTGGCTGGAGGAGAACCCCACCGAGGCCAACAAGGTGGTCAAGAAGGCGGTGGCGGCCAGCCAGGCCCGCATGGCGGCCAAGAAGGCCCGCGACGTCATCCGGTCCAAGACCCTGCTCGACGGGGCCGGCATGCCCGACAAGCTCAAGGACTGCTCGGCCAAGGACCGCTCCGAGCGAGAGCTGTTCATCGTGGAGGGCGACTCGGCCGGCGGCTCCGCGGTGGACGCCCGCGACCCCCGCACCCAGGCCATCCTCCCCATCCGGGGCAAGATCCTCAACGTCGAGCGGGCCCGCCTCGACAAGATGCTCAAGAACAACGAGATCCAGGCCCTGATCTCCGCCATCGGCGCGGGCTTCGGCGCCGACGAGTTCGACGTGGAGAAGATCCGCTACGACCGGGTCATCCTCCTGTGCGACGCCGACGTCGACGGCAGCCACATCCGCACCCTCCTGCTCACGTTCTTCTTCCGCCACATGAAGGACCTGGTCGAGCACCGCCACGTGTACATCGCCCAGCCCCCGCTGTACTCCACGGTCGTGGGCAAGGAGAAGGTGTACCTGAAGGACGACGCGGCCAAGGCCGGGTTCCTGGCCGAGAACCCCGGCCACAAGAAGGAGTTCGCCCGGCTGAAGGGCCTGGGCGAGATGGACTGGCAGGAGCTCAAGGCCACCACCATGGACGTCTCCAGCCGGACCCTGCTCCAGGTCAACGTCGAGCAGGCGATGCTGGCCGACACGGCCATCTCCACGCTGATG